>NZ_DASUFR010000175.1:0-45524 GCF_036274455.1 Nocardioides sp. | reverse complement strand
CCGAGCCTCGAAGCCGGGCGACCCGACGCTGGAACCCCCCCGGGTGCCTACCCTGCGGAGGTCTCGACAAGCTCGACCAGCGGTGCGCCGGCAGGTGCCTGCCACGGTGGCTGAGGTGCGAGGCGCCCCAGCGCCGAGCCTCGAAGCCGGGCGACCCGACGCTGGGACTCCCCCGGGTGCCTACCCTGCGGAGTCTCGACAAGCTCGACCAGCGGTACGCCAGCAGTGCCTGCCCTCTGCCACCGTCACCTGCGGCAGGCGGCGACGGCAAGGGCGTCGACGAAGTCGTTCATCTGGTCGCCCGAGTGGCCCTTGACCCACCGGAAAGCCACGTCACCGCGCTCGGCGACCAGGGTGACGAGCGGCTCCCACAGGTCGCGGTTGGCCACCGGCGTACGCGCGGAGGTGACCCAGCCGCGGGACTGCCAGCCCTCATGCCAGCGGTCGCGGAAGCAGTTGACGACGTAGGTCGAGTCCGAAACCACCAGCAGCGGCCCGGACAGCGAGCGCACCGCCTCGAGTGCCGCCCGGATCTCCATCCGCTGGTTGGTGGAGGCCGCCTCGTGGCCGGACGCGTGGTCGGTGGTCGACAGCGCCCACGCCCAGCCGCCCGGCCCCGGGTTCCCCGAGCAGGCGCCGTCGGTGTAGACCCACCGGGCGCCCTCGGGGACGGCCATGTCGGCGGGGCGGGGACGGCGGCTGCGGGCGCGGGTCACGGGCGCACGGTACGACGAGGGCGAGTGCGCACCGGACATCGCCTCGCTCCGGCCCCCCGCGAGCCACTAGCGTCCGACCGTGCACGTGCTGCCCCGCTGGCTCGCAGCGGCAGTCGGGGTTCTCACCCTCCTTCTCGGGGCGGTCCTCATCTTCCGGCCCTTCGCGTCCCTGGCCGTGCTCCTGTTGCTCGTCGTGGTCGCCCTGGTCGTGATGGCCGCGGGGGAGCTCACCGACGCCCCGCAGGCCGCGAACCGGACCGTCGCCCGGCTCAAGGCCCTCGGCTGGCTGGCGCTGGCCGTCGTGGTGGCCGGGTGGCCCGGGCTGGGCATCCGCGGCATCGCGGTCCTCCTCGGCGTCGCCCTGATCGTCGACGGAGCGCTCGACGTGATCGGTGCCGTCCGAGGAAGCACAACCGAGCGGCTCGCCGCGGTCCTCCACGGCGTCGCCGCCGTCCTCCTCGGCATCCTCGCCCTCGCATGGCCGGACGTCACGGTGATCGTCATCGGGGTCATCTTCGGAGCCCGGCTGATCTGGTTCGGCGTCACCACGATCTGGGCCGCGGTCCGGCCACGAAGTTCTGAAGCCACGCCGGACACCGTGGCCGAGCCGGCCGGGCCGGGTGCCATCGCCCGGTCGTGGCACGTCTTGCGCGCTGCCGCCGGGCTGGCACTGACCCTCCTGCTGGTGGTGGTCAGCCTCAAGCTGCACGCCGGCAACCCGGTCCCAGACGCGTTCTACACCGCTCCCGACCACGTGCCCTCCGAGCCCGGCCAGCTGCTCCGCACCGAACCGTTCGACCGGGCCGTGCCCGACACCGCGCAGGCGTGGCGGATCCTCTACACCACCACCCGCGACGAGGGCGAACCCGCCGTCGCGTCCGCTCTCGTGGTCGCCCCCAAGGAGCTGCCGGACGGTCCCCGGCCGGTCATCGCGTGGGCCCACGGCACCACAGGAGCGGCCGAGGGCTGTGCGCCTTCGCTGCTCGACGACCCCTTCACGGCCGGCGCCACCCCGGCCCTGCCCCAGGTCATCGACAACGGCTGGGTGATGGTCGCCACCGACTACGTCGGCCTCGGCACCGAGGGCCCGCACCCCTACCTCATCGGGCAGGGCGAGGGCCGCTCCGTTCTGGATGCCGTGCGGGCGGCCCACCAGCTCGACGACCTCGACCTCGACGACCGCACCGTCGTGTGGGGGCACTCCCAGGGTGGCCACGCGGCCCTGTGGACCGGCCAGCTCGCCGACAGCTACGCCCCCGACGACACCGTCATCGGGGTCGCCGCGCTCGCCCCCGCCGGCAACCTCACCGGCCTCATCGCCAACCTCGACGAGGTCACCGGTGGAAGCCTGTTCGCCTCCTTCGTCCTGGACGCCTACAGCGCGACCTATGACGACGTGGACTTCGACCACTACGTCCGCCCCGCGGCGCGGATCCCCGTCCGCGAGATGGCGGCGCGGTGCCTCGCCGAGCCCGAGGTCTTCGTCTCGGTGATCACCTCGCTCCTTTTCGACAAGTCGATCCTCTCCAGGCCCGCGAGCGAAGGCGCACTGGGGAAGCGGCTCGCCGAGAACGTGCCACTGGACCCCATCTCCGCACCGGTGTTCATCGCGCAGGGCGAGGCGGACGGGCTCATCCTCCCCAGCGCGCAGCGGGCCTACGTCCGGCAACGGTGCGGGCTCGGCGGCACCGTCGAGTACAGGACCTACCCCGGCGTCGACCACGTCGGGGTCGTCGGCAACGACTCCCCACTGATCCCGGACCTGCTCGCATGGACCCAGGACCGGCTCGACGGGAGACCGGCCACGTCCACCTGCTGACCGGTCAGGCAAGCGTCGTGGTCAGCCCGTACGCCGCCGCCGCGCCAGCACCGGGCGCAGGACCACGGCGAGCAGGAGGATGCCGCCGCCCACGAGCCCCCACCACACCGCGTCGTGCCGGGTCGACGCGAGCACGTCCTTGGGCTCCTCGGGCAGGCGCAGCACCTGTGGCTGGTGCTCGACGCCGCCCGCGCCGGGGTCGTCTCCGCTGGTCTCCATCGGTCGGGTCAGCGCGTCCAACGCCTGCACCTCGCCCGCCCCGGTCAGCGTGGTCGGGATGTCCGGCCGGCCGTTCGCGGTCATCAGCAGCCGCTGCACCGAGGTCGCGACCGGCTCGTCGTAGGCCGACTGGAGCAGCGCCAGGACCCCGGACACCTCCGCGGCGGCGTACGACGTGGCCGGGTCGGTGAGCACGCACGACTCCCCCCGCAGCGAGTAGGACACCGCCCCGGCGGTGGGCGCGGCCACGTCGGTCGTCGAGTTCTCCATCACCCAGTGCTCCGGATCGGGGTTGCTGGAGCCGGCCGGGGTCACGCTCACGCCCAGGACGTTGTCGTAGTCCGCCGGATGGATGTAGGGCGCGGCGTCCTCCCCCGGCTGCGGGGTCTCGAACGAGCTCGGCAGGTCGCCGGGACCCTCCTGGGAGCGGTTGCCCGTGGGCGCCACCACCACCGCGCCCAGGTCCCAGAGCTGGGCGATCTTCGCCCGGATCTCGGGGTCGTCGGGGATCGCGAGCGACATGTTCACGATCCGGATCCCGAGCGTGGGCACGGCGGCGATCACGGCGTCGAGTCCCCGACGCAGGTTGTCGACCGTCATCGGCGACTCGGTGCTGTCCGGGGCGGTCGAGGCGCCCGCGTCGTCGTAGACCTGGACGTCGAAGATCTTCGCCCACGGTGCGATGCCGACCGGCCCGCCGCCGTCGGGCCGCACGTGACCCGCGATCACTCCCGCGACCGCGGTGCCGTGGTAGTCCGTGGGCTCCGGGACCTTGTTGCCCGCGTCCACCGGTTGCCCGGCGATCGCGATCGGTGCGCTCGACGCGACCCCGGAGTCGATCACCGCCACCGTGACGCCCTGGCCGGGCTTGATGTGCTCCTGCCGGAGCCGTACCCACGCGTCGTCGACGCCCATCTCCTGCAGCGGGAGGCTCGGCTGGTCGGTCGAGTAGAGGGTGGCGTCCTCGCGGGTGATCACCTGGCAGTCCTGCGTCTGGCCGTCGGCGGCCGTGGCCGCGGCCGTCGGACAGACCAGCAGGGCCGGCACCAGCGCCGCGAGGCAGGCGAGCGGCAGCCTCACTGTGCAAGCGCCTGGCAGGCGGGGCCCGTCTCCGGCCGCCCGGGCTGGTCGGACGGCGGGCAGAGCGCGGCACCGGTCGACAGCGGGACGCCCTGGTCGAACAGGCTGACCCACTCGTCGGGCACGACCGGGGCCTGGTCGGGGTCGTAGCCGAGCTTCTCGAGCGTCGCCGGCCCTCCGACCAGCGGGTAGGCCTTCCCCAGCGGGTCGACCACGAGGACCGAGTCGCTCGACGTCGAGTCCCAGGTGCCGTCCGCGACGAACGCACCGTGGCCGCGGTCGAAGCTCACCCGCCGGTCGTCCGCGGCGATCGGGTCCTTCGAGCCCGCCTCGGGCGAGACCGCGGGACCCTCCGGGTGCCCGGCCAGCCAGACCCGCGGGGCCCGCCCGTTGTCGACGTCGAGCTCCGCGCACGGCGCGGAGTTGAGCGGCTTCAGCGAGGTCTCCGGCCAGTGTGAGCTGAGGAACGTCGAGTCGGCGTACGTCGTGGGAGCGGGCCCCTCGACCTGGCTGGGACCGGAGAGGTTCTGCAGGACCGCGAGCGCGAACGGGTCCAGCGGCTGGTAGCCGTGGTCGACCACCATCGCGCCCCGGCCGTCGCCGAGCACGAGGTAGTCGCCGACCCTGGCCCCGGGCACCGGTGAGTCGGCGGCGGGCTCACCGAAGTGCGGGACGTCGAACCCGGTCGCGCCGATCTCACCGCCCTCGGGGAACAGCGCGAGCCAGGCGGGGGGCACGTCGATCGCCGAGGCCCTCTGGCCGAGGTCGTAGTCGACCAGCAGCTGGTCGCCCTCGTCGTCCGAGATCGGGTAGCGGTAGGTGCGCCGGTCGTTGCCCTCTCGGGCGCTCGAGGTCGCGATGAGCCAGTCCTGGTCGGCGCTGCGCACGACGATCGCGCCGCTGGTCGTGCGGGTGACCAACGGGTCGTCGGAGACGTCCATCGCGATGCCGACCCCGTCGTCGGTGCACGCCGTCCAGCCCGTCTCGATGAACCGGTCCGGGCGGGGCAGCGTCTGCGGCGCCCCCAGGATCCCGATGGGGGTGCCGGGGGTCTGCTCGTCGACGACGTCCTGGTCGACCGAGGTCGCCTTCACGTCGGCGCCCAGGATCAGCTGGGCCGAGGTGATGTTGATGACCGGGATCAGCGTGGGCGGGTCCGACACGTCGAGGATGACGTAGGTCGCCGGCTGGTCGCCCGAGGTGACCACCAGGCCGACCTGGTTCCAGTCCTCCGGGGTGCGCGAGGCCAGCACCGAGGCGATCGCGGCACCGGCGATCAGGAGCACCGCTAGCGCGAGGCCACCGACGATCGTGCGGCCGGGCCGGGACGGTTCCACCTCGCGGCCGCCGGGCGCGCCGGAGAGGAACGCCGTGACGAGCCGGCGCCGGGAGAACGAGTAGGCCTCGACGAGGTCCTTCTTGGTAGCCATCTGCTGCCGCCCCTCAACCGCGGATGGCGGAGTAGATGCCGGTGGCGAGGACCACCAGCGGCAACAGCGCGAGGAGGCAGACGGTTTCGGCCAGATCTCCCAGGCGGCCGCGGCGCAGTGAGGGAGTGCCCGGCACCAGCGTGAGGGCGAGGAGCACCGCGCCGGTCGCGGCCAACGTCACCGCCACGGTCGGCCGCCAGTCGGGGTGCATCCAGAGCAGCGACACCGCCACCGAGGCGAGGCCGAGGATGCCGGAGCCGAGCCCGACCAGGACCTCCTGGCCGGTGCGATATTGGCGGGTCCGCAACATCACGACCAGGCAGGAGACGACCGCGAGGAGGGTGCCGGACAGCCCGAGACTGACCGCGAGCGGTGCCACCAGCACGAGCAGCAGCCCGACGGTCGCCGAGATCGCGACCAGGATCTGGTGGGCGATCCGGGCATCCGCGCCCACGCGGGCCGGGTCGATCTCGCCGGGGTCGGAGGTGATGTCGGCGGGCGCGAACAGCTGGTCGACCCTGGTGCCCGTCACTCCGAGGGCCAGCCACGGGAACACCGAGCCGGCCAGCACCACCAGGGCGAGGGCTGTGGTCAGCACCACGGCCGGGTCGAACGAGCCCGCCCTGGTCAGCAGCCCGGTGGCCAGGAAGATCGCGCCCACGACCACCGGGGGGAGCGCGAGCGTCCGGCCCTCGCCCAGGCCCACCACACACACCAGGCCGGCCAGGAACGCTCCGCCACCCGCGCACGCGACCGGGTAGCCGAAGAAGGCGCTGTCCTGGCGAAGCACCAGCATCAGCCCGGCCAGCGCGGCGTAGACCGCGCCCATCCACGCCACAGCCACGGCGGCCTCGGGCTCGTGCTGCACCCGGGACAGGACGATGGAGCCGGCCACCAGCGCCACGGCCACGACGCCGGCGGCGACGCCGGCCAGGAGCGAGGAGTACTGGATCAGGAGCGCCACCGCGCCGAGCGCCATCAGCAGCCCGGCCGCCGCGAGGGCGGTACGCCGCCCAGAGGCCGGAGACCACGGCCGCAGGTCGCGCTCGACCACGTCTGTCATGGCCTCGACGACGTCGTCGTAGACGCGCGGCGCGGCCTCGTCGACGCCCGCGGAGACCGCGAGCAGCCCGCCGTCCTCGACGCCCTGGGTGATCAGCCCTGTCTCGGGTGCGAGCTCACGGCCCTCGGCCGTGACGATCCGGTAGCCGCCGTAGGCGGTGGATGCGTCGAGCAGCCCCACGCTGCGGGCGAGCTCGGGGACGAGCTCGGCCACCGGCACCGAGCCGGGGAGGACCAGGTCGACCCGCCGGGTGCCGGAGGAGACGGTGACGCGCACGAGTCCGGACGTGCTGACCGGTGCCTGACTCATGTCACCTCCCGAGCGGTCGACGGTTGGGATGGTACGTAACTGCCCGCCGAGACGCGCACGGAGGACCGGCGCCCGGGGCGCCGGTCCTCCTCTGTGACGTCGCGTTCAGCCGGTCAGTGTCCGATCTGGAACTGGTTGGCGCCACGCACGTCGGCCGCGTGGTAGTCCTGGTTGGACTGGCCGACCGTGGTGCTGGTGTCGTTGAGCAGCTGCATCATCTCCGCGATCGCGGTGTCCCACTTGGTCTTGGCCTGGTTGTAGGCCATCTGGGCGTTACCGGACCAGTCGCTCTGCAGCGGGGCGAGGTCCCGCTCGAGGTCGTTCATCCGGTTGTCGATGTCCTTGACCATCTTGTAGAGGTGCTGCCCGACCTCATCGAGGCCACCGTGGTTGACGACGAGGCCGTCGAAGCCCGATCCAGTCATGTCCTTGGTCTCCTTCGCTGCTTCGTGCTCGTCAGTTGCGGATGCCGTCGAGGCGGCTGTGGTTGCGGGCCATGTTGTCCGACTGCGCCTGGTCGGTGCTGATGTTGTCGCGCTCGGTGTTGGTGAGCGCCTGCTCGAACTCGTTGAGCGCCGAGACGATCCGGTTCTGCTTCTCGGTCCACGCCTGGTGGAGGCCGAAGAAGGCCTTGCCGCCCTGGCCCTGCCACTTCGCCTGGTAGCCGAGGATGGTGTCGGAGAGCGTGGCGGAGAGCTTGTCGAAGTCTCCCTTGGCGGTGTTGACCATGCCCGCCGCCCGCGACAGAGTCCGGTCGCCTGCCTTCATCTCTGGCGTCGCCATGTCGCCTCATCCCTTCCTGTGAGCGGCATGTCGCAGCCACCCGAGTTGTGATTGCCTGGTGTGGATCCCTGTGGATCCCCTGGGGCTCGGATCGTGGTGTGACCCGGACAACCCCCGTTCTCCCCCAGCCCGCAGGCGCTAAACCCGGAACTTGATTTCCCACAGGGCCCGGAACAGACCGGACGCCACGACCAGCGAGGCGACCGCGCCGGCGCCGGCCAGCCCCTCGGCCACCTCGGCCCGGCGCGACCACCACGCCGACCGCCAGCCGCGGCCGGTCGCGACCGCCACGACGACGAGAACGACGGCCAGCAGCACCCCGGCGATGCCCACGGCGACGCCCTGCGGGGCGTCGGCCAGACGCAGCAGGACGACGGCCAGCGCGGCCCAGCAGGTGAGCCCGGCGCCGCGGAGCATGGTGCGGGCGGCCGGGTGCCGGTAGCTGCGGGCCGCCAGCAGCAGCGCCGCCCCGCACAGCGCCGTCATCACCCGGGCACCGATGCGGTCCACCGGCAGGGTCGCCGTGCCGAGCAGTGTCGGCGCGGAGACGGCGACGACCACCCAGATCCCGGCCGCGGACGCGGTCACGATCCGGGAGCCGCGGCTCGCCACGTGGGCGACCGCGGCGGGCGGCACCACCGTCCGGCCCCGCCGGCCGCGCGGCCGGTCGCGGGCCGACCAGGCCGTGACGGCCAGCCGCTCGATGTCGATGAGGTACTGGTCGGGCACGTCGACGGCGAGCGCCGGCACGAACCGCGCGGCCAGGGTGGCGATGAGGAGCAGCACGCTCCAGACGACCCGCTGGTCGGCGTGCACCAACGCGGCCGCACCGGTGACGAGGAACAGGCCGACGCCGACCACGATCCACACCCGCAGCGCCTCGTCGCCCTGGACGTCGAGGGCGCGGGCGACCCCGGCCGCGACCGCGGCCACGAGGGCGGTCACCCCGACGACGGTCGGCAGCCGCTCGGGCTCGGGCGCCCACACGACGGCGAAGGCGGCGGCAGCCGCGAACGCCGGCGCGGCCACCATCCGGTGCGCGCTCAGCCGGCCGAGCGGCATGACGCCGAGCAGCGCGGAGAACGCCAGCAGCGCCACCGTGACCTCTCCCTGCTCGGTGTCGAGCCCGCCGGCGCGGGAGCCGAACCAGCCGGCCAGGGCCGCGACCGCGACCGCCACGGTGAACCAGGTCGCCGAGAACGCTCCGGGCGGGGCCGCCTCCGGCTCCTCCGGGACGTGGTCGCCCGAGCGCCGGCGTACGGCGCCACCGGCGGCCAGCACGTCCCCGCTGCGCACGCCGAGCTCGGCCAGCGACGAGTCGGCCACCAGCACCTGTCCCAGCCGGCTGTGCAGCGTGGGTGCGAACTTGAGCCCCGCCCTGGCGGCGTACTCGCGGGCGACGTCGTCGACCGACGCCTCGGGCGGGACGACGAGGTCGAGCGCGCCGGACGGGCCGTGCACGGTCAGCGCGATCGTGCTGTGCGCCAGCCGCCGCCCGCCCACAGTGCCTGCCACCGGTCACCACCGCCTTCGCCGTCCCGAGCCGGACCCATCGGCAGACTAGATGACTGATTCCCCCGATGAGGGCACGCCTATCATCGGACGGATGCTTGCTCGGGCAAGAGGAGTGCTGTGACGACGACGGACAGACCCGCCCTGCCGCCGCGCGCGGCGACCGGGCCGGGCGGACTCACCCCGGCGCTCTCGGTCACCGGCTCGTTCAGCCAGACCTCCGGCCCGACGCCCAGCACGCTGCGCGGCGGCCGCGTCGACGAGCCCGAGATGCCGCACGGCCAGCTCCAGCTCCAGCCGCCGCCCCAGATCGAGCAGGCCGAGGGCGCCAGCGGCGTGCTGATGAACGCCATCCCGATGCTCGGCTCCCTGGGCTCGATCGTGCTGGTGGCGACGATGAGCGGCGCGGCCGCCGGTGGCCGCCAGTACATCGCGGCGGGGATGTTCCTCTTCGCCACGCTGGGCTTCGTCGTGGTGCAGATCGACCGGCAGCGCAAGCAGCGCATCCAGCAGGTGACCGGCACCCGCTCGGAGTACCTCCGCTACCTCGGCAACGTCCGCCAGCTCGCGCGCGAGGCCGCCGACCAGCAACGGCGCGCGCTCAGCTGGCACCACCCCGACCCGTCCGCGCTGCCCGCGATCGCCGAGGACCGCACCCGGGTGTGGGAGCACGGGAGCGGCGACCAGCAGTTCCTGCACGTCCGCTACGGCGTGTGCCACCAGCCGCTCTCGCTCGAGCTGGTGCCCCCGGAGAGCGCCCCCATCGACCAGGTGGACCCCGCCGCCGCCTCGGCGCTGCACCGGCTGCTGGTCGTCCACCGGCTGCAGCCCGACCTGCCCGCCTCGGTCGACCTGCGCGCCTTCGACCGGATCGAGGTCTGCGGGCCCGAGGAGCCGGCCCGCTCCCTGGCCCGGGCCATGATCTGCTCGGCCACCGCGTTCCACTCGCCGGAGCACCTCGTGGTCGCCGTGCTCAGCACCGAGCAGAACCTCACCCACTGGGACTGGGTGAAGTGGCTCCCGCACGGCCAGAGCGCCCAGCAGTCCGACGCGGTCGGGCCGCGCCGCATGGTGTCGACCTCGCTGGACGAGCTGGCCGCGATGCTGCCGGCCGACCTCAGCGAGCGGCCGCGGTTCGGCGCCGAGGAGCGGCCGGCGACACCGCACATCCTGTTCGTCATCGACGGCGCCGAGCTGCCGCCGGGCAACCACGTGATCCCACCGGACGGCGTGCACGGCGTCACCGTGCTCGACCTGCCCGACCGCTGGGACGAGATCGAGGACGCGACCCGGCTGCGGCTGCAGTTCGAGACCGACGAGCCCGTCGAGGGCGGCCGCTACCCGGTGCAGGCGCTGCGGCTGCGCGACGAGGTGATCCGGGCCAAGGTCGATCAGTGCCCGCTGGCCACCGCCGAGGCGTTCGCCCGCCGGCTGACGCCGCTGCACACGGTGAGTGGTGTGGTCGAGAGCAGCAGCGCGGAGTCGAGCGGCGACGCCGACTTCATGGAGCTGCTGGCGCTGGGCGACGTATACCGCTTCGACCCCGACCAGGCGTGGCAGCACCGGCCGGCCCGCGACCGGCTGAGGGTGCCGATCGGCGTCGGCGACGGCGGATCGGTCATGCACCTCGACATCAAGGAGTCCGCCCAGCAGGGCATGGGCCCGCACGGCCTGGTGATCGGCGCGACCGGCTCCGGCAAGTCGGAGTTCCTCCGCACACTCGTGCTGGGGCTGGCCATGACGCACTCCCCCGAGCACCTCAACATGGTGCTGGTCGACTTCAAGGGCGGCGCGACGTTCGCGGGCATGTCCGAGCTGCCGCACGTCTCGGCGGTGATCACCAACCTGGCCCAGGAGCTCACCCTCGTCGACCGCATGCAGGACGCGCTGTCCGGCGAGATGGTGCGCCGGCAGGAGCTGCTACGCGAGGCCGGCAACTTCGCCTCGATCCGCGACTACGAGAAGGCTCGCGCCACCGGTGAGCCCCTGCAGCCGCTGCCGTCGCTGTTCATCGTGGTCGACGAGTTCTCCGAGATGCTGGCGGCCAAGCCCGAGTTCATCGACCTCTTCGTGGCGATCGGCCGGCTCGGCCGCTCGCTCGGGCTGCACCTGCTGCTGGCCTCGCAGCGGCTCGAGGAGGGGCGGCTGCGCGGCCTGGAGTCGCACCTCTCCTACCGGGTCGGGCTGCGGACGTTCTCGGCGCAGGAGTCCCGGGCGGTGCTGGGCGTCCCCGATGCCTACGAGCTGCCGCCGATCCCCGGGCTCGCCTACCTCAAGCCGGACCCGGCGATGATGCAGCGGTTCAAGGCGGCGTACGTCTCCGGGCCGCCGTCGGGCCGGGTGCACGTACGCCGCGACGAGGGCGGCAAGCTGCAGGGCATCCTGCCGTTCACGATCTCGGAGGTGCAGAAGCTCGACGTGCCGCTGTCCGAGCCGGAGCCGGAGCCCACGCCGGTCGAGACCGGCGACCAGCAGTCCCTCCTGGACATCGCGGTCGGGCACATGGTCGGCCACGGCCCCGAGGCACATCAGGTCTGGCTGCCGCCGCTCGACGTGCCCGACACGCTCGACGAGCTGATGCCGGACCTGGCCGTCGACCCCCAGCTCGGCCTGGTGTCGAAGGAGTGGCGGGCGCTGGGCGGCCTGGTCGTGCCCCTCGGCACGGTCGACCGGCCGCGCGAGCAGCGCCGCGACACCCTCTCGGTCGACCTGTCCGGCGGGGCCGGCCACATCGCGGTGGTCGGCGGCCCGCGCAGCGGCAAGAGCACGACCCTGCGCTCGGTCGTCGCGGGTATGGCGCTGACGACCACACCCCAGGAGTCGCAGTTCTTCGTGCTCGACTTCGGTGGCGGCACCTTCGCCGGGATGACCGGGCTCCCGCACGTGTCCGGCATCGGCACCCGGTCCGAGCCCGACGTGGTGAGCCGGATCGTCGCCGAGGTGACCGGGATCGTGGACCGGCGCGAGAGGTACTTCCGGGCCAACGGCATCGACTCCATCGAGACCTACCGGGCGCGGCGCGCACAGGGGCGGGCCGACGACGGCTACGGCGACGTGTTCCTGGTCGTCGACGGCTGGAGCACGCTGCGTGCGGACTTCGACGACCTGGAGATGGAGATCCAGCAGCTCTCCACCCGCGGCCTGACCTTCGGCCTGCACGTCGTGGCGGCCACCAGCCGGTGGGCCGACTTCCGCGCGGCGATGCGGGACATGTTCGGCAGCCGGCTCGAGCTGCGGCTCGGCGACCCTCTCGACTCCGAGATCGACCGGCGGATCGCCGCGCTCGTCCCCCAGAACCGCCCGGGCCGCGGCCTGGTGGCGAGCAAGCTGCACTTCCTCACCGCGCTGCCCCGCATCGACGGCGACGCCCGGCCGGAGACCCTCGGCGACGGGGTGGACGACCTGGTCAAGCGGGTCGCCGCGGCCTGGGCCGGACCGCCCGGCCCGAAGCTCCGGCTGCTGCCGGAGCGGATCTCGCTCGACGACGTGCGCGCCCAGGCCGGCGTACCCGCCATGCTGCAGGACGCCGACAAGGGTGCCCACCCGCTCCTGGTCGGGATCAACGAGAAGGAGCTGGCCCCGGTCGTGCTCGACCCGGGGACCGAGCCGCACCTGCTGATCCTTGGCGACGGGCGGTCCGGCAAGAGCTCGATCCTGCGCGGCCTCGCCCGCGAGATCATGCGGACCCGCACCCCGCAGCAGGCGCAGCTGGTGGTGGTCGACTACCGCCGGGCGCTGCTCGGCGAGGTGCCGGACGACTATCTCCTCAACTACCTCACCTCCGCGAGCCAGGCCCAGCCGGCACTGCGCGACCTGGCGACCTACCTCGAGAACCGCATCCCCGGCCCCGACGTCACCCCCGAGCAGCTGCGCAACCGCTCGTGGTGGACCGGCGCGGAGGTGTTCGTGCTCGTCGACGACTACGACCTGGTCGCCACCCAGCAGAGCTCGCCGGTCGCGGCGCTGCAGCCGCTGCTGCCCCAGGCCCGCGACGTTGGGCTGCACGTCACCGTCGCGCGCCGCTCCGGCGGCGCCTCGCGGGCGCTCTACGAGCCGGTGATCCAGTCGCTGCGCGACCTGGCCATGCCCGGCCTGATGCTCTCCGGCAGCCCCGACGAGGGCCCGCTGCTCGGCAACCTGCGCGCCGCTCCCGCTCCACCCGGCCGCGGCCGCCTGATCACCCGCGACCGCGGTGTGGAGGTCGTCCAGATGGCATGGACCGAGCCGTCGCTCTGACGTCCGCTTGTGGTTTCCCGGCTGACGTCCCGGGGCCGTCGAGTGACCCATGTGGCAGGTACGTAAGCGTTTCCATCCTGCGGATTGGGTCACTCGACGCACTCGGCGCAGCCGGGACTGGCAAGCGGAGCTACCCCCCGGGTCCGGTGAGCTTGAAGCCGGGCAGGTCGGAGAGGTTGTACGTCGCCTCGAAGGTGCGCCGGTAGCCGGTGTGCGCGACCCGCCAGCCGTCCGGCGTACGCACGTAGCGGTCGGTGTAGAAGGCGCCGCCCTCGAGCATGAACGAGACGGCTTCGACGATCACGCGGTCGTAGAGGTACCAGCGGCCGGTGGCGGTGTCACCGGCCACCTCGATCTCGGGGTGGTGGGCCTGGTGCAGCGTGACGAGCCCCTCGCCCAGGTTCTCGCGCATGTAGGCGACGAGCGCGGCGCGGTCGTCGAAGACCAGGCCGTTGTAGTCGGCGGTGGCCTCGGGCACGAAGCACTGCTCGAAGCCGTCCCAGTCCTTGGAGTCGAGGGTGCGCAGGTAGCGGTACTTCAGCTCGCAGATCGCGCGGACGTCGCGCTCCTCACACACCAGGGCAGCGAGGCCGGCCAGGTCGTCGCTCACGGACGCAACGTAGTCCAACCCTCTGTGGGCCGTCCGGGAGCATGTAACTCGCAGGCAATGCTGCGTCAACCTTCCGGCGATCTTCGTGGGCCACGCTGAGTTCGTCCCGTCCGCGGCCGGCCCAGCTCGGGTTCGTCCGGCCAGAACCACAGGAGACCGCAGTGGATCCCGAGCCGACCGACCGTGACCGCACCCTCGACGCCGAGCTCGAGCGCATCCGCGCGCAGCGCGCGGAGACGAGGAACCGGCACAGCCGGGAGCTCACCAGGCTGCTCTCCCGGCGCCAGGACCTCAAGGGCGTGCACGCACTGGCCGACCTGGTGAACGACTCGCTGCGCTGGTCGGCCTGAGCCCGGACAGCCAGCGCAGGCAGGCGAGCGCTGCGACGGCATAGAGGACGGACGTGGCCAGCCCGGCTGCGTGCAGCCCGGCCAGGAACCGGCCGGGGTCGGTCGGCGAGCCGGCCAGGGCGCCGTACGCCGCGATGCCGAGCGCTCCGCCCGCCTGCCGGGCGGTGTTGTTGACGCCCGAGGCGAGCCCGGACCGGTCCGGTGGCGCGGCCGCGACCGCGGCGGTCACCACCGCCGGCGTGAGCGTGCCCAGGCCGCATCCCCAGACCACCAGCGCGGGCAGGAGCGCGAAGAAGGGCGTCCCGGAGTCCCAGGTCGCGAGCAGCCCGACACCTGTCGCGGCCACGACCAGGCCGGTCGCCGCGACGGGAGCGGGTCCACGGCGGGCCACCCACCGGCCGGCGAGCGGCGGCACGACGGCAAGCGGCAGCGTGACCGGCACCATCGCCAGCCCGGCCTCGGCGGCGGATCGGTGCTGCACCTCCTGGAGGTAGAGCGAGGTGAGGAAGAGCAGCGCGACCGAGCCGAAGTTCATGGCACCGGCGACCGCGTTCGCGGTGGTGAAGGCCGGCCGGCGGAACAGCGCCAGCGCCCTCCGCGGTCCCGGCTCCGCTGGTCCGGAGTGCGGGCCGCGGGGTGCGATGCGGGCGACCACCAGCCCGGCGGCGACCACCACCGGCCCGTTGAGCAGGAACACCGAGCGCCAGCCGAACGCCTCCACGAGCAGTCCTCCGACCAGCGGGCCGGCCGGGAGTGCCACCGAGCCGACCGCTGCCCACACCGCGATCGCCCGGGCCCGCTCGGCCGGGTCCGGATGCGTGTCGGCGATGGTCGCGAGCGTGCCCGGGAGGAGCACCGCCGCGCCCACGCCCTGCACCACCCGCGCCACCACCAGCGCAGCGACGCTGGGTGCCAGCCCGCAGCCCAGCGACCCGAGGCCGACCACGGCGAGGCCGGCCAGCACCACCGGCCGGTGGCCGACCCGGTCGCCGTACGCACCCGCCGGCAGCAGCAGCGAGGCGAGGGCGACGGTGTAGCCCACCACGACCGCCTGCTGACCGGTCACGGAGGCGCCGAGGCCGCGCGTGATCGACGGCAGCGCGACGTTCACGACCGTGACGTCGAGGAGCACCAGGAAGTAGCCGATGCACATGACGAGGAGGAGCAGGCGGCGAGAGGTCATCTCCTCCACGGTCCCCCGCTGACGCTTCCACCGGCGCGGAAGCGTGCCCGAGCGACACTGGAGCCATGGTCACCACCGAGCCGTACGCCGAGGTCGGCGGCGACGTCGACATCTCCTCCGTGGCGTCGCTGTTCGCCGACCGCACCCGAGCGTCGATCCTCAGCGCCCTGGCCGACGGTCGCGCGCTGGCCGCCAGCGTCCTCGCGGACGAGGCCGGGGTGAGCGCGCCGGCAGCGAGCGCGCAGCTCGGCAAGCTCACCAGGGCGGGGCTGATCGACGTCGAGGTGTCAGGACGGCACCGCTACTACAGCCTGGCCTCGGACCACGTGGCGACGGTGATCGAGGCGCTGTCCGCGCTCGCGCCGCGGCGGCCGGTCCGCTCGCTGCGCGAGGGCACCCGCGCCGCGGCCCTGCGCCGGGCCCGGACCTGCTATGACCACCTGGCCGGCCGCTACGGCTGCGCGGTGACGCAGGGGCTGGTCGACCGGGGTGTGCTGGTCGCCGGTGACGGCATCGCGGACACCCGGCGGCGTGAGAGCGACCCGCTGTCCGCACAGCTGCACGAGCACCCCTACGAGCTCGGCCCCGACGCCGGGCCGGTGCTCGAGGAGCTGGGGGTCGACATCGACGCCGTACGCCGTGGCGCGGGCCAGCGACCGCTGCTGCGGTTCTGCCTGGACTGGAGTGAGCAGCGCCACCACCTCGCCGGCCGGTTGGGCTCGGCGGTGCTCGACGCTTCCCTGGCCCAGGGGTGGGTGGTCCGCCGGCCCGGCCACCGCGCGGTCACCGTCACCGATGCCGGCGAGGCGGCCCTGTCCCGCCTCCGCGCCTCATCCTGACGACCGGCTGCCCACTTGGGTGTTTCCAGCGGAGCGAGCGCGCCCCGCGATCACGAGGGTAGAAAGTCAGCGCCGCCGACCGGTCCCGAACATCCCCCGCGCGATCTCGGCGGCCGCGGTGCGCATGAACTGCCGGAAGGCACCCGACTTCACCACCTGGGTGACGACGCCCTCCTCCTCCTTCTTGGAGCGGCGCGAGGACGAGCCGGTGCCCGACTTCTGGGCCTTCGCGTCGGCCTTGGCCTTCTCCTCGGCGGCCTTGTCCGCGGCCGCCTGCTTGGCGCCGGCCTCGAGCTTGGTCGCCAGCATCTCGCGCGCCGACTCTCGGTCGACGACGGTGGCGTACTTGGCGTAGCGCGGGCTGGCCGCGACCGTGGCCTGCATCGCCGCGGGGTCGGTCGGCGCCATCAGCGACTCCGGAGCGCGGAGCCGGGTCCAGGCCACCGGGGTCGGTGCGCCGCGCTCGTTCATCACGGTGACCACCGCCTCGCCGATGCCCAGGCCGGTGATCACCTCGCCGAGGTCGGCGTAGGCCGACGTCGGGTAGGTGTTCACGGTCGCCTTGAGCGCCTTGGCGTCGTTGGGTGTGTGCGCCCGCAGCTGGTGCTGGACCCGCGAGCCGAGCTGGGCGAGCACGGCGTCGGGTACGTCGGTCGGGCTCTGGGTCACGAAGAAGACGCCGATGCCCTTGGAGCGGATCAGCCGCACGGTCTGGGCGATCTGGTCGAGGAACGCCTTCGACGCGTCGTTGAAGAGCAGGTGCGCCTCGTCGAAGAAGAAGACCAGCTTCGGCTTGTCCGTGTCGCCGACCTCGGGCAGGTCGTGGAACAGGTCCGCGAGCAGCCACATCAGGAAGGTCGAGAAGACCGCCGGCCGGTCCTGGAGGTTGGGCAGCTCGACGAGCGAGATCAGCCCGCGGCCGTCGGTGGCCTGCTGCAGGAAGTCGCTCGCCTCGAACTCCGGCTCGCCGAAGAACGCGTCCGCGCCCTGGTCGGAGAAGGAGATGAGCTCGCGGAGGATCACCCCCGCGGTGGCTGACGAGAGGCCGCCGAGGTTCTTCAGGTCGGCCTTGCCCTCGTCGCTGGTGAGGTATTTGACCACCTCCCTCAGGTCGGCCAGGTCGAGCAGGGGCAGCCCGGCCTGGTCGGCGTAGTGGAAGACGAGCCCCAGGCTGGACTCCTGGGTCTCGTTGAGGCCGAGCACCTTGCTGAGCAGGGTCGGCCCGAACGCCGTCATGGTGACCCGCAGCGGGATCCCGGTGCCCTGGCCGCCGAGGGCGTAGTACTCGACCGGGAAGCCGGTCGCCTTCCAGTCCTGGCCGACCGAGGCCGACCGCTCGGTGAGCTTGTCGCTGGGCACCCCGGGGGTGGCCAGGCCGGAGAGGTCGCCCTTGATGTCGGCGGCGAAGACCGGCACGCCGGCCGCGCTGAGCTGCTCGGCCATCAGCTGGAGGGTCTTGGTCTTGCCGGTGCCGGTCGCCCCGGCCACCAGGCCGTGTCGGTTGAGCATCCCGAGGGGGATCCGGATGTGGGTGCCGGTCAGCGTGGTCGCGTCGATCATCAGCCCGCCGAGCTCGAGGGCCGGCCCCTCGAACTGGTAGCCGGTCGCCACCGCCTGGACGATCGGGTTGTCGGCGTGTGGCCCCGGGCCCGGTGTCTGCGTCACGTTCCGACCCTAATGTCCAGCCACCGACGCGACTCGGCCCCCTCGAGGCGAGGGGGCCGAGCGCGTAGGGGAGACGGGGCTCTACATCAGCAAGACGGCGAGGATCGTCGCCAGCACCAAGCCGGACACGACGGGGATGAAGCACCGTCTGGCCAGCTCGATGACCGGGACCCGGGCGAACCCGGCCACCGCGATCAGCGACGACCACGCGACCAGGGTTCCGCCGCCGGACCAGATGTTGCCCATCTGGCCGATCGCGGCCAGCGTCTCGGAGTCGACACCGGTCACCGGGCCGAGCGTGCCGGCCAGGGAGCCGGTGAGCGGCAGCCCCGAGAAGCCCGAGCCCTCGAGTCCGGCGACCATCCCGATCACCAGGATGCCGAACGCCGTGAGGAATCCGTTGTCGGGGATGTGCTCCTGGCCGTGCAGCACCAGGTCGAACAGGAACGCCGGCCCGGCCGGGGTGCCGTCGGCGTTCGCGGGAACACCCAGGATCCGGCCCGCGAAGTCGCCGTTGCCGATGAAGAAGAAGCCGGCGATCGGCAGCACCACGCCCATCGCCTTGAAGGCGAAGACGAGACCGTCGACCACGTGCTCGGCCGAGCGCTCCAGGAAGGTGTGCCGACTTTCGGTGAACGCGGCCAGGAAGATCATGATCGCTGCCATGCCGCCGACCAGGGCCGCTGCGTCACCACCCTTGAGTCCGGAGTCGGTGCCCTTGCTGCTGAGGCTGTAGATCAGGTAGGCGATCAGCGCCAGGTACGCCGCGGGAACAGCGATCGCAAACGCGGTCGAGGCCCACGCCGGCGCCTGGTTCGCGGGGGTGCCAGCGGCACCCTCCGGACGACCTCGGAGGCTGGGCCGGTTCCCGTTCGCAGACGAGCCGCCGTCGTCGCCCGAGCCCGTGCCCTCGGCGACCGCGACCGCGGTGGTCGACGTGTGCGGTTCGGCGCCTTCGTCCCATTCGCCGCCGCCTGCGACCAGGTGGGCACCTCGCTCACGGATCGCGGGGCCGTGGCCGATCGTGGGGGCGTCCTCGATCTCGGTCAGCTCGAGGACTCGGGCTTCGACGTCGCCGGACTCCCACTCGTCGAGCCACTCCTGCGAAGGCCGACGCATCCGGCGCAGCTCGAGGACGTAGCCGATGACGAGGGCGGTGACGCCGACGATCAACGAGAGGACCATGCCGCGGTTAGCCACGGAGTTGGCGTCGACTCCTGCGGCGGTGGCGGAGAGGCCGGGCGCCACCCGGATCACGTAGTCGCTGGAGAGGGCCATCCCCTGGCCGGCCACCGCGACGGTGAAGGCAACAGCCATCGGCCGCAACCCTGCCGCGATGGCTACCGGGATGAGCACCGCGCCGATGAGCGGGACCGCCGGGGTGGGCCAGAAGAACAGCGAGATCAGGTAGGTGACGACGGCCAGCGTCCAGAACGCCAGATGGCCGTTGCGCATCACGGACCGGAACGGCGCCACCATCTTCGTATCGGCGCCCAGGGCTTGGAGCGCACCCAGCATTCCGGTGACCAGCGCGATGATCAGGAAGATGCTGAACAGCTCCTGCCCGGCCACCAAGCTGGCGTTGAACACCGCGGCGATGCCGCCGGACAGGGTCTTGGAGAAGACCAGTGCGGTCAGGAAGGTGAAGAAGACGGCCGGGACCACGATGTTCTTGCGCGCGAGCATCGTGCCGAGAATGACCAGGACGCCGACGAGATAGACCCAATGGGCCGCGGTCAAGTCATGCATGTGTGTGCGCCTCCTGCGGGCTGTGGATGCCGGTAGGTTGCTCGTCCGCCTCGGCCTGCTGCTACGTCGACGTTGCCCAACCCCGACGGGTCTTTCTGTGCATCCTGCCTGTGCCCCCGGCCCCTCGCGCGCGCGATGATGGTGGTCCGACGACCGCCCCTTCGCCCCCGAGCCGATGGAGGTTCCTTGGCGCCCGCCGCCGGCAGCACCCCACGTGCCGCGGCTCGCTACACGCTGCTGTCGGTGACGGTACTCGGCACCATGTGCAACAACGTCGTCAACGTCCCTTTGCGCTCGATCGCCGACGACTTCGGCGAGCCGCTGTCCGCGACGGTGCTGTGCGTCAGCGCGTTCGTCCTCGCGCTCGCCATCGCGATGCCCGTGACCGGGTGGCTGGGTGACCGGATCGGTCAGAAGCAGACCCTCGTCCTCTCGCTGGTGCTGATGCTCGTCGCCCAGGCCCTCGCCGCCCTGTCCCCGAACCTGCCCGTCCTGGTGGCCCTGCGCGGCGTCCAGGGGCTCGCCTGCTCGGCCATCCCACCGATGGTGATGGGGCTGCTCGGCGCCTACTACCCGCTGCGCCGGCTGGAGGTGATGGGCGCGTGGGCCGCCGCCAACGGGGTGGGCCAGGCGATCGGGCCACCGGTGGGCGGGCTGGTGAGCGACGCCTTCGGCTGGCGCGCGATCTTCGTGCTGATCGCCGGGTGCTGCGTGGTCGTGCTCACCGCGACCTGGCTGCTGGTCCCGAGCGTCCCCCACCGGCGCAGCCCGCTCGACGTGCGCGGCGCGGTGCTGCTCACCGCGGGCGTCGGGCTGGTGCTGGTCTCGGTGACGACGATCAGCCAGCGGGCCTCGACCCAGGCGGCCGTCGCCGGGATCGCATCAGGTGCCGTGCTCCTCCTCGGCTACGGCGCGGTCTCCCGCGGCCGCGAGAGCGCGATGATCCCGCTCCCCGTCCTGCTCGAGAGCCGGTTCCTGCGCAGCGCCGCGGCGGCGTTCGGCCAGATGTTCTGCCTGGGCGCGGCGCTGGTCGCGCTGCCCCTGTTCTTCACCGGCCCCCTACAGATGTCCGTCGCGGTCGCGGGGCTGCTCTTCTTCGCGCTGCCCGCCGTGATGGCCGTGGCCGCGCCGGTCGTCAGCCGGGTCAGCCAGGTCCACGGTCCCCGGAAGGTGCTGCGGACGGGCCTGGTCGTGCTCGTGGCCGGCAACGCCGTGACCGGCGTCCTCGCGGCCGGGGGGACCGACACGCCGACGACCGTGGCGCTCACGGCGATGCTGTTCGTGCTGGGCGCCGGCATGGCGTGCGTGCAGACGCCGGCGGCCGCCGGCGCGAGCAGCTCCCCGGCCGGGGCGTACGGCGCCGCACTCGGACTGTTCAGCATGGTGCGGTTCTCCGGGTCCGGCATGGCGGCGGCCTGGGTGGCGCTGGTCTACCCGTCCGGCCACATGCTGCTGCTGTTCGGTGGCTGCGCCGTGCTGGCGGCGCTCGCGTTCGCCGCCAGCTTCCTGGGTCCGGAGCCCCAGCCGATGGTGACCTCGGAGCTCACCCGGACTTCAGGTCTTGGTTGACCCGCCGGGCGGTCTCGTCGAGGTCGGTGAGCCGGATCGCCAGCCAGAGCGCGAACTGGTTGTCGGGGGCGCGGACGTCGCGCTGCAGCAGCCGTGAGATCCGGTCGAGCTTGTAGAGCATGGTGTTGCGGTGCACGCTGAGCCGGCGCGCGGCCTCGTTGAGGTTCCCACCGGACTCGACGTAGACGCGGGCCACCTCCACCAGGCTGCCGTCCCGCTCGGAGCGCAGCGGGTCGAGCAGCTCCGCGGAGAACTCCCTCCCGTCCTGGTGCTGCGCCAGCTCCAGCAGCACCGAGTCCACACGCAGGTCCGCGAAGCCGCACACGCCCCCGACGTTGAGCCGCTGCCGCAGGTCGAGCGCCACCCGGGCCTCCCGGTAGCTCTCGCTGATGGCCTCCGCCCCGGAGACCGGGCGACCGTAGGCGACCAGGACGTCGCGCTGGGTGCGCTCGGCGAGCCGGCGGTCGAGGGCCGTGGCGAAGTCGCGCAGCTCGTCCATGGCCGGGTCGGGCTGCCCGCGCCGGCTCGGGCAGACCTGTCGGACGACCGCGATGACGTCGCCGACCACGGCAGCGAGGGTCTGCTGGCCGGGGCTCTCGAGCAGGCGGGTCGCCTCCCGGGCCATCTCCGCCAGCCGGGTCGGGGAGTCACGGTGGGCGATCAGTCCGCCGCTGTGCGCCACCACGACGCCGTAGCGTGCGTCGACGTCGAAGTCGTAGTGGAGGGCCCGCGCCATCAGGTCGGCGCGGTTGGAGAAGCGGGCGTGCAGCAAGGCGTGCAGGAAGTTCCCGCGAGCCCGCTCCTCGGCGCGCTCGAGGCCACGCACCCGGAGCAGCTCGGTGCCCACGATGGTGACTGCCTGCTCGACCGCCACCCGATGCTCGGCGATGTCGTGGTCGGTGACCGCCGCCGAGTCGTCGAGCAGCATCACCCAGCCGTCGCGCTGCTCGACCAGCTCGATGGCACCGGCCACGCAGGTGACGGGCCGATCGCGCACGACGAGGTCGAGGTCGACCACGTGGTGGTGGGTACCGCGCGGCGGCGCCAGGGCGGCGAGCCGCTCCGCGGCGTCCTTGACCGCGCTGGTGACCGCGTGCGGGTCGAGGTGCGCCGGTCCCGGGTCGAAGGCGAGCAGGTGCAGGTTCGTGCCGAGCACCGCCACGCTGCACTCGCTCAGCCACGCCAGCCGGCTGCACAGGGCGGTCAGCCCCGCCCCGCGGTGGAGCAGCCCCGCGAGGGTCGAGTGGACGCGCTGGCCGTACTGCAGCACGTGGGTCTCGTGCGCCAGGCTCAAGGTGGCGACCAGCTCGACCAGCGCCCGCCGGCTGACCGACATGGGCACGTGCACCACGACCGGCGCGGCGTCGAGGTGCGGGATCGCGGGGATCCGCGTCTTGGCCTCGCCGCGGACGAAGATCGCGGCACACCCCGACCGGAGCAGCGTGGGCCACCGGTGCGCGTCGAGCTCGGTCTCGTCCGCGAGCGCGACGGTGGTGGTGAGGTCTCCGTCCTCCCGGAGCACGTCGAGGAGGGTGTGGCACCAGTGCACCGGGCGGTCGAGCCGGTCGTCGCCGGCAACCACGGTCGCGCCACGCAGCAGCCGCTCCTGGAGGAGACGGGCCAGGGTGGGCTCGGCCGGACGCGCGACCGAGACCGGCGCGGCGGTCACCTGTGCACCTTATCCGAACCAGCGCGCCGGAGGTGAGCATGCTGCCCGTACCGTCCGCCTGGACGGCCGGACAGAATGAGCCGCGTGCACCAGGTCTTCCGGATCACCCTCGACGACGCTCTGCCCGTGCTCGCCGCCGCCCGCGCCAAGGCCGAGGAGCTCGGCGTGAAGCAGACCCTGTGCGTGGTGGACGACGGTGGCAACGTGGTCGCGCTGCACCGACTCCCCGGCGCCCGGCTCACCGGCGTGGACATCGCGATCGCCAAGGCGTTCACCGCGGCCGGGCACGAGCGGGCCACGCACCTGTTCAACGAGCCCCCCAACGGCCCTGCCCTGCCGGGCAACGAGGCGTTCGGGATCAGCCACATGCTGCCCGGGAAGTTCGCGATCTTCGTGGGCGGCTTCCCCATCGAGTACGACGGCACGATCGTCGGCGGGCTCGGGGTCTCCGGCGGCAACGGCGAGCAGGACAAGGCGGTGGGCGCGGCGGGGCTCCAGGCCTTCGCCGACCACGTGGCGGCCAACCCGCCCACCTGACCGCGGGTCATGCCGGGGCCACCCCGCAGGTGAGCACGACCTCCACGCAGGCGCCACCCGGCAGCGAGGTGACGCCCACGGCCGCTCGGCTCGCCGCACCCGCCTCGCCCAGCAGCTCCTGCAGCCGTGCCGAGGCTCCGTCGGCCACCGCCGTGTGCTGCTCGAACCCCTCCGCGGCGTTGACGTAGACCGCCAGGTGCACGACCCGCTCGAGCTGCGCGCCCTCGAGCACGGAGACGGCGGCGGAGAGGGCGTTCGCGACCGCGATCGCGGCCGCCGACCGGGCGTCCTCGACACTGACGTCCTCGCCGACCCGGCCGCGGTGGGTCAGGGCGCCGTCGACGCGCGGGGTCATCCCGGCGGTGACGACCAGGTCGCCGTGGCGGACGGCCGGCACGTAGCCGCCCTGCGGTCTCGGCGGAGGCGGCAGCTGCTCGGAGAGCCGGTCAGAGAGCAAGCGCGACCCCGTCCATCCGTGGGTCCGCGGCGGCCTCGAGCACGCCGCGCTCGATGTCGTGGGCGATCACGCAGGCGGAGCCACCGGATCCGCCGCGCTGCGCGGACAGGCGGGTCACGCGGTGGCCCCAGCCCTCGAGCCGGGCGAGTGTCTCTTCCGGGATCCCCTCCTCGCAGCGGAGCTCGGCCGCATCGCCCAGCGCGTTCGCGTCGGACCCCGGGTAGACCGACACCCGAGGGAGGGACACCGCTCGCTGCGGGTCGTCGCCGTGGTCGACCAGGTGGCTGACCACCTGCATGTTCCACTGCACCTGCGCGTCGCCGCCGGGGCAGTTGCCGACCGCGACCAGGTCGTGGTCGTCGGCGAGCAGCCAGGCGTTGAGGGTGTGCAGCGGCTTGCGCCGGGGCCGCACCTCGTTGGGGTGGCCGTCGATCAGGTAGGCACCGCGGCCCAGCCTGTCGTTGAGCACCACGCCGGTGCCCGGGACTGTCGTGCGGGAGCCGAAGGTGAAGGCCAGTGAGTGGATGAAGCTCACCGCGGTCCCGTCGCCGTCCACGCACACCATGGAGGTCGTGTCGCCGTCGCGCACCCCGACCGCCGTGGTCGCCCGAGCCAGCCCGATCGCGTGCCGGGTCCGCCGCACCGCCGCATCCTCGAGGGCGGTGCGCCAGTGGTCGTTGTCGGCGCCGCAGTGGTCGAACCGGTGGCGGAACGCTGCCCGCGCGGCCTCGGCGAACCAGTGCAGGGACTCCGCGTCGAGCTGCTCGTGCTCACGCAGCACACCGTCCAGGACCCGCGCCTCGTGCAGCACCATCCAGCCGGCCGACGGCGGTGGGGTCTGGTGCAGCCGCATCCCGCCGTACGACGTCTCGACCGACGGCTCGGGCGCTGCGGCAGCGGCGAGCCGCCACTCCTCGCCGGAGAACGGCGCGCCGGCGTCGGCCAGTGTGCTGACCGCACGGTCGGCGAACCACCCCGTGTAGAACGCGCCGAGGTCGTCGGCGAGCCGGCGCATGGTGGCCGCGAGCTCCGGCTGCCGGAGCAGGTCGCCGATCCGCGGCAGCCGGCCGTCGGGAAGGTAGACCGCGGCCGTGCCCGGGTCGCGGGCGAGCACGGCCGCCTGCTCGGACAGGTCGCCCAGGGTCTTCGCCGTGCACGGGACGCCGTCCTCGGCGGCGCGGACCGCCGGCGCCCAGAGCTCCGCGAGCTCGCGGGTCGCGCGCTGCCTCAGGGTGGCGACCACGGCCGGTGCGCCCGGTACGGCAACCGACAACGGCCCCGCCAGCGGCAACGCGTCGAGCCCGCGCTCCCGGTAGAAGTCCGTGGTGCCGCCGTCCGGGCCGAAGCCACTGCCGTTCGACGTCCACGTGCGGCCGTCGGCCTCGCGCACCAGCACGAACGCGTCCCCACCGAGGCCGCACTGACCCGGCAGCACCAGCCAGGACATCGCGGCCATCGCGAGGGTCGCGTCGAACGCGTTGCCTCCCGACGCAAGCACCTCGGCGCCGACCTGCGAGACCGCGCGGTGGCTGGAGGTGACGGCACCCGAGGCGCCCAGGGCGGCGGATGGGCGGGGCGCGATCGGGTGGATGGTCACCGGTGGCCGCTCAGTCGCGGCGCAACCTGCGCCGGCGCGGGCCGCCGGCCTCGATGTCCGCCTGGCTCACGCCGACGTACACCTCACCGTCCTCCTCGCGCACCGGGTAGACCTGGATCGGCTCGGTGGCCGGCGGGTAGATCGGGTCGCCGGTGTCGAGGTCGAACACGCTGCCGTGGCAGGAGCACTTGATGCCGTCGTCGATCAGCTTCCCGCTGCTGAGCAGGCAGTCGAGGTGGGTGCAGTAGTTGCTGGTCGCGTAGGCCTTGCCGTGGAGCCGGGCCACCGCACATTCGAGCTCGCCGACGTAGAACCGCCGCACGTACCCGTCCGGCACCTGCCCGGACCTGGCCACGCGGTGGAAGACCACCTCGTCGTGGGCGGGCTTCTGCTCTGCATCGGTCATCAGGAGTCCTCGGGGGTGAAGTAGACGGTCTTCTCGCGCGTGTAGAACTGCATCATCGACGGACCGGCCTGCTCCTTGAAGGTCTGGGTGCTCGACCGGCGCAGCCCCCCGAACGGCGCGTTCATCGCCATGCCCGTGGTGGGCTGGTTGACCTTCACGACCCCGGCCTCGGCGTCGTGGGCGAAGCGCAGCGCGGTGTCGAGACTGCTCGTGACGATCCCCGCGGACAAGCCGTAGGAGGTGCCGTTGACGACCTGCACCGCCTCGTCGTAGGACGCGACGGTCAGGAAGGCGAGGATCGGCGCGAACACCTCCTCCTGTGCCAGCCGGTGGTCCGGGCGTACGCCGGTGAACACCGCGGGCCGGACGAAGTAGCCGCCGGACGGCGCGCAGCCGTGGGTCGGCGTCTCGAGCCGGCCCCCGTCGGCGCTCCCGACGCGCAGGTAGGCGTCGTACTTCTCGTGCTGGGGGAGGCTCGCCAGCGGCCCCATCGTGGTGCCCTCGGTCAGGCCGTCCGCGACCACCGCGGCCCTGGCCCGCTCCATCACCCGGTCGAGCAGCCCGTTGGCCACGCTCTCGTGGGCGACCACCCTCGAGGTGCCGGTGCAGGCCTGGCCGGACAGGCCGAAGGCTCCCTTGACGATGACGTCGGCGGCCCGGTCGAGGTCCGCGTCGTCCCAGACGACGAGCGCGTTCTTGCCGCCCATCTCGAGCTGGGTGCGCACCCACGGTGGCACGTTGCCGTGGATCGCCTCGCCGACCGCGGTCGAGCCGGTGAACGTCACCGCGCCGATGCGCGGGTCGGCGACCAGCGCCTTGCCGACGTCGGCATGGCCGTGCACCAGGGCCAGCGCCGAGCCCGGTACGCCGGCCTCGACCAGCGCCTCGACCAGCCGCTGCCCGAGGAGCGGCGTGAGCTCGCTGGGCTTGAACACGACACCGTTGCCGGCGGCGAGCGCCGGGCCGAGCTTGCGCGAGGGGATATTGAGCGGGAAGTTCCACGGCGTGATCGCCGCGACCACCCCAACCGGCTCGCGCATGGTGACGACCAGGCCGTCGCCCGGCGCCTGGATGCTCTCGCCGTTGAGGCGCAGGCTCTCGCCGGCGTACATCCGGAGGTTCTGGGGCGTCCGGCGGGCCTCGACCCGCGCCTCGGCCAGGGTCTTGCCCTCCTCGCGGACCAGCTCGACCGCCAGCGCGTCGGCGCGCTCGGCCAGCAGGTCGGCCGCCTTGAGGAGGACGTCGGCCCGGGTCTCGGGCGGGGTCTCCGCCCAGGCGTGGTAGCCGTTCGCGACGTGCTCGACCGCCTGCTCGACGTCGCCCGCGTCGCTGTCGGGAGCGACGACCACGACCTCGTCGATGCGGGCGGGGTTCTCGCGCTGGTAGGTGCGGCCCGACCCGGCGCCGACCCACTCGCCGCCGACGAAGTTGGAGACGGTGGCGACGTCGGTGGTGGTCGCGGCGCTCACGCGAGCCCCTCGAGGGCTTCGAACAGGTCGGCCTCGCGGTCGGCGAGCACCGCGTCCGGGACGGCGACTCCCGTGGTGATGAGCTCGCGAGCCACGGCGATGTCCTCGCCGGCGTCGACGGCGAACGCCGCGGTGACCCGGTCGCCGGCCAGGAAGAAGGCGGTCCACGCGCCCTCGGCGAGGTCTCCGCGCACGACCATCCGGTCATCGGCGTGGGCGTGGCCGACGTGCTGGAGGTTGTGGCCGAACTGGTCGGACCAGAACCAGTGCGGCTCGTCGTAGACGACATCCTCGCCGAGCATGCTCCGCGCAGCCACCGCGGCCTGCCGGCTCGCGTTGTCGAAGTGCTCCACCCGCACCCGGCGGCCCAGGCCCGGGTGCACGTGGTGGGCCACGTCTCCCGCGGCGAACACCCGGTCCTGGCTGGTCCGGCACCGCTCGTCGACGAGGACGCCGCCGTCCACGTCGAGACCGGAGTCGACCGCCAGCTCGGTGTTCGGCACGGCGCCCACCCCGACCACGACCACGTCGGCCTCGACGTCGCCGCGCGTGGTCGCGACCACGAGCCGGCCGCCCGTGCGCGTCACGGTCTGCACCGCGGTGTCGACGCGCACGTCGACGCCGGCGTCCTGCTGGAGCCGGGCGCAGGCCGCGCCGAGCCGGGGACCGATGGCCATCGCCAGCGGCACCGGCCCCGCCTCCAGCAGCGTGACGTGCGCTCCGCGGTCGACCGCGCTCGAGGCGACCTCGCCGCCGATGAAGCCGCCGCCGACCATGACCACGCGAGCACCCGGCACCAGCGCGTCCCGCAGCGCATCGGCCTCGTCGCGGAAGCGGAGGTGGAAGACCCCCTCACCGTCGACCCCCGGCAGCCGCCTCGCCCGGGCACCCGTCCCGAGGAGCACCGCGTCCGCGGCGATCGACGACCCGTCGTCGACCAGGACCGCACCGTCCGCGGCGCTGACCTTGAGCGCGCGGGTGCCGGTGCGCACCTCGACGTCGTTGTCCTCGGTCCACTGCTCGGGGAGCAGCACCAGGCCGCTGTCGTCGCCCGCACTCAGGTATTCCTTGGAGAGCGGGGGTCGCTGGTAGGGCCGGTGCGGCTCCTCTCCCACGACCACGATGCGTCCGTCGTACCCCCGGCGGCGCAGCGTGCGGGCCGCGACCGCCGCGACCTGTCCGCCGCCGACGAGCACGAACGCGCCGGCGCTCATCGCGCCGCGGCTTCCCGCTCGAGGCTCACCGAGACGGTGCCATCGTCGTCGACGTGGACGGGGTAGGTCGTCGTGCACCGGTCCTGCCCCTCGGCCTCACCGGTCTCGGGGTCGAACTTCCACTGGTGCCCGGGGCAGATCACCTTGCCGAACAGGATCGCGCCCTTGCTCAGCTGGCGCTGCTCGTGGATGCAGGTGTCGGCCAGGGCATAGACCTTCCCGTTGATCCAGAACAGCGCGATCGTCGTGTCCTCGACGGTCACCGCGGTGCGCTTGCGCGCCTGCAGGTCCCGCAGCCGCGCCACCGCGTGCCACTCCGTCATGCCGGGGTTCCTCTCGTGCTGTCTCGGTCGGCTCGGCGGTGCCCGCCGCTGCTGCCCGGCTCAGGCCGAGCCGAGCAGCTCCTCGACCATGACCACGCCGTCGCCGCCGGCGTCGGCGCCGAGGTCCGGCGCGACGTAGGTGTCGTAGAGCGAGCGGGTGTAGGCGTAGCGCATCTCGGCACCCCAACGCACGTACTGCAGGCAGCGCTGCTGGAGGTCGGGCGTGTCCGCGCACTCGAGCACGATCTGGTAGCCGCGCTCGCCGTGCACCTCGTCGGAGGTGATGTGCAGGTCGAAGAACTCGATCTCGTCCTCGGTGAAGCCGTACGCCTCGCGCAGCGGGACGATCTGCTTCTTGTAGATCGTGGGCACCTGCGACTCGAGGCCGACCACGAGGGCCGCGGTCGCGACCGCGAAGTGCTCGCGCATCGACGTGGCGTAGCACCAGCTCTGCAGGCCGCGGGTGACCGCGTTCATGTTGTTGGGGTCCTCGATCCGCTCCCTGGTGGTGCCGCAGGCCTCGGCGAAGCGGATCAGCAGGTCGGTGTGGCGGATGTCGGCCAGCTCCTCCTCGTACATGTTCTGCAGGAGGAAGTCCTTGGCGTCGGTGAAGCGGTCCGGGGTGTTGCCGTAGATGTAGCCGAGGTAGTCGGCGAACGGGCCGACGTAGTGGTAGTGGTTCTCGGCCCAGCGCGCGAAGTGGTGGCGCTGCAGCTTGCCGTCGGCCCAGGCCTGGGAGAACGACGCGTTGGCCGCCTCCCGGCCCTTGATCGCGTCCTTGAGGGCGGCGCGGAACTCGTCGTGCGAGAGCAGCTCGGGCATCTCGTCATTCCTCTCGTGGGTAGCTGTGAGTCTCGAAACTAGGTGCGCGACCACGAGGCGGCCCACAGTCGAAGTGCACACATCAACGATGATTTCTCGTGCAGCTTCACCAGCGTTCCGCCGGGTCCCCGCTGGCACCATCTGTCCGGTGAGCAAGCCGCTGAGCGAGGGGGTGCTGCGTGCGTCGACCGGCGTCAGCGGTGCGCAGCGCAACCGGCTGGTGGTGCTGTTGGCGCTGGTCAGCGGGGCCACGGACGCGACCGGCTTCCTGGCGCTCGGCGGCGCCTTCACCTCGGTGATGACCGGCAACATGGTGCTGATGGGCGTCGCCGTCGGGTCGGGCGACGCCTCGCTGGTCGTGCTGTTGCTCTCGGCCTTCGGGGGGTACGTCGCCGGCGCCGCGCTCGGCACCAGGGTGGCCGGCACGCCACAGCCCGACGACCCGCCCTGGCCCGCCGCGGTGTCGCGTGCCCTGACGATCGAGCTCGGGTTGTTCGCGGTGTTCGCGGTGGCATGGTGGCTGCACGGGAACGACCCGTCGCAGGGCTGGGCCCCGCCCCTGCTCGCCCTCACCGCGATGGCCCTCGGGGTCCAGAGCAGCGCGATCCTGCGGTTCGGGGTCCCGGGGCTCTCGACCACCTACCTGACCGGGACCCTGACCACGGTGGTGGTGCGGCTGGTGAGCCGGCAGCCGCTGCACACGGTCCGCCACTCCGCGGCACTCCTGTGCGGGCTGGTAGCGGGGGCCGCGGCCGGTGCGGGCCTGGTGACCCTGCTCCCTGCCGGGGCTCCGGCCCTGCAGCTGGTCCTCCTGGGTGCGGTGCTCGTCTCGGCCCGGACGCCGCGCCACGAGCGGGTCGCGGCGTGACGACCCCGCGACGGGCATGAGCGGCGGCGTACCGGCCTGGGTCTGGGCGCTCACCGTCCTGGGCTTCATGGGCGTCGTCGCGTTCGACCTGCTCGTGATGGCCCGGCGGCGCACCCAGGTGTCCACCCGCGCCGCGCTGCTCTCCCTGCTGGCCTACGTCGGGCTGGCCGTGCTCTTCGGAGCCGGGTTGTGGCTGTGGGGACCCGCGCACAGCGGTCCGGAGTTCGCCGCGGGCTACGTGACCGAGTACAGCCTCAGTGTCGACAACCTGTTCGTGTTCCTGCTCGTGATGTCCCGGATGCAGGTGCCCGCGGTGGCCCAGGACCGGGTGCTGTTCATCGGCATCGTGCTGTCACTGGTCATGCGGGCGGTGTTCGTGCTCGCCGGCGCGGCCGCGATCTCAGCGGCGACGTGGACCTTCTACGTCCTCGGCGGCTTCCTGCTCTACACCGCGGTCGTCCTGGCCCTCGAGGACCAGGACGACGACACCCCCGACGAGCACCGGGTCGTGGCCGGACTGCGACGGTGGCTGCCCCTCACCGAGGACTACCACGGCTCGCGGTTCGTGGTGCGGGACGGAACCCGGCTGCTGGGCACACCGCTGGTGCTCGCGATCAGTGCGATCGCGGTGGCCAACGTGGTGTTCGCGGTGGACTCGATCCCGGCGATCTTCGGGCTGACGACCAACGCCTACGTCGTCCTCGCCGCTAACGCCTTCGCGCTGCTGGGGCTGCGCCAGCTCTACTTCGTGGTCGAGTCGCTGCTGACCCGGCTGCGCTTCCTCAGGGCCGGCCTCGTCGTCATCCTCGGCTTCATCGGGGTCAAGCTCGTCCTCGAGGCGATGTGGGAGACCCACGTCCGTCACCTCGCGACGTGGCAGGTGCCCCAGGTCTCGACCTCGTTCTCGCTCGCGGTGATCGTCGGCGTGCTCGCCGTCGTGACCGTGGCCAGCCTGGCCACCGAGCCGGCCGCCGGCGCCACCGAGGAGTGAGGGGCGGACCGGCCGCGGTCCGTCCACCCTCGCACTCACGGCACGGGGCCGAGGCGCCGACCGGGTTAGCATCGCCCGGTGATCTTCAAGCGCGTCGGCGAGGGGAGGCCGTACCCCGACCACGGCCTGTCCTCCAAGGCCTGGGCGGCCGTCCCGCCGCGCCAGGTCCGGCTCGACGAGCTGGTCACCACCAAGGACACCCTGCAGCTCGCCGCTCTCCTCGACGAGGACTCGACGTTCTACGGCGACCTGTTCGCCCACGTCGTGGAGTGGCAGGGCGAGTACTACCTGGAGGACGGCCTGCACCGGGCCCTGCGCGCGGCGCTGCAGCAGCGCAACGTGCTGCACGCGCGCGTCCACACGATGGCGGGCTGACCCTGTGCGGGAGTGGCAGCTGACAGCGCGGCTGCGCACGGCGATCACCCTGGCGGCGCTGCTCCTGCTGATGCTCCTGGGCATCACCTGGGGCTGGGCCCAGGTCCTCAAGCCGTTCCCGGGCAAGGTGGACGCGCCGATCTGCGTCGACACGACCTACCGGACGGGCGATGAGCTGTCCGTCCAGGACGTCACGGTCAGCGTCTTCAACGCCAGCGCCCGCGAGGGGCTGGCGGCCCGCACGCTGCAGCAGCTGGAGGACGCCGGCTTCTCCGGCGGCGAGACCGCCAACGCGCCGAAGGGCACCGCGCTCAGCGGGCCCGCCGAGATCTGGGTCAAGAAGCCCGACGACCCGGGCGTCAAGCTCCTGCGCAAGCGGGTCGGCAAGGTGCCGGTCGTGGAGCACCCCGAGAACACCGCCGCCGGCATCACCCTCGTCGTCGGCGACCAGTTCGGCGACCTCCAGGACGGACCGGACTCGGTCGTCCTCACCGACGACGCGGTGGTGTGCAGCCCGCCGGTGGACTGAGCGCCGACGGGCCGGCAGACCTGGGGCCGAGGCCCGCTGGGCTCAGCGCAACCACTGCGCCAGCCGCCCCTTGGCGCTGACCTGGCGGAGCCGCTCCTCGGTCTGCGCCCGGTGCTTGCGGGGGGCGACCACGAGGAGCTCGTCGCCGTGCTTGAGGACCGTCCGGCGCTCGGGCACCAGGGTCTCGCCGTCGCGGATGATGATCGAGACCGACGACCCGGGCGGCAGCCGGAGCTCGCCGACCTCGACCCCGTGCATCTTCGAGGTGGGCGCAATGGTGATCTGGAGCAGGTCCGCGGCGATGCGCTCCAGGGGCGCCGCCTCGATCTCGAGGCCGCGCGGCTCGGAGCGGCGGGCCACCCGGAGCACCTTGGCCGCCAGCGGCAGCGTCGGGCCGGTGACCAGCGTGTAGACCACGACCATCACGAAGACGATGTCGAAGAGGTCCTCGGCGTCGTGGCTCCCCTCCGCGAGCGGGATGGTCGCGAGCACGATCGGTACGGCGCCGCGCAGCCCCGCCCAGGAGATGAACGCGAGCTCGCGTGGCGGCAGCGGCTGGACCAGCGCGCTGACCGCGACCGAGACGGGCCGGGCGACGAGCGTCAGCACCAGGCCCGAGGCCACGGCGAACGCCACGGTCCCCACGTCGATCCGCGCGGGCGAGAGGAGCAGCCCCAGCATGACGAACAGCCCGATCTGCGCCAGCCAGGCCAGCCCCTCGGCGAACGACCGGGTGGCCGAGCCGTGCGGGAGCTCGGAGTTGCCGAGCACCAGCGCGGCGACGTAGACCGCGGCGAACCCGGACGCGTGCGCCACCGACGACCCGCTGTAGGCCATGAAGCAGAGCGCCATGACGGCCAGCGGGTAGAGGCCGGACGAGGGCAGCGCCAACCGCCGCATCACCCAGGCGCCCGCGAACCCCGTCGCCAGCCCCAGCGCCGTTCCGGCGAGCAGCTCGTAGGCGATCAGGCCGCCGTTGTAGGCCAGGCCGTGGTCGGACAGGGCTCCGGTGGCGATGAGGGTGACCAGCACGATCGTCGGGGCGTCGTTGAGGCCGGACTCCGCCTCGAGAGCGCCGGTGAGCCGCTTGGGGAGTGGGACGACGCGCAGCACCGAGAAGACCGCCGCGGCGTCGGTCGGCGAGGTGACGGCGCCGAGCAGGACCGCGGTCTCCCACTCGAAGCCGAGCAGGTAGTGGGTGCCGGCCGCGACGACGAGCACGCTCACCGCGACGCCGACGGTGGCGAGTGAGAGGCCCAGCCGAATCGACTGGCGGAGGTCCGGCCATGACGTGGTCAGACCACCTTCGGCCAGGATCACCACCAGTGCCGCGAACCCCAGGGCGTGAGCGAGCTCGGCGTCCTCGAAGCCGATCCCGAGCCCGGCCTCGCCGAGCGCGACGCCCATCAGGAGGTAGAGGAGCAGCGACGGCAGCCTGGTGCGTGACGAGACGCGGACGGCGAGGATGGCCAGGAACGTGACGACCGACCCCCACAGCACGAACACGTCGAGCTGGTGGACGTCGAAGTTCATGCCGCCTCGGGGTCCACGCGGGTACGTGCTCCGTCGGCGCGCAGCGCCCCCATCTCACGGGTACGTGGGGTGGACATGTCACCTCGCTCGATCGGGGTGGCGGGGCACCACCCTACCGAGCACTCAACCCGCGCCTGCGCTCAGAACGATCCGGTGGACGCCCAGACGGGCGCGACCTCCCTGCGGTACCTCCTGCCGAAGATCGCCCCGATGATCGCCAGGACCGGCCCGGGCACGCTCTGGCGCAGCGCGGCCTTCTCGTCGGGGGTCGCGCCGTCCTCCATCCAGGCGAAGAACGTCCCGGCCGCCGGAGGCCCGGACCGGCGGGCGAACTGCTTGCTCATCTGCTTGTACGCCGGGTGGTCCGGGTTGGCGGCCAGCACCGGCTCGGTCTCCTGCTCCTCGTGGTCGAGGTGGGTGACCGTGGTGGTCTCGAGCTTCGCCATCGCCGCCGCGGCGGTGTCGGCGTCGGCGCGGCCGGCACTTCGAGCGAGCTGCTCCATGGTGGCCCGCGCGGCCGCGAGGTCGGCCGCCATGGCCTCGTGCTCCCCGTCGAAGGTCGCGATCGACGACTCCGCGACCCCCATCGCCTTCAGCGCCGGCCAGGCGATCTCGTGCTCGCCCTCGTGGTGCTCGGTCAGCTGCGCGTCGAAGTTCTGCCACGCTCGGTGCAGGGCCGCCGCACGGTCCCGGTCCCCGTCCCGGAACGCGTCGAGCGCGGCCCGGAACCGCGTGAGGTCCCGGCGTACGGCGCAGTGGATCACCTTGTTCATGCTCATGCTCGCGGCCATGGCCCCACCCTAGGTCCGAGCGCGCTCGTGCTCGCCTCCGACGAGGTCGATCAGGATCACACCGTGCAGGATTCCACCTAACTAGAACTTGTTCTAGTCTGGCGCTCGTGGCCGGCACCGACCTCCCCGAGGTCCGCTCCGCGACGGAGGTGGCCGCCGGCGCGCCGTCGTACGACGTCGTGGTGGTGGGCTTCGGGATCGCCGGCGGGTGTGCCGCGCTCGAGGCGGCCCGGGCCGGCGCGCGGGTGCTGATCCTCGAGCGGGCGGCGGTCCACGGCGGGACCTCGTCGATGTCCGGGGGCCACTTCTACCTCGGCGGCGGCACCGCGGTGCAGCGGGCGACCGGCCACGATGACTCCGTCGAGGAGATGGTGACCTACCTGACCATCACCTCGAAGGAGCCCGAGCCCGACAAGATCCGCGCCTACTGCGAGGGGTCGGTGTCGCACTTCGACTGGCTGGAGTCGCTCGGCTTCCGGTTCGAGCGCTCGTACTACCCGGAGAAGGCGGTGATCCAGCCCGGGACCCAGGGGCTGATGTACACCGGCAACGAGAAGGTGTGGCCGTTCATCGACCAGGCCCGGCCGGCACCGCGTGGTCACAAGGTGCCGGTGCCGGGCGACACCGACGGGGCCCGGCTGGTGATGGACCTGCTGCGCGATCGGGTCGAGGAGGCGGGGGTCGAGGTCCGTTACGAGACCGGCGCCGGCCACCTCGTCACCTCCGACGACGGCCGGGTCGTCGGGGTGGAGTGGAGGTCGTTCGACAGGTCCGGCGTCGTCCTGGCCGGCGCCGTCGTGCTGGCCGCCGGCGGCTTCGTGATGAACCCCGACATGGTCGCCGCCCACACGCCGGCGCTCGGCTCGAAGCTGTTCACCCTCGGCTCGACCTACGACGACGGGCTGGGCATCAGGCTCGGCGCCTCGGTCGGAGGCGAGCTCAAGCACATGGACGAGCCGTTCGTCACCGCCCCGTTCTACCCGCCGTCGGTGCTGGTCACCGGGGTCGTCGTGAACCGAGACGGCGAGCGGTTCGTGGCCGAGGACAGCTACCACGCGCGGACGTCGTACCACGTCATGCACCAGCCGGGGCAGGTCGCCTACCTCATCGTCGACAGCGCCCACATCGAGCACCCGACGATGCCGCTGGTGCCCTTCATCGACGGCTGGGAGACCGTCGAGGAGATGGAGCAGGGGCTGGACCTCCCGACCGGCTCGCTGGCGAAGACCCTCGACCGCTACAACGAGCACGCGGCGCGCGGCAATGACCCCGACTTCCACAAGCACCCCGACTGGCTGGCCCCGCAGAACCATGGCCCGTGGGGTGCCTACGACCTGTCCCTGGGCAGGGCGCTCTACGCCGGCTTCACCCTCGGCGGGCTGCGGACCACCGTCGACGGGCAGGTCCAGCGCGCGGACGGCTCGCTCGTCGAGGGGCTCTACGCCGCCGGCGCGTGCGCCTCCAACATCGCCCAGGACGGCGCCGGCTACTGCTCGGGAACCCAGCTCGGCGAGGGGTCGTTCTTCGGGCGGCGGGCGGGGCGGCACGCCGCTCGCGGCTCGGGTGGATGAGTCACCGGATATCAGGGGACCCATCCGGTTCTGTGCCGAGATCTCGCTACAGAAGCTCAGGGGTCACCGGATATCCGGTGACCGCAACCACCCGTAATCTCGGCCCATGACGTCCACCGCCGACCGCTGGCAGGTGGCCTCGCGCGCCAACGTGCCGCCGTTCCACGTGATGGACCTGCTGGCCGCGGCGCACACCCGGCAGCGGACCCACGGCGACCTGGTCGACCTGCTGGCCGGGCAGCCCAGCACCGGCGCCCCGGCGCCGGTCCGTGACGAGGCGGTCCGGCTGCTGCACAGCGGCGACCCGCTCGGCTACACGCCGTCCACCGGGATCCTCGAGCTGCGTGAGGCGATCGCGGGCCACCACCGGCGTACCTACGGCGTGGAGGTCGACCCCGACGAGGTCATCGTCACGACGGGCAGCAGTGGCGGGTTCCTGCTGGCGTTCCTCGCGGCGTTCGAGGCAGGCGACAAGGTGGCGATGGCCCGCCCGGGCTACCCGTGCTACCGCAACGTGCTCACCGCGCTGGGCATCGAGGTGATCGAGATCCCCACCGGCCCTGAGACCCGCTTCCAACCGACCGTCGAGCAGGTCGCCGAGCTCCACGATCGGCACCGGCTGAAGGGCCTCGTGGTCGCCAGCCCGGCCAACCCCACCGGCACGATGCTGCTGCCCAGCGAGCTCGCCGCTCTGGCGCGGTGGTGCGAGGCGGAGCAGGTGCAGCTGATCAGCGACGAGATCTACCACGGCATCGAGTACGCCGAGGAGAAGCTCGCGCACAGTGCGTGGGAGACCTCCCGCGAGGCGGTGGTCTTCGCGAGCTTCTCGAAGTACTTCTCGATGACCGGCTGGCGGATCGGCTGGATGCTGGTGCCCGACCGGCTGCGCCGCGCCTGCGAGGTGCTCACCGGCAACTTCACGATCTGCCCGCCGGTGCTCGCCCAGCGAGCGGGCGTGGCGGCGTTCACCGAGGCGTCGTACGACGAGCTCGACGGCCATGTGCGGCGCTACGCCGGCAACCGCCGGATCCTCCTCGAGGGTCTGCCGCGGCTGGGCATCACCGAGCTGGCGCCGGCCGACGGCGCCTTCTACGCCTACGCCGACGTGGGCCACCTGACCCAGGACTCGATGGCCCTCTGCCACGAGGTGCTCGCCCGGACCGGTGTCGCCATGGCGTCCGGCATCGACTTCGACACCGAGGTCGGGAGCCGTTTCGTACGGATCAGCTTCCCCGGGCGCGCGGCGACGATCGAGGAGGCCCTCGACCGGCTGTCCACAGTTCTCTGACGGGCGTTTCGACCAGCGTCCCTCCCGGGCAGAAGCCGGGTCATGTACGGCGACACCGAGGCGATCCGCGGGCTTGCCCGCACCATGCGCGAGCAGGGCGAGGCGCTGCGCTCCGAGGCGGCCACCCTGCTGGCGCGCGCCGAGAGCGTGCCCTGGCAGGGAGTGGCCGCCGACGCGATGCGGGCCCGGGTGCGGGCCCAGGCGGCCGCCCTCGGCCGCACCGCCGAGCTCTCCGACGTGGCTGCGGTCGCCCTCGACCACCACGCCGAGGAGGTCGATCGTCGAAAGGCGCTGATCGCCGAGATCGAGCACCGGGTGACGGCGCTGGTCTCGGCGGCGAGGGACCGGCTGGCCGGCCTGGTGTCCAGCGTGCTGCCCGACCCGGTGGACGAGCTGCTGGCTGGGTTCGTGCCGCCCCCGCACGGCCACCGCGACTGGCTCCTGGTCGACCTGCCGGGGCTGTCCCGTGGGTGACGCCGAGGTCGTCGACGTCCGTGGCGGGGCGGCCGGTGTCGCCGCGTCCTACGCTGCCGCCCGCACGCTGGCCGAGGCCTTCGACACCGCCGGCGACCGGCTCCGCGGCTGGGGTGAGTCCGGCCTGCGGGTGATGCGCGACCCCGACCTGCTCGAGTCCGGGCTGCTGGCGCCCGGCTCGTGCGCGGCCGCGGAGGCGGCGGTGCTGGAGGCGACGGGCGGGCCCGACGGCGTGGTGGCGGCATCGCTCGGCTGGGAGGCCGACGCGGTCGGCGTCCGGGCGGCCATCGAGTGCCTCGAACTGACCGACGACGCCGTGCGGGCGGCCGTGACCGGGCTCGACCACCAGCTCGCGCTCGCCGTCCTCCCGGAGGCCGCCGCGGTGGTCGTCACCGACCCCGACCTGCTCACCGAGGCGCCCGGGCTCCTCGAGCACGTGGTGAACGGGCTCGGCGGACCGCTCGCGGCCGGGCTCCTCACCGTGCCCTTCGGCGGGCCGGGCCGGCCGGTCGTCACTCCCTACGTCGCCGACCTCGACACCGGACGGCCGACCACCGTCCGCGGCCTCCTCGAGCACCTGCACCAGGTCGCCTCGCTCTCCGGCGGCCCGGACTCCCCGGCCAACGGCACCGTGGAGGTCCAGACGATCACCGCTCCCGACGGCACCGTCCGGCACGTGCTCTACCTTCCCGGCACCGACGACTTCAACGCCCCGTGGGACCAGGACAGCGACGTCCGCGACCTCGAGACCGACCTCGACGCGATGGGCGGCCGGCCCGACGCCTACCAGCAGGGCATCCTCGACGCGCTCCACGAGGCCGGCGTCGGCGCGGGCGAACCGCTGCTGGTCGTGGGCCACTCGCTCGGCGGCATGGAGGCCGCCGCGCTCGCCGCGCACCACCACGGGCTCCAGGTCACCGACGTCGTGACCGCGGGGTCACCGACCGCCCAGGTCGCGGGCTTCCCGCCGGGCACCCACGTGCTCTCCCTCGAGCAGCTCGGCGACATCGTCCCGGAGCTCGACGGCGCGCCCAACCCCGACTCCGTGGAGCAGACGACGGTCACCTTCGACGCCCACCCGGACGGCGGCGTCCTCGGCCACCACTCCTACGACGCCTACGAGCAGGGCGCCGGGCTGGTCGACGCGTCGACCGACCCGTCGGTGGTCGACCTCGTGCAGTCGCTCCACGACCACGGCTACCTCGGGACGGGAGGGACGGTGATCAGCCAGGTCTTCCAGATCACCCGAGCGCCGTGAGCCGCCCGCGGCGTACTCCCGATGTTCACCCGGCGGCCGCAACCGTTGCAGGTTGACGGCATCTTGGCGGGCGCCTGCGGGTCTAGCGTCATTTGGTCCGGTTCTCGTCGACGTCAAGGAGCGAACATGGGCGTTCGTCCGCGTCACCTCAGGAGCACGTCAGGGCTCGCCGCCACCGCGCTGTTGGTCGGCTCCGTCGCAGGAGCAGTCGCCGCCACTCCGGCCGCTCCGGCGGCCGCCAGCGCCCCCTCGAGCTGCCAGCTCGGCAACGGTGTCCAGCACGTGATCAACATCGTCTTCGACAACGTGCACTTCTTCCGGGACAACAAGTTCGTCCCGTCCGACCTCGAGCAGATGCCGCACCTGCTCAGCTTCCTCGAGTCGAACGGCACGGTGTTCTCCAACTCGCACACGCCGCTGATCGCCCACACCGCCGACGACAGCCTGACGATCTACACCGGTCTCTACGGCGACCGGCACGGCCAGCCGCTGACCAACACCTACAACGTCTACCAGCCCGGCGGCGGCACCCACACCGCGACGTCGTTCACCTACTGGACCTCGCCGATCATCGACACCGGCGTGAGCCCGGCGGCGCCGAGCGCGGTCGACGCGGCGCCGTCGATGACCTACTCCGACACCGTCCCGGCGAGTGGTGCTCCCAACCGCGTCACTCCCGCACCGTGGGTCCCGTTCACCCGTGCCGGCTGCACGGTCGGTGACTTCTCGACGGCCAACATGGTGCTCGAGAACGCGACGGTCGACGTCCCGACGGTCTTCGGCGCCGGCTCGCCAGAGGCCCTGGAGACCGCGGCGAACCCCGACCCGTTCAAGGACATCCAGGTCGCGAAGTACGTCGGTGAGGCGATCCACTGCGCCCAGGGCGCCGCTGTCTGCGCGAGCTCGCCTCGCGCGGTCACCGACGCGCTGCCGACCGAGCCCGGCGGCTACGACGGCTACCAGGGACTGTTCGGCGCGCAGTACGTCGCGCCGGCCATCGGTGGTGGGCCCAACGTGTTCCACAACGGCTACCGGGTCACCGATGCCAACGGGAACCTCGTCGACCTCGACGGCAACACTCTCCAGGAGCCCTTCTCCCACACCCCCGGGTTCCCCGGCTTCAACCCGACCGCGTCGCAGAGCCTCGCCGTCCTGGCAGACATGCAGGAGGCGGGCATCCCCGTCACCTACGGCTACATCTCCGACACCCACGACAAGAAGAGCGGCGCCACCGGCTGCACCTCGCCCGGCAACGCGCTCGGCCCGGGTGACGCCTGCTCCGTCGCCGCGCTGAAGAGCTACGACGAGGCCTTCGAGAAGTGGTTCGAGCGGCTCGCGGCGGACGGCATCACGCCGGCGAACACGGTGTTCGTCATCGGCGCCGAGGAGAACGACCAGTTCGCCGGCGCGAACGCCGTCGGCCGTAACACCCAGCCGACCCCGGCCGGCTGCGACGGCGTGACCGTTGCCTGCCACTACACGAACACCCAGGTCGGCGAGCTCCAGGCCAACATCAAGGGGCTGCTCTCGACCACGGCGAGCGCCACCACGCAGTACGACGTGCAGCCGCAGGGCGCGTCGATCTACGTGCACGGGCAGCCCGCGGCGGACGACCCGGCCGTGCGCCAGCTGGAGCGCGACACGGCAGGGATGAAGTCGAGCCTCACCTACAGCGGCGTCCCGAACGAGCAGATCGCGAAGTACCAGGCCGGCGCGCTGGAGCAGCGGGTGCTGCACATGCAGACCAACGACCCGCTGCGCACGCCGACGTACTCGATCTTCCCGATGCCGGACTACTTCTTCTCGACGAGCGGGACACCGAACGTCCTGATCAACAACGGCTTCGCCTACGACCACGGCTACTACTCGCCGAACATCGACATCACCTGGGCAGGGATGGCCGGGCCGGGAGTCGCGGTGCACGGTGTGGACGGGCCGGGGCCGACCGGCGGCAACGAGTCGCAGGACCCGAACTCGACGCACACGGTGCCCGAAGCCAGCGCACAGGGCACGTGGGTCGAGGAGGCCGACCTGCGACCGACGCTGCTGCACCTCGTCGGCCTGCAGGACGACTACCAGACCGACGGTCAGGTGATCACACAGGCGCTCACCCACCCCAACAGCGCGCTCGCCCAGGTCGCCGAGCTCGGGGAGCTCTACCAGCAGGTCAACTCCAGCGTTGGCGCGTTCGCGACCGACACGCTGATCGCGGACTCGAAGGCGCTGGCCAGCGGTTCGGCGTCCGACGACTCTCGCTACGCCGACGAGCAGGACACGCTCGCGGAGCTGGCCGCGCACCGCGACCGAGTGGCGACGCTGATGAAGGCGACCCTCGCCCGGGCAGCGATGGGGATCGTCCCCGGTCATGGCGAGATGCAGTCCGAGATGGCCCAGGCCCGGGCGCTGCTGAAGCAGGCTGCCCAGCTGGCAGCGCACACCTGACCGGTTCGTGGCCCTGCTGCGGCGCGTGCCGCCGCAGTGGGGCCACGCTCACCCGACCCTCGCGAGCTCCTCGGGCGTGAGCTCCAGGTCGGCAGCGGCGAGGTTCTCGAGCAGGTGCGCCTCGCTGCTGGTCCCAGGGATGACGAGCACATGCGGGCCGCGGCTGAGCGCCCAGGCCAGCCGGACCTGCGCCGGCGTGGCGCCGTGCGCGCGGGCGACCTCACTCACGCGGTCGTGCGCGGCCACGCCGCCGGCCTCGCGACCCTCACCGGTGAGCGCGAAGAACGGCACGAAGGCGATCCCGGCCGCACCGCAGCTGTCGACCAGGTCGTCGTTGACCCGGCCGAAGTCGAGGGCGTACCGGTTGGAAACGGCCACGACCGGGGCGATCTCCTGCGCCTGCACCAGGTGCTCGGGCCGGATGCTGGAGAGGCCGAGGTGGCGGATCAGCCCTGCCTCGCGGAGCTCGGCCAGCACGCCGAAGTGCTCCGCCACCGACTCCAGCCCGCTCTGGCGGAGGTAGACGAGGTCGAGCCGGTCGCGACCGAGCGCGCGGAGATCGGCCTCGACGAGGCCGCGGAGCTGGTCGGGACGGGCCATCCCGTGCTCGGTCGGACCGACCTTGGTCGCGACCACCAGCCCGTCGTCGTACGGCGCCAGCGCCTCGCGGATCAGCTCGTTGGCGACGTCCAGCGACGTGAAGCCGGTCGGCCCCTCGGCCTTGTTGGCGACGCTGGGGTAGAACGCCGCGGTGTCGATGTGGTCGACTCCGAGCTCGACGGCCCGGCGCAGGAGCCGCACCGCCCCCTCGCGGTCGGCGGCGGTGAACCCCGCACGCAGCAGACGCTTCGCCCCGAACCCGACGCGATTGACCTTCAGGTCCCCGAGAACACCTTTGTCCATCCACAAGGCCTAACACATCCGCGGCAGCTCCGCGGCACGGGTTTCGGGGCGGCGTCGAGGGGTAGGTGGTGCCCTGAGGAGGCGGACCCCATGTACGGCGACACCGAGGTGATGCGCAAGCACGTCGGACGGCTGCGCGAGCAGGCCGACGAGATCCGGTCGATGGCCGACCAGCTCGTGGCCCGCACCGAGGCCGTCACCTGGGCCGGCCGCGCAGGAGACGCGATGCGCGAACGGATCCGCGAGCGGGCCGCGCGGCTGCGCGAGGCCGCCGACCGGCACGACGTCGCGGCCCACACGCTCGAGACCCACACCGTGCTCGTCGGCGAGCTCAAGGACTCCATCGCCGACAACGAGCGCCGGGCCACGGCGCTGCTCGACGACGGCGCACTGCCGAGGTTCGAGCCACCCGCCCCCGGGCACAAGGACTGGCTGGCGGTCACGCTTCCGGGACTCCCCGAGCCGAGGTCATGACCTGACGTGGCGACGATCGACCTCGGTCCACCCCGTCCGACCCCGCACGACCTCCTGGACGGGCTCCCCCGCCGGGTGGCGCTGACGCTGCCCGAGCTGCACCTGGTGGCCGCGCGCGCCAACGGCGCGCCGCTGCCGTTCGACCTGCGCGACGCCGACGCGGCTGACCGTGGCCTCGACGACCGGCTCGGGCGCAGCCGCGGCTCCGACGACCACGCGGCGTACGCCGCAGCACTGGGCCGGCTGCACGACCCGGCCACCTCGCTCTCCCGCCGCGGGCTGCTGGTCGGCGGTCCCGACGACGGCGCCGTTGACGAGGGACTCCTCGGCGCGGTCGGCCTGCTGGCCACGCCGGCCGTGGCGGTCGACCTCGACATCGCGGCCGGACCGGTTCAGGTGAAGTCGTGGCACCGGCAGAGCGGAGGCGCGGTCGCCGCGCTGTCCACCCAGGACGGGCTCGTCTTCGAGCTCGCCTGGTTCCCGACCTGGGCGTGGGCCGCCGAGCTGGCGCGGGCCGCCGTCGTACCCGAGGACCTGCCGCTGACCGACTCGGTCGTCCCGGACCGCCTCGACCTTCCGCACGAGCTCGCGGACGCAGCGATCGAGGCCACCCGCACCCACCGCGCCGACCTGGTTCCGGTGCTCGTGCGGCAGCAGCGCGGGACGGTCACCGACGGTGCGGGCCGGGAGCTCACCGACAGCGACGTGGTCTCGGTGCTCACCGGCCTGGCCACCGAGGCGCGCGGCCGGCTGCGGGCACTGGTCGCCGACGTCTCCGGCGACGAGACCACGACGGTCGGGGTGCTGGCGTGGACCCTGGTTGGCGACGGCTGGCGAGCGATGCGCGGCCACCACGCCGAGGAGGGCCTCCGGCTGGAGGTGGCCCGGGTGATCCCGGAGGACCTCGCCGCCGAGCTCGCGCCGGTGCTCGCGGAGGTGTGTGCATGACCGTCCGGGTGGCCGACCGGTCCGACAAGTACGACCAGCTGCTGGCGCTGGCCGGCGTCTTCGACCGGGCCGGCGAGGAGCTGCGGGCGATGAGCGCGCTCGGCGCGGAGGTGCTGCGCGACGACGCGGTCGCCGACTCCGCCGAGCTGTCGTCGTCCTCGCACGCCCGGGCCGAGGAGGACATCCGCGCCGCGACCACCGGCAAGCACGGCCTGCTCTCGCGCTCGATCGAGCTGGACGCCGACGCGCTGGTGGTCCGCGCGACCGTCCTGACCTACCAGTGGATCGACGACCTGCGCGCCACCGCCTACGAGACGCTCGGCGCCGTGGCCGGACGGGCGATCGGCTACCTCGCCCCGAGTGTCGCGCTCGGCGGCGCCATCATCAGCGCCGGGCTGATCGAGACCGACGCGCTCGACCGCGACGGGCTCGCCGGTTACCTCAGTGAGCTGGCCGCCACCAACCCCGAGCTGCTCGACCACGTCGTCTCGGGTGGCGGAGGCCTGCTCGACGGCCTCCAGATGCGCTCGGCGCTGACGTCCGGACTGATCTCGGGTGAGTCCGGCCGTCAGGCCGCGCGCGGCGGGCTGCGGGCGGTGGGGGTCGACCCGATGCGCCAGGACTCCGCCGCGGCGCTCCGCGACGTCGCCGGCGGTCTCCTGGCCGGTCCTCGAGCCCCGCTCGACGTGTCGCCGGCGGTCGAGGCACCGCGGGTGCCGACGTCGCTGACCGACCTGATGACCACGCTCGAGTCGCTCGACGGCCGGGTGCTCGTGCACCGGACCAGCCCCGCGCGCTACATCGCCTACGTCGGTCGGCCGCCGGCCCAGCCCGCACCGGACGACGGCCCGGCGCTGCGGCTGGCGTCGGGCGATCTCACCCCCTACGCCACTGAGGTGGCCGGCACGATCGCGGCCGCGGTGGCCGGTGACGACGAGCCGCGCGTGATGGTCGTCGGCATCGGCGCCGGCGGCGTGGTGGCCGCCGAGCTGGGCGCGCACCCGCGCCCCCTGCCGTTCGTGGTCGACCAGGTGGTCACCGCCGGCGCCCCGGCCGCGCAGGTGCCTCGGCTGCCGGACGCCATCCGGATGCTCGCGCTCGAGGACCGCGCCGACCCGGTGGCACTCCTCGGGTCGCTGGTCAGCGCGCCCGACACCAACCGCATGACCGTCGTCTTCGACGCAGCCGGCTCATCCGCCGAGGGCGTCTACGTCGCCGGCGCCCGGGCCGCCGACGCCTCCCCCGCGGTCGCCGAGGAGCTCGCCCGGCTCCGGTCGCTGGGCTACCTCGCGCCCGCCTGAGCGGGTCGCTGGCGGATGGGATGGGTCACCGGATATCAGGTGACCCATCCGCTTCTGTGCCGAGATCTCGGTACAGAAGCTCAGGGGTCACCGGATATCCGGTGACCCCGACGTCTCCCGTGGGTGCCCGCGCGCCCACCGGACGGTGGGTT
>NZ_DASUFR010000174.1:0-38771 GCF_036274455.1 Nocardioides sp. | reverse complement strand
ACGGCGGCGGCGCTGGTGGCCGGCGTGGCCGCCCTGCCCGACGCGGTCACGTCGTGGTCGGCCACCGGCATCGGCCGCACCACCCTGCCGGTGATGCTGGCCTCCCTCGCCCAGGGCGGGCACCTCCGCGTCGGCATGGAGGACGTGCTCACGATGAGCAAGGGCGTGCCGGTCGAGTCCAACCGCCAGCTCGTCGACCGGGCGGTCGAGGCCGGCCGGCTGGCCCAGCGCACAGCGATGACCACCGCCGAGGCCCGGGCACTCCTGGGCCTGACCGTGCAGTGACTCATCGGACCTTCGGCGTCGCCTTGCTGGTGCGGACGGCGTTGTAGTAGCCCGAGGCCCGGACGGTCACCTCGACCCTGATCCGCTGGCCGATCTTCCCCCGAGTGATCTGGTAGGTCCTCTTCGTCGCGCCGGTGATCCTGGTGCCCCCGGCCAGCCAGCGGTAGCCGTAGGTCGACCCGGCCGGGCAACCCCGGACCTTCACGGTGAGCGTGTGCCTCACGCGCGCGGCGCCCTCGAGCCGCACGCGGCACCCGGGACCGATGGTCAGGGCCGCAGGCTGGGTGGGCGGCTGGGGCGGGGGGTTCGTGGGTGGGGGGTCGGTGGGCGGCTGCCCGGGCGTGGGCCAGGCCGGCTTGTCCGGGTCCCTGATCCAGTCCTGGAAGAAGGCGTCGAGGTCGAGCCCCGAGATCTGCTCGGCCAGCGCCTGGAGGTCGGCCGCACCGTGGCTGCCGCCGTGGTTGAGCAGCTGCCACTGCTTGATGAGCGTGCGGAACGCCGGGTCGCCGATCAGGGTCCGGAGCGCCTCGTAGGTCATCGCGCCGCGGTCGTAGGACTGCCACCCGAAGAGATCCGCCGGGTCGGTGATCCCGGCCGGCGGCACCTTCCACCGCGAGCTGGCGGCGGAGGTGCTCGCCCACTCGCCGTGGAACTCGTCGTAGGTCGACGCGCCGGAGAGGTCCACAGGTGCCCAGGTCGCCATGCCCTCGTTGATCCAGAGGTCGTTCCACACCGTCGGGGACACCGCGTCGCCGTACCACTGGTGCGTGAGCTCGTGCACCAGCGTGCCACCCACCGATCCGGCCGACGGGAAGGTCGGGCGGTCCTGGGTCTCGAGGGCGTAGCCGACGAAGGTCTGGTCCACGACGATCCCGGTGCTCTGACCCGGGTAGGGGCCGAGCCGCGCCTCGAGGCCGGTGAGGATCGACGACAGCTCGGCCCGCCGGTCGTCGATCGAGGTCTGGTCGGCGGCGTAGATCGCCGAGTCGATGAAGGACCACTCGGGCACCGTGCGGCCGCCTGAGAGGCCTACGTCGGACTGCTTCACCTCGTACTGCCCGATCGAGACGAGGACGAGCTCGCTGGCCATCGGCCGAGCCTCGGTCCAACGCCACACGCTGCGCGTCCCCGACCCGTCGGGCAGGGGGAGGGTGGGCTCGCCGTTGGAGACCACCTCGAGCCCGGCGGGGACGTCGACCGAGATGGTGTACGTCGCCTTGTCGGCCGGCGTGTTGTTGTTGGGGAAGCCGGTCATCGACCCGATCGGCTGGTTCATGAACGTCGCGCCGTCGGCGGTGGGGATCCACCCCTCGTCCGAGCCGTCGGTGTCGTGGCGGATGTCCGGCTCGCCGCCGTACGCGACGACCACGGTGAACGTCCCGTCGACCGGCGTGGACGGCGTGACCACCAGCTTGTGCCGGCCCGGCAGTGTCCCGTCCGGCTCGTCGATGCGGCTGAAGGCAGCCACGGCGCCGTCCACCGAAACCGACGACACCGTCAGTCCCTGGAGGTCCAGTCCGAAGGAGGACAGCGGCTGTCCGGTCGTGGCGGCGGAGATCGTCGCAGTGGCGTCGATGGTGCCGCCGCTGCCGGGCGGCCCCGGGTCCCAGGCGAGGTCGAGGTCGTAGTGGCCGACGTCGTAGCCGCCGTTGCCCTGGTTGGGGAACAGCGTGTCGCCGGAGGTGAGGGGGCCGGCCACCCCGGGAGCGGCGTACGCCGGGTCGAGCACGAGCACGCCGGCTGCCAGTGAGCCGGCCACCCAGGGTGCGGCCCGGCGCCAGGGACCCGTCACGCCCGGCAGCGTACGTGCTGGCGACTACTGCGACGAGCGGGTGTCAGGAGCCGCTGTTGATCATCCCCGCGCCGACGGTGACGCCGGTGGCCTCGTCGATCAGGATGAACGACCCGGTGGTGCGGTTCTTGCTGTAGGGGTCGCACAGCAGCGGCTGGGTGGTGCGCAGCTGGATCCGGCCGATCTCGTTGAGGCCGAGCTCCTTGGTCTCCTGGTCGCGGTGGAGCGTGTTGACGTCGAGGCGGTACTGGATGTCCTTGACCAGCGCCCGCGCCGTGCGTGTCGTGTGCTTGATGGCGAGCTTCTGGCGCGGCCGCAGCGGCTGGGTGGTCATCCAGCAGATCATCGCGTCGATGTCCTGGCTCGGCTGCGGGGCGTTGTTGACCCGGGCGATCATGTCGCCGCGCGAGACGTCGACGTCGTCCTCGAGGCGCACGGTCACCGACATCGGCGGGAAGGCCTCGGGGACCTCCTCGTCGAACAGGTCGATGCCGGCGATCCTCGAGGTCATGCCCGAGGGGAGGACGACGACCTCGTCGCCGGGCTTCAGCACGCCGCCGCCCACCTGGCCGGCGTAGCCGCGGTAGTCGTGGTGCTCGTCGGACTTGGGGCGGACGACGTACTGGACCGGGAACCGGACGTCGACCAGGTCGCGGTCGGAGGCGACGTGGACGTGCTCGAGGTGGTGCATCAGCGTCGGGCCGCTGTACCACGTCATGTGCTCGGAGCGCTCGACGACGTTGTCGCCCTTCAGCGCCGAGATCGGGATGACCTCGAGGTCGGGGATGTTGAGCTTGGTCGCGAACTGGGTGAACTCGGCGTGGATCTTCTCGTAGACGTCCTGGGCGTAGTCGACGAGGTCCATCTTGTTCACGGCCAGCACGAGGTGCGGGACCCGGAGCAGCGAGAGGATCACGGCGTGCCGGCGGGACTGCTCGGTGAGCCCCTGGCGGGCGTCGACGAGCACCAGCCCCAGGTCGGCGGTGGAGGCCCCGGTGACCATGTTGCGCGTGTACTGAACGTGGCCGGGGGTGTCGGCGATGATGAACTTGCGGTGCGGGGTGGCGAAGTAGCGGTAGGCCACGTCGATCGTGATGCCCTGCTCCCGCTCGGAGCGCAGTCCGTCGGTGAGCAGCGCGAGGTCGGTGTAGTCATAGCCCCTGGACACCGACGTGGCCTCGACGGCCTGGAGCTGGTCCTCGAAGATCGACTTCGAGTCGAGCAGCAGACGGCCGATGAGGGTCGACTTGCCGTCGTCGACCGAGCCGGCCGTCGCGAAGCGGAGCAGGTCGGCCTGGCGTCCGGCCAGCGCCTCGACCGGAGCGTCGCTGTCGTCGTGCGTGGTCTCGAGGTCGGCCATCAGAAGTAGCCCTCCTTCTTCCGGTCCTCCATGGCCGCCTCCGAGAAGCGGTCGTCGCCGCGGGTCGCACCGCGCTCGGTGACCCGGGCGACCGCGATCTCCTCGATGATCTTCTCGATCGTGTCGGCCTCGGAGTCGACACACCCGGTCAGCGTCAGGTCGCCGACGGTGCGGAACCGGACGGTGCGCTCCTCGACCGTCTCGCCCTCGCGCAGCGGGTTGTGCTCCGACTCCGAGAGCCACATCCCGTCGCGCTTGAAGACGCGGCGCCGGTGCGAGAAGTAGATGCTCGGGATCTCGACGCCCTCACGGGCGAGGTAGTCCCAGATGTCGAGCTCGGTCCAGTTCGAGATCGGGAAGATCCGCATGTGCTCGCCCTCGTGGAGCCGGCCGTTGTAGAGGCTCCACAGCTCGGGGCGCTGGTTCTTGGGGTCCCACTGGCCGAACTCGTCGCGGTGGGAGTAGACGCGCTCCTTGGCGCGGGCCTTCTCCTCGTCACGCCGGCCACCGCCGAACGCCGCGGTGAAGCCGTGCTCCTCGAGGGCGTTGAGCAGGGTGCCGATCTGGAGCCGGTTGCGGGAGGTCTTGCCGTCGTCGACGACGATGCCATTGGCGATGGCCTCCTCGACGCTGGCCACGATGAGGCGCACGCCGAGCCGGTTGACCCAGTTGTCGCGGGTGGCGAGGACCTCGGGGAAGTCGTAGCCGGTGTCGACCTGGAGCACCGGGAAGGGGATCTTGGCCGGGAAGAACGCCTTCTCGGCCAGCCGCATCATGACGATGGAGTCCTTGCCGCCGGAGAACATCAGCACCGGCTTCTCGAACTCGGCAGCGACCTCGCGGAAGATGTGGATGGACTCCGCCTCGAGCTGGTCGAGCTGGCTCAGCCGGTAGTCGGCATGGGTCAAGGACATGTGGTTGGGGTGTACCTCTACGAGTGTGGTGCCCGTCGCTCCGGGCGGTCTGAGAGCAGCCATCAGGGTATCGGGCCGCTCGGAGGGGGTCGAAATCGTGGCCAATCTCTGGTGAGTAAGTCGAGAATTCACGAAGACCGGCGTCCATGCGCCCATGAGCGTCCGGAACCCCCGGTCCCTAGACTCCGAGGGTGCGGATCTCTGTGTTCGGCTGCGGCTACCTCGGCGCCGTCCACGCCGCCTGCATGGCCTCGCTGGGCCACGAGGTGGTCGGCGTCGACGTCGTCGAGGAGCAGGTCGCCTCGTTGGCCGCGGGCCGGCCGCCCTTCCACGAGCCCGGTCTGGAGCAGCTGCTCGGCGAGGCGCTGGCCACCGGCCGGCTGGAGTTCACCACCGACGCGAGCCGGGCGGCGGACGCAGTGGTGCACTTCATCTGCGTGGGCACCCCGCAGAAGAAGAACGAGAACGCCGCGGACATGAGCTACGTCCGCGCGGCCACCGAGACGATCGTCGGCCTGCTGAAGCCAGGTGACGTCGTGGTCGGCAAGTCGACGGTGCCGGTCGGCACCGCGGAGGTGATCGCGGAGCGGATCGAGGAGCGCGAGCCGGCCGCCGAGCTGCTCTGGAACCCGGAGTTCCTGCGCGAGGGCCACGCGGTCGAGGACACCCTGCGGCCCGACCGGCTGGTCTACGGCATCCGGCAGGGTGACGGCGGCGCACGGGCGGCCCGGGTCCTGGACGGGGTGTACGCCGCCGCGCTGGCCGCCGGCGTACCGAAGGTCGAGACCGACCTGGCCACCGCCCAGCTGGTCAAGGTGGCGGCCAACTCCTTCCTGGCCACCAAGATCTCCTTCATCAACGCGATGGCCGAGCTCTGCGAGGCCACCGGCGCCGACGTCACCCAGCTCGCCGACGCGATCGGCTACGACGCGCGGATCGGCCGGAAGTTCCTCAACGCCGGCGTCGGGTTCGGGGGAGGGTGCCTGCCCAAGGACATCCGGGCCTTCATGGCCCGCGCCGGGGAGCTCGGCGTCGACCAGGCGCTGACCTTCCTGCGTGAGGTCGACTCCATCAACCTGCGCCGCCGGGTCCGGATGGTCGACCTGGCCCGCGAGGTCTGCGGCGGCTCGATCGCCGGCCGCCGGATCGCGGTGCTCGGCGCGGCGTTCAAGCCGCACAGCGACGACATCCGCGACTCGCCGGCGCTGTCGGTGGCCGCCCAGATGCAGCTCCAGGGCGCCCAGGTGACGGTCACCGACCCGCGGGCGATCGACAACGCCCGCAAGAAGTGGCCGGACCTGTCCTATGCCGACACCGTCGAGGACGCCGTACGCGACACCGAGGTGGTGCTGCTGCTCACCGAGTGGCCGGAGTACGTCGGCCTCGACCCGGTCGCCCTGAAGGAGCAGGTGGCGGTGGGCCGGATCATCGACGGCCGCAACTGCCTCGACCCCGCGACCTGGCGAGCTGCCGGCTGGACCTACCGGGCGCTGGGCCGTCCGTGACCGTCTGACGCCGGAGCGACCGCCTCGTCCGGGTGCGGCCGGGGAGATTCGCCCTCGAGCTCGGCGACCGTCGGCGCCCCGAACATCGGCAGCCCCTGCCCGCGGCGCAGCAGCCCCCACACGAGCGGGACCAGCAGGATCATCGCGAGGCCGATGAACGCGATCAGGACCGGGTGCGTCGTGTCCTTGCCCAGGGGTGGCCAGCCCGACTTGTCGAGCAGCGCCACCCCCGACATGGTCAGCACGACGACGATGCCGCGCCGGATCACCGACTGCGGGACCCGCGGGGCGACCGCGCTGCCCATGATCGTGCCCGGGACCGATCCGACGATCAGCGGGATCGTGATGCTCCAGTCGATGCCGTGGTTGACCAGGATGTTGGAGACCGCCGCAGAGAGCACCAGTGGCACGGCCTGGACGAGGTCGGTGCCGACCAGCCGCACCGCGGACAGCCCCGGGTAGAGCATCAGCAGCGCGACCATGATCACCGATCCCGAGCCGACGCTCGTGATCCCGACCAGCAGCCCGCCGACGGCGCCGACGAGCAGCGTCAGCAGCGGCCGGATCGGCGGGTTGGGGTCGGCCTCCGCGGCGCCGCCACGGATCCGGCGCAGGTTGATGTAGAGGCGCAGGGCGTACGTCGCCGCTGCCAGCAGCAGCGCGAACCCGATCATCTCCTTGAGCAGGGTGTCGAGCTTGTCCTCGTCTCCGGCGGCGATGCGATGGATGATCCAGGGCCCGATGAACGCCATGGGCACCGAGCCGACGATCAGCCACTTGGCGAGCGAGAGGTTGGGTGAGCCCTCGCGAGCGTGGGTGAGCGCGCCGCCGGTCTTGTAGACCGCGGCCGCGGTCAGGTCAGCGGTCACCACGGTGGCCGCCTCGCCACCGCCCACGCCGAGGAAGATCAGCGCCGGCGTCATCAGCGCACCACCGCCCATGCCGGTCAGGCCGACGACGAAGCCCACGACGAGCCCGGCGACGGCGATCGACAGGGCGGTCACCGTGAGCAGGTCACCCATCACAGCTCCTTCTGCTGACCCTCACTCTGAAGGGCCGGCAGCAGGGCGCGCAGATGGTCCCGGAGGCTTTGCACGCACCCTGCGCAGGCCTCAGTACCCCGACGATAGGGGTCAGGGACGTCGAGAGCAGGATCGGCGTGGCCACGGCTCGACCCGAGGTGGTCCAGCAGCGCCACACGGTCAAGTCCCGTCGGCGCGCTCGCGATCGCCCTGGCCGCCTGGCCGAGGGTGAAGACCCGGGCGAAGGCCGCCGGCCACTCGTCGATGACGAAGGCCCGGTGCCCGGCCTCCATCGTCAGCATCAGGTCCGCCTCCTCGACGATGGCATGGGTGAGCCGGCGGCTGCGGAACGCGGATGCGTCCGGGCCGGCGGTCAGCTCCGCGACCATGTCGGGGTTGATCGGCTCGCCGTCCCGGGCGTGGGTCCCGGCGCTGCTGAACTCCACGTCGCCGGGTCCGGCGGCCCGGGCGAGCAGCTCCGCGCTCGGCGATCGGCAGATGTTGGCGGTGCAGACGAACAGGACCTTCACAGGGTCAGGAACCCGGCCTCCCGGAGCCCGCGCAGGACGTCTCCCAGCGCGTCCTCGACGGTCCTCCCGGTGGTGTCCACGCGGACGTCCGCGTCCTGGGGCTCCTCGTACGGCGAGGAGATGCCGGTGAACTCGGGGATCTCGCCGGCGCGCGCCCGGGCGTAGAGCCCCTTGCGGTCGCGTCGCTCGCACTCCTCGAGCGGCGTGGCGACGTGGACCAGGAAGAACGCGCCCCCGGCCTCCTCGACCATCGCCCGGACCTGCTGCCGGGTGGCGTCGAACGGCGCGATCGGGCTCACCACGGCGACGCCGCCGTGCCGCGAGATCTCGGCGGCCACCCAGCCGATCCGCCGGATGTTGGTCTCCCGGTCCTCGCGCGAGAACGTGAGCCCGGCCGAGAGGTTCCGGCGGACGACGTCGCCGTCCAGGCTGGTCACGGTCCGCACGCCCTGCTCGAGCAGCAGGTCCACCAGGGCCCGGGCCAGGGTCGACTTCCCGCTGCCGGACAGCCCGGTGAAGAACACCACCAGCCCCTGCCGCTCGGGCGGTGGCCGGTCGTGGTCGACGACCCGCTGGACCTCGGGCGGGTAGTCGCTGTCTCCCTCGCGGAGGCCGTGGACGGGATCGCCCGCCGCGAACGCCTCCACCACGCGGACCCCGATCGCGTGGTCGGCCTCGGGGTCGCCGTGCGTGGGGACCGGGACGGCGACCACCACCGCGTCCGGCAGCAGAGCGGCCGCGGCGCGGGTGGCGCGCACCAGCCCGACCGGCGACAGCCACGGCGTGCCGGTGCCGGTGAACGCGAGCAGGGTGACCGGGCCCAGTCCGGACAGCTCCCCGAGCTGGGAGGTCGTGATGGGGTCGCCCAGCGGGACGACCGTGCGGCCGGCGTACCGCTCCCGGTAGGCGGCGGGGGTGAGCACCAGGTCGCGGAACGGCCCGTGCTGCGCGTGCGTGATGGGGTCGACGACGCCCGCTGGCCAGGACACCCGGGCCAGCGGCAGCCCCTCGGGGTCCACCAGCTCGACCGCTCCGACCACCCGGGCCTCGGTGGCGACCGGCTCGGGGAGCTCGAGCGTGACCGGGCTGCCGGGCTGGTTGAAGGCGCGCGGCTCGCCGAGCGCGCCGCTGGCCAGCAGCTCGAGGTCGTCGAGCTCGATCGGCGTCGGGCAGTGCTGCGGCACGGGCGGGCTGGGCACGACCCGAATGGTCTCACCCCCTAGATGACTGATTCCAAGGGCTCGCGTAGCGTGCAAGCCCTTGGAATCAGTCATCTAGCCTTGCCCCGTGCCAGCGCCCGTGGTCGTCGCCGAGGTCGTCCGGTCAGGTTTCGTCGAGGGACACCACCGCGGCTCGGTGGTGGCGCTGTCGTCGGACGGGAGCCCCGCCTGGTCGGTCGGTGATACGACCGGTCCGGTGCTGCCCCGCTCGTGCAACAAGCCGCTGCAGGCGCTGGGGATGGTCCGGCTCGGCCTCGACCTCCCGCCCGACCTGCTGGCGCTGGTGTGCGCGTCGCACAGCGGCGAGCCGTTCCACCTCGACGGCGTGCGCCGGATCCTCGAGCTCGGCGGGCTCGGGGTCGACGCGCTGCAGACGCCGAAGGACTACCCGCTCGACGACGCGGCCAAGGTCGCCGCGATCCGGGCCGGCGACGAGCCGAGCTCGCTGGCGATGAACTGCTCGGGCAAGCACGCCGGGATGCTGCTCACCTGCGTCGTCAACGGGTGGGACACGGCGAGCTACCGCTCGCCCGACCACCCGCTCCAGCAGGGGATCGCCCGGACCTTCGCCGAGGCGACCGGTGAGCAGGTCGCCGTGACCGCCGTCGACGGCTGCGGCGCGCCGCTGCTGTCCACCTCGCTGACGGGGCTGGCCCGCGCGTTCCGCACGCTGGCCGTCGCCGCCGACGGCCCCGAGCGCCGCATCGCCGATGCCATCCGCGCCCACCCGGCACACGTCTCCGGCACCACCCGCGACGAGCTCAAGCTGCTCACCGCCATCCCGGGTGCGATCGGCAAGGCCGGCGCCGAGGCGTGCTACGCGGTGGCGCTGCCGGACGGCCGCGCGTACGCGCTCAAGATCGACGACGGGGGGGCGCGGGCCCGCCCGGTGGTGATGGCCGAGGCGCTGCGCCGTGACGGCGTACCGACCGGCTCCGGGGTGGACGCGGCCGCCCTCGACGACACCGGCCGAGTCCCGGTGCTGGGCGCCGGCGAGCCGGTCGGCGAGATCCGTGCGATGCTCTAGCTAGCACGCCCGTCACGCCGATTTCCCCATGTTCTCAAGGGTTTCTGTGACCCGATCCACAGCCCGGCTGCTTGCACCTGCTAACAAAAGTTAGCATAATGGAGACATGGCAAAGGGAAGTGTCGGAGAGCGCGTCGGGGAGCAGGTCAACAAGACCGCCGAAGCGCTCGGCGACTACCTCAAGGAGCAGCGGCTCCTCGCCCGGCTGTCACTGCGGCAGCTGGCCGAGCAGGCCGGGGTGTCGAACCCCTACCTGAGCCAGATCGAGCGGGGGCTGCGCAAGCCGTCCGCCGAGGTGCTCCAGCAGATCGCCAAGGCGATGCGGATCTCCGCGGAGTCGCTCTACGTGCGGGCCGGGATCCTCAACCCGGCCGACGGGGTCGGGGGCTCGGTCGAGCTCGCGGTCCTGGGCGACACCCGGCTGACCGAGCGCCAGAAGCAGTCGCTGCTCGACGTCTATGCCTCGTTCCTCGCGCTCAACGGCGCGGCGAGCGAGCCGGAGGACTCGGGGACGACCGACGCCCCCACCGAAGCAACCACCACCGAGAAGGAGTGACACAGATGACGAAGTTCGACCTCAAGGCCGAGGCCACCAAGGGCCTGCACGCCGGTGTCGGCGCCGCTGACCTCGCGTTCGAGACTGTCAAGGAGTACGTCGCCGAGGCGCAGAAGCTGGCCCAGAAGCGCTTCGAGGGCTACCAGAAGGACGCCCAGAAGGCGTTCGCCAACGCGCAGAAGTCCGTCAAGGGCTTCGAGTTCCAGCCGCAGGTGCTCCGCACCCAGGCCACCACCGCCGTCAACACCCGCGTCGACGAGCTGTCCAAGGACGCCAAGGCTCGCCGGGCCGCCATCGAGAAGCGGGTCGCCGAGCTGCAGACCGAGGCGCAGCGGTTCGTCTCCGAGAACGTCGGCACCGCGGCCGGCACCTTCGACAAGCTCGCCAAGCGCGGCGAGAAGGTCGTGAAGCGGGTCCGCAAGGAGACCGCTGCGGTCGCCGACCCGGGCCCGGTCAAGAAGACCACCGGCACGACGGCCACCGCCAAGAAGGCGCCGGCCAAGAAGGCCACCGCGAAGAAGGCCCCGGCCAAGAAGGCTGCGGCCAAGACCGCCGAGTGACCCTCTGAGCCCGGCTCGATCACGAAGGCCCCCGCGATCTCCGCGGGGGCCTTCTGCTCGTCCGCTCGTTCGCCTGGTCATCTAGGCTTGCGGCATGGACGTCTTCCAGGTCGAGGGCACGATCATGCTGGTCGTCTTCTTCGTCCTGCTCGCGATCAAGATCTACGCCTTCGGCAGCGCGCTGCTGTTCTCGGGCGAGTCCTACAGCGCGGCCAACAAGCTCACCAAGCCGGCCTGGTGCATCATCCTCGGGCTCGGCGTGGCGGTGCAGCTGATCTTCCAGTCGCCGCTGGGGATCTTGTCCATCGCGTTCACGATCGCGGCGTTCGTCTACCTCGCCGACGTCCGGCCCGCACTGGCCAACCTGACGCGGCGCTGACCGGCCTGGCCGGCGACCTTGCCGGCCGACGTCAGCAGGGTCAGCGCTCGTCCTCGAAGGCGACGTGGTCCAGCGCCAGCGCGGAGCCGTCGTACTGGTTCACGACGACACCCTCGATGACATGCCGTAGCCGCTCCCGGTCCCCGGTGTCACATCGCACGCGGAGGCCGTGGGACGTGGCGAGGTCTGTGACCACGCTGACGTAGCCGGCCTTCTTCAGGGCGACGGCGAAGACGACCGGGTCGATGCCGTTGGGGATGGCGTAGGTGACGGTGGGCGTGTGGGGATCGCGCAGCTGTGACTCGGTGCGCTTCTCGTCCTCGACGAGCGAGCGCAGGGAGACGGCAACCGCGACGATCACAACCACCGCGAGGATTGACAGTAGGGCAGCAGCGGCGACCATGACTCCTCCTTGGGCGCGTCGGTACTGCCAGAGTCACCGCGTCGCCCCGGTCCGGTCAGAGTCGCCGGTCCCGTCGTGAACGGTCCGAGGTCCCGCCGCGGTCAGCCGTCGGCGAGGTAGCGGCGCAGGGCGCTCATCGCGTCCTCCGGCTCGAAGCCGGTCGCCCGCAGCTTGGACAGGTCCATCACGCTGCGCAGCGGCCGCGGCGCGAGGTCCTTGCCCGCGAAGTAGTCCTCGGTGCTCACCGGGGTCACGTCGTCGCGCGAGCGCCCGCACAGCTCGAAGACCGCCTCGGCCACGTCGGCGAACGAGGTCGGCTCGCCGCCGTTGCTGACGTTGTAGGTGCCGAACGGCGCGCCGACGTCGAGCAGGTGCCGGGTCGCCCGGGAGAGCTCCTCGGTGAACGTGAGCCGGCCGACCTGGTCGTCGACGACGGTGGGGCTGACGCCGTTGGCTGCCAGCTGCTGCATGGTGCGCACGAAGTTCTTGCCCGAACCGATCACCCACGACGTGCGCAGGACGTAGTGGCGTGGCGCGGTCGCCACCGCGATGTCGCCGGCCGCCTTGGTCTGCGCGTAGACGCCCAGCGGCGAGAGCGGCTCGTCCTCGGTGTGTGGGTCGACCGTGCCGTCGAAGACATACTCGCTGGAGTAGTGCACCAGCGTGAACCGGTGCTCGGCGGCCAGCCGGGCCAGGGTCGCGGGGGCGCCCGCGTTGGCCGCCCACGCCGTACGCCGCCCCTCGGGCGTCTCGGCCGCGTCGACCGCGGTGTAGGCCGCCGCGTTGAGCACGAGTGCGTAGTCGTTCCACGGCCAGGCTGCGACCTGCGCCGGGTCGGTGACGTCGAGGCTCTGTTCGTTCGGGCGCTCGCCCGGGACGAGGTCCACGAGGTCCGCGCCCGGGAAGTCTGCCTGGAGCGCCGTGCCGAGCTGCCCCTTGTGGCCGACGATCAGCGTCTTGCGCGGCGCCATCGGGGTGACCTCGGCGAGCATGGGGGTGCTCTTGTCCTTGTCGCTGATCTCCGCCTCGGCAAGCGCGATCGGCCACGGGATCGCGACGGTCGGATCGGCCAGGTTGAGCGCCGGGTAGGTGAGCCCGGGCCGCCAGTGGTCGTTGACCAGGTAGGAGTACGTCGTGCCGTCCTCGAGCACCTGGTAGGCGTTGCCGACCCCGCGCGGCACGAACACCGCGACAGAGGGGTCCGCCTCGATGGTGAAGAGCTGCCCGAACGTCTCGCCCTCGCGCATGTCGACCCAGGCGCCGAAGATCCGGCCGCACGCGACGCTGATGAACTTGTCCCACGGCTCGGTGTGCACACCGCGGGTCACGCCGCGCCTGGCGTTGTAGGCGACGCTGTGCTGCACCGGGCCGAAGTCCGGCAGCCCGAGCGCGGTCATCTTGGCGCGCTGCCAGTTCTCCTTGAACCAGCCGCGGCTGTCCTCGTGCAGCGGGAGACGGACGACGAGGAGGCCGGGGATAGGTGTGGTCTCGACGGACAGCTCGGTCACCACGCGACCTCACCACCGCTCATCGAGCTTGTCGAGATGTCCGCACGGTCGGCTCCCAGCGCACGCCTCGGGGATCTCGGCAGGCTCGATCGGCGGCGGTCGAGTCCCTGTCCAGGCTCGGTCACTGCCCCTTGGCCGCGTAGAACGCCTCGGTGGCCTGCTTGTGCGGGCGCCACCAGTCCTCGTGCCGGCGGTACCAGTCGACGGTGTCCGCGAGCCCCGCCTCGAAGTCCTGGAACCGTGGCGACCAGCCGAGCTCGGCGCGCAGCTTGCCGGACTCGATCGCGTAGCGGCGGTCGTGGCCGGCCCGGTCGGTGACGAACTCGATGTCGTCCTCGGAGCGGCCGAAGAGCCGGAGCAGCGCGGTGACGACCTGGAGGTTGGTCCGCTCGCCGTCGGCGCCGATGAGGTAGGTCTCGCCGACGCGGCCCTGCTCGAGGATGCGCAGCACGGCCGAGGAGTGGTCGTCGGCGTGGATCCAGTCGCGGACGTTGAGCCCGTCGCCGTAGACCTTGGGCGGCACGCCGTCGACCAGGTTGGTGATCATCCGCGGGATGAACTTCTCGATGTGCTGCCAGGGGCCGTAGTTGTTGGAGCAGTTGGAGATCGTCGCGCGCACGCCGAAGCTGCGCACCCAGGCCCGGACCAGGTGGTCGGAGCCGGCCTTGGAGGCGCTGTAGGGCGAGGAGGGGTTGTACGGCGTGTCCTCGGTGAACCGCTTCGGGTCGTCGAGGTCGAGGTCGCCGTACACCTCGTCGGTGGACACGTGGTGCAGCCGGACGTCGTGCCTGCGGGCCGCCTCGAGCAGCGTGAAGGTGCCGACGATGTTGGTCTGGATGAACGGCGCCGGGTCGTGCAGCGAGTTGTCGTTGTGCGACTCCGCCGCGAAGTGGACGGCCGCGTCGTGGTCGCTGAACAGCTTGTCGACGAGGGTGGCGTCGGCCACGTCGCCGACGACCAGCTCGACCCGGTCCTCGGGAAGCGCATCGATCGCCTCGCGGCTGGCGGCGTAGGTGAGCTTGTCGAGCACGGTGACCGAGAGGTCGGTGTTGCGCACGACGTGGTGCACGAAGTTGGAGCCGATGAACCCGGCGCCGCCGGTGACGAGAATGCGATCCACGGGCCGTGAGCCTAGTTTCTCGGCGGCCATCGCTCCTAACTAAGGTGATGGCCCATGCGCGGAATCATCCTGGCTGGCGGCACCGGCTCGCGGCTGCACCCGATCACCCTCGCGGTGAGCAAGCAGCTGATGCCGGTCTACGACAAGCCGATGATCTACTACCCGCTCACCACGCTGATGCTCGCCGGGATCCAGGACGTCCTGGTCATCACCACCCCGCACGAGGCCGAGCAGTTCCGCCGGCTGCTCGGGGACGGAGCGCAGTTCGGCGTGCGGATCACCTACGCCGTCCAGCCGAGCCCGGACGGGCTCGCCCAGGCGTTCATCATCGGCGCCGACCACGTCGGTGAGGACCGGGTCGGACTGGTGCTGGGCGACAACATCTTCTACGGCGACGGGCTCGGCGCCAGGCTCAACCGGTTCGACGACCTCGACGGCGCCGCGGTGTTCGGCTACCGCGTCGCGGACCCGTCGGCGTACGGCGTGGTGGAGTTCGACGGCAGCGGCCGCGCCCTCTCGCTGGAGGAGAAGCCGGCCGAGCCCAGGAGCGACTACGCCGTGCCGGGCCTGTACTTCTACAGCTCCGACGTGGTCGAGAAGGCGAACGCGCTCGAGCCGTCCGCCCGCGGCGAGCTCGAGATCACCGACCTCAACCGGGCCTACCTCGCCGAGGGCCGCCTGCACGTCGAGGTGCTGCCCCGCGGCGCCGCCTGGCTCGACACCGGCACCGTCGACGACCTCAACGAGGCCGGCAACTACGTCCGCGCGATCGAGCACCGGCAGGGGCTCAAGATCGGCTGCCCCGAGGAGGTCGCGTGGCGGATGGGCTTCATCGACGACGCCCGTCTCCGCGAGCTCGCCGAGCCCCTGGTCAAGAGCGGTTACGGCAGCTACCTGCTGGGACTGCTCGACCACCACTGATCGCGCGACCGTCGCGCCGGCCGTCGGGTCGGCGCGCCCATCCCTGCGGGATCTGTGGCGAGATGTTCACCTGCGGCCCATTGAGTGGCCGGCCGCCTCGCGGGATGGTGGAGGGTCGCCCTCCCCCCTTGGGGGCGACAGGACGGAGTGGAGATGAACATCGTTCTCGTGCACGGCGCGTGGGCCGACGGCTCCTGCTGGAGTGCGGTCATCGAGAAGCTGCAGGCCAACGGCCACACGGTGACTGCGCCGCAGTTCCCCCTGACGACCCTCGCCGGCGACGTGGCCCGGCTGCGCCAGGTGCTGGTCCGGCAGAGCGGGCCCACGCTGGTGGTCGGGCACTCGTTCGGCGGCCAGATCATGACCGCTCTGGGGACCGACGCGCCGAACGTGGTGGGCCTGGTCTACATCGCGGGGTTCGGGCTCGACGAAGGCGAGTCGATCGGCGCACTGCTGGCCGGTGGTCCGCCGCCTCCGGGAGTCGCGCACCTCGATGTCGACGCCAGCGGAGCGGCCTGGCTACCCGAGGACGACTTCCTCGCGCACTTCGCCGCCGACGTCCCTGCCGTCAAGGCGCGGGTGATGTACGCCGTGCAGCAGCCGCTCGCCTTCGCGGCGTTCGACGACGTGATGGGCGTGCCGGCGTGGAAGTCCCTGCCGTCGTGGTTCATGGTCGCCGCGTCAGACGAGGTGATCCCACCCGACGCCGAGCGCTCGTTCGCCCAGCGGATGGGTGCCGTCACCGTCGAGGCGGCGTCCAGCCACGTCGCCATGGTCTCCCACCCGGACGAGGTGACCGACCTGATCGAGACCGCCCTCAAGGGGGTCGACGCCTGAACCCTGCCAGTCGCTGGACCCGGCCCCGGGTTCGGCACGGCTCGGCCCTTGCCGGTGTCGGCGGACAGCCCTAACGTGCAAGCAGCCTGGTGGTCCGGACTCGGGAGGGAACCATGCGCCAGTCACTCGTCGCACCCGTCGCAGCGCTCGTCCTCGCGCTGGGCGTCGCCACGCCCGCGTCCGCCGGCCATCCCTGGCACGGCCGGCACTCGGGTCATCACGGCCAGCACCACGGCCACGGCAACGGCAACGGTCACGGCAACGCTCACGACGGCGGCTACGCCCGGCACGCCCCTCGGCCGGGGCTGACCGACCAGGACTTCTACTTCGTGATGGGCGACCGGTTCGCCAACGGCGACACCGCAAACGACGACGGCGGGCTCGGCTCCGACCCGCTGGTCAGCGGGTTCGACCCGACGAAGAAGGGGTTCTACCAGGGTGGCGACCTGCAGGGACTGACCTCGAAGCTCGACTACATCCAGGGGCTCGGCACCGACGCGATCTGGCTGACCCCGATCTTCAAGAACAAGGCGGTCCAGCTCGAGGACGGCCCGTCGGCCGGCTACCACGGCTACTGGATCACCGACTTCACCCAGGTCGACCCACACCTCGGCACCAACCAGGACCTCGCCGACCTGGTCGCCGCCGCGCACCAGCGCGGGATGAAGGTGTTCTTCGACATCATCACCAACCACACCGCCGACGTGATCGGCAACACCGAGGGCGACCGGACGGCGTACATCTCCAAGGACGTCAGCCCCTACAAGACGGCGGGCGGGCAGCCGTTCGACGACCGCGACTTCGCCGGCACCAGCAGCTTCCCGGCGCTCGACCCGGCGACGTCGTTCCCCTACCACCCGGTGCTCGCGCCGGGGGAGGAGGACCTCAAGTCCCCGGCGTGGCTCAACGACGTCACCAACTACCACAACCGCGGCAACACGACGTTCACCGGCGAGGACAGCCAGTACGGCGACTTCTTCGGGCTCGACGACCTGTTCACCGAGAAGCCGCAGGTGGTCGACGGAATGATCCAGATCTACAAGACCTGGGTCGACGACTTCGGCATCGACGGCTTCCGGATCGACACGATGAAGCACGTCAACGACGAGTTCTGGCAGCAGTTCGGCCCGAGCATGCAGGCCATCGCCGCCCAGGACGGCAACCCGGACTTCTTCATGTTCGGTGAGGTCGCGCTCGACGGCAGCGGCGCGGCCCAGAAGAGCTTCACCTCCCACTACACGACGCACGACGACATGCAGGCAGTGCTCGACTTCCCGTTCCAGGACGCGGCGCGCGGATTCGCGTCCAGGAGCCTGGGCAACGGCCAGCTCGCGCAGTTCTTCGCCAACGACGACTGGTACACCGACCGCGACTCCAACGTCTACGAGCTGCCGACCTTCCTCGGCAACCACGACATGGGGCGGATCGGCCACTTCCTGCAGGCCGACAACCCCGGCGCCGACGACGGCGAGCTGCTGGCGCGCGACCGGCTGGCGCACGAGCTGATGTACCTCTCCCGCGGCAACCCCGTCGTCTACTACGGCGACGAGCAGGGGTTCACCGGCAACGGTGGCGACCAGGACGCCCGGCAGACGATGTTCGCCAGCCGGGTGGCCGACTACCTCGACGACGACCTGCTCGGCACGGCGCGCACCCACGCGCAGGACAACTACGTCACCGACGCGCCGCTCTACCAGTCGATCCGGCAGCTGGCCCAGCTGACTTCGCAGCACCCGGCGCTGCGCAACGGGGCCGAGCAGGTGCGCTACGCGTCCAGCGGGCCGGGCGTCTTCGCCTTCTCCCGGATCGACCGGCAGCACCAGAAGGAGTACGTCGTCGCGCTCAACAACAGCGAGTCGGCGGCGTCGGCCGCGGTGCCGACGTTCGTCAAGAAGCGGGGCTTCACCAAGGTCTACGGCGCGGGGCCGGCCAGCATCCGAAGCGACAGCCACTCCACCCTGCCCGTGTCCGTGCCGGGGCTGTCGGCGTCGGTCTACGTCTCCTCCGCCCGGATCCCGCGCTCGACGCACGCGCCGAAGATCAGCCTCGACAAGCCCGCTCCTGCTGCGGAGTCGCGCGGCCGGATGCACGTCCAGGCCGACGTGAAGGGCGACTCGTTCTACGAGGTGACCTTCCAGCGGCGCGTGGGCAACGGCGGCTGGCAGAGCATCGGCGTCGACGACTCGGCGCCCTACCAGGTCTTCGACGACGTCTCGTCGCTCCACGCGGGCACGCCGGTCTCCTACCGCGCAGCGGTGCTGGACAACGCCGGCCACACCCGCGGCTCGGACGCGCGGAGCACCCGCGTCCCCGCGCCGGTGGTCGCGATCGAGGCGCCGCTCGAGGGGCGCAATGTGCGCGGCGTCGTCGAGGTGCGCGCGACGGCCGACCCGGAGCGCGCGACGCACGTGGTGCGCTTCGAGCGCAGCGTGGCCGGCGGCGCATGGACGCCGATCGGCTCCGACTCCTCGTCGCCGGCCTACACCGTGTTCGACGACCTCGCCCCGCTGGCCCTGGCCGCCGGGACGGTGGTGCGCTACCGGGCAATCCTCACCGAGCCCGACGGGACCACGGCCACCAGCGCCGAGCGCTCGGTGCGCCAAGCCGGACCTCCGGCGACGCAGGCGCGGCTGCACTACTTCCGGCCGGCCGGCGACTACGACGGCTGGGGGCTGCACATGTGGGGCGATGCGGTCGACCCGACGGTGCTCGCCCAGATCGCCTGGGACCACCCGTGGCCGCTCACCCGCATCTCCGCAGATGGCTGGGCGGAGTACGACATCCCCCTGGTCTCCGACACCAAGCCGGTGAACTTCATCATGCACCTCCCGAACGGCGACACGGTGCCCACCACCCGCGAGCCCGGTGGTGACCGGTCGTTCGTGCCGATCGACAGCGTGGACGTGTGGATCGTGCAGGGCGACCCGACGGTCTACACGAGCCAGCCACAGGCTCCCTGACCCACAGCCGGGATAGTCCCAGACCTTTCTCACTCGCGCCGGGTCGGTCGTGTTGGAAAGGTCTGGGACTATCCCGGGGGAGTGGCGGTCTCGAGCAGGAGCCGGTCCGCCTCCACCATCCGGCGGACGAGCTCCCCGAAGTCGACGGTCGGCTGCCAGCCCAGCTCCTCGCGGATCCGGGAGGCGTCGCCCACCAGGGCCGGTGCGTCGACCGGGCGGATCAGTGCGGGGTCGACGTCGACGTAGGACGACCAGTCGGCGATACCGATGCAGCCGAACGCCGCGGCGGCGAACTCCTCGACCGAGTGGGCCTCGCCGGTGGCCACGACGTAGTCGCGCGGCGTCGTCGCCCGGGCCGCCAGCACCATCGCCTCGACGTAGTCCGGGGCCCACCCCCAGTCGCGCCTCGCGGCAAGGTTGCCGAGGCTGATCCGGCCGGCGTGGCCCGCGGCGATGGCGGCCACTCCCGAGGAGATCTTGCGGGTGACGAAGTGGGCAGGGCGCCGTGGCGACTCATGGTTGTAGAGCACCAGCGACGTGCCGTGCAGCCCGCGGCGCCGGTAGACCTCGACCATGAAGTGGGCATAGGCCTTCGCCGCTCCGTAGGGGTTCGCCGGCCGGACCGGGGTGTCCTCGTCCTGCGGTGAGCGGTCGGGGAGGCCGAAGATCTCCGCGCTCGAGGCCTGCACGAACCGAGCGCCGACGTCGTGGGCCGCCCCCATCAGCCCGGCCGCGGCCAGGCCGTTGACCCGCGCCGTGAGCCCGGGCTCGTCCCATGACCGGGCCACCGAGCTGAGGCCGGCCAGGTTGTATACCTCGTCAGGAGCGACCTCGAGGATGCTCGCCCGGGTCGCGTCGAGGTCCGCGACGTCGCCGGTGTGCAGGTGCACGCCGTCGATACCAACGTCGTCGCCGGGCAGCGCGAGCGCGTGCACCTCGACGCCGTCGGCCAGGAGCCGCTCGGCGAGGTAGCCGCCGTCCTGGCCGCCGACCCCCGTGATCAAGGCGGTCGGCATGCGGCCCAGTGTGTCGAGGCCCGCGCCCCTTCACTGGTCTGGACCACCTCGCGGACATCGCGAATGTCCGTTTGCTCGGATCGTCCGGGCGGCACCCTTCGGGCATGACCATTGCGCTGATGGTCGCCCTGGGACTGGCGGCCTGGACGGTGCTCTCGCTGCCGCTGGCCGTCCTCGTCGGCCGATGCATCGCGCTCTCCCCCGATCTGACGCCCGCGCGCGAGTTCCATACGCTGGAGGCATGAAGGTCCTCGTCACCGGCGGCGCCGGCTACATCGGCTCGGTCACGGCCAAGGCGCTGGAGGAGGCGGGACACGTCCCGGTCATCCTCGACTCGCTGCTCACCGGGCCGCAGGTGTTCGTGCGCGACCGCATCTTCTACGAGGGTGACATCGCCGACCGGGCGCTCGTCGCCCGCATCGTCGAAGAGCACCCGGACCTCGACGCCACCATCCACATGGCGGCCCGGATCGTGGTGCCGGAGTCGGTGGAGCTGCCCTACGAGTACTACCGCGACAACGTGGCGAAGTCGCTGGAGCTGTTCGACCAGCTCCACCAGCTCGGCAAGCCACGGGTGCTGTTCTCGAGCTCGGCGAGCCTCTACGCCCTCAAGCCGGACTTCGAGGTGCGCGAGGGGGACGCGCTCGACCCGACGTCGCCGTACGCGCGGACCAAGCGGATGATGGAGCAGGTCCTCGAGGACATGGCGGTCGCCACCGACCTGCGCGCGATCATCCTGCGCTACTTCAACCCGATCGGCTCCGACCCTGACCTCGAGTCCGGCATCTACGCCAAGGAGCCGAGCCACGTGCTCGGGCAGCTGGTGATGGCCGCGCGCGGCCAGAAGGACGCGTTCACGATCACCGGCACCGAACACCCGACCCGCGACGGCACCGGGATCCGCGACTACATCCACGTGTGGGACCTGGCCAGGGCGCACGTCCGGGCGATCGAGAGGTTCGACGACGTGATCGCCGCCTCCGGTGCGCCGAGCGTGGTCATCAACGTCGGCACCGGGTCGGGCGTGACCGTGCGGGAGCTCGTGGCCGCCTTCGAGAACGTCTTCGGCAAGCCGGTGCCGCTCCGCGAGGCCCCCCCGCGTCCGGGCGACGCTGTCGGCGCCTTCGCCAACGTCGACAGGGCACACGAGCTGCTCGGCTGGCACACCGAGCTCTCGCTCGAGGACGCGATCGCCTCGGCGCTGGCCTGGGGCGAGAAGCGCCAGGAGATCCTGGGCTACGAGTGAGCTGCCTGCTGACCGCCGTTCTCGTCGCCGCTCTCGGGTGGGGGCCTGCGGCGTCCTGCGCAGGTCTCGATGCAGGGGTGGAAACTGCTCCTCGACCACCGGTGACCCAGCGCCACTCGCAGCCCTTGGCGGGCAAGGTGATCGTGCTCGACGCCGGCCACCAGCTCGGCAACCACAACTTCCCGGCGCAGATCAACCGCCCGGTGCCGGCCGGTGGCTTCACCAAGCCGTGCAACACGACCGGTACGTCGACCGACGGCGGCTACTCGGAGGCCACGTTCGCGTGGAAGGTCACGAGCAGGCTGAAGGCCAAGCTCGAGAAGGCCGGCGCAACCGTGGTGCTGACCCGCAAGTCCAACCGCGAGGACCGCTGGGGCCCGTGCGTCGACTTCCGCGGACGCAAGGGCAACAAGCGGCACGCCGACCTCAAGATCAGCATCCACGGCGACGGGTCGCTGTCGTCCGGCGCGCACGGTTTCCACGTCATCTACCCACCCGACCGCGCCCCGTGGACCGACGACATCTTCGGGCCGTCCAAGCGGCTGGCCGAGGTGACCAAGGAAGCCCTGCTGAAGAAGGGCTTCTCGGTCGCCAACTACATCGCCGGCGGGGACGGCCTCGACGAGCGCGCGGACCTCGGCACCCTCAATCTCTCCGACGTGCCCGTGGTCATGCTCGAGTCGGGCAACATGCGCGACAGTGGCGACGCAGCCGTGATGACCTCGGCCAAGGGCCAGGAACGGTACGCCCGGGCGCTGGCGCTGGCGGTGCGCACCTACCTGGGTTAGACCTCGCTTCGGACCCACCGTCTAGCCTGAAACACATGGTGGGCGAGTGGTTCGACCGCAACACCCACCACTGGGACGACTGGTCGCTCGACCGGCTGCTCGAGGCCAAGGCCGGCCGGGTGGTGAGCCTCGTCGTACCCGCCCGCAACGAGGCCGCCACCGTCGGCGACGTGGTCAGCCGGGTGCGCGACGCGCTCGTCGACACCGTCGCGCTGCTCGACGAGATCGTGGTCATCGACTCGGACTCGACCGACGAGACCTACGTCGTGGCTTCCGACGCCGGCGCCGTTGTGCACCGCGCCGCCGAGATCAGGCCCGACCTCGGGACCGTGCCCGGCAAGGGCGAGGCGATGTGGAAGTCGCAGTTCGTGACCAAGGGCGAGGTCGTCGTCTTCATGGACGCCGACCTGCTCGACTGGGACACCCACTTCGTGCCCGGGCTGCTCGGCCCGCTCCTGACCAGGCCGGAGGTGCTGCTGGTCAAGGGGTTCTACGAGCGGCCGATGGGCTCGGGGGAGAGCGCGGTCCCGCTCGAGGGCGGCCGGGTCACCGAGCTCGTCGCCCGCCCGCTGATCCGGCTGCTCTTCCCCGAGCTGGCCGGACTGCACCAGCCGCTGGCCGGTGAGTGGGCGGTACGGCGCTCGCTGTTCGAGACGTTGAGGGTGCCGACCGGGTACGCCGTGGAGCTGGCCGCGCTCGTCGACACCGTCCGGGCCCACGGCCTCCACGCGTTGGCCCAGGTCGACCTCGGCACCCGGGCGCACCGGCACCAGAGCCTGCGCGACCTCGGCGGCATGGCCACCCAGATCCTCGCCGCGGCGCTCGCGCGAGCCGGCGTACCGACGGCGGGTGAGGTCGACTCGGAGCGGCCGCCGGCGGTGAGCGTCCCGTGACGCTGAAGCTCGGGCGGATCGCCTTCGACGACGAGGCCACGCTGATGATGGCGATCGTCAACCGGACCCCGGACTCCTTCTTCGACAAGGGGGCGACCTGGGAGGAGGACAAGGCCTTCGAGCGGGTCGCACAGGTCGCCGCCGAGGGCGCCGAGATCGTCGACATCGGCGGCATCAAGGCAGCACCCGGAGCCGAGATCGACGAGGCCGAGGAGAAGGCGCGGGTCGTGGACCTCGTCGCCCGGGTGCGCGAGTCGTTCCCCGCACTCGTCATCTCGGTCGACACCTGGCGGGCCTCGGTGGGCGACGCAGTCTGCGCCGCGGGCGCCGACCTCCTCAACGACGCGTGGGGTGGCGCCGACCCCGAGCTCGTCGACGTCGCGGCCCAGCACGGCGCGGCGATCGTCTGCACCCACACCGGCGGCGTGACCCCGCGGACCAGGCCCTACCGGATCGAGTACGACGACGTGGTGCGCTCGGCGATCGACGACACCGTCGCCTACGCCGAGCGCGCGCTGGCCGCCGGCGTCGGCCGCGACTCGATCGTCATCGACCCGGCCCACGACTTCGGCAAGAACACCTTCCACTCCCTCGAGGTCACTCGCCGGCTCGACGAGATGGTCGCGACGGGGTGGCCGGTGCTGGTCTCGCTCTCCAACAAGGACTTCGTCGGCGAGACCCTCGACCTGCCGGTGGGTGAGCGGCTGATCGGCACCCTGGCCGCCACGGCCGTCTGTGCGCTGGCCGGCGCCCGCATCTACCGCGTGCACCAGGTCGTCGAGACCCGGCAGACCGTCGACATGGCCAGCACGATCGCCGGCCGGCGGCCGCCCCGGCGGGCGATCAGGGGGATCCAGTGAGCGAGCAGAGGCCGCGAGGAACCAGCGGGCTCGTGGCTCGCGAAGGTCGAGCGAGCCGCGCGCACGAGCAACGAGGTCGCGACCGGCGCGTCGCAACCACCGCAGGGCAGGCTGGGACTCGACCGTGACCAGAGTGGTGCTCATACCCGGCGTGCTCGCCCTGCTGCCGGAGTACGCCAGCCTCGAGGACCCGGTCGCCGAGCTCCGCGCCGCTGCACTCGGCGCGGTCGGGTGGCTGGGCCGCGACGTGACCGTGCTGGCCGACGCGCAGGGTGCGCGGGTCGCGAGCCACCTGCTGGAGGCGACCTCGCGCAGCGGCGATGAGTCGTCCTACCTCGTGGTCGGCAACGGCTCCGCCAGGCGCACCGAGAAGGCGCCGGGCCACTTCGACGAGCGTGCGGAGGCGTTCGACCGCGCGCTGGGGCAGTCGCTTCGGGCCGGACATCCCGCGGTGGACGAGGCGCTGGCCCGCGAGCTGTGGGCCAGCACCGACGCGATCGTGGAGCTCGCCGAGCTCGACGGCGGCCTGGGCGAGGCGCAGGTCGACTACGACGACGCGCCGTACGGCGTGCAGTACTGGGTGATGCGATGGAACTGCAGAAGCTGAGCGAGCTGAGCGACGCCGATCTCGAGCGGGTCTATGCCGCGCCGTCGCTGCCCTGGCTCCGGGTCAACATGATCAGCACCGTCGACGGCGCGGCGACCGGCCCTGACGGCCGTACCGGGGGCATCAACAACGACGCCGACAAGCGGGTCTTCGACACCCTGCGCAGGCTCTGTGACGCGGTGGTGGTCGGGGCCGGCACCGCGCGCGACGAGGGTTATCGCGAGTCCGCCAAGCCGCTGGTCCTCGTCAGCCGGAGCGGCCGGGTCCCGGACCGGCTCCGCGACGCGACGCCGGGCTCGGTGCTGATGGCCACCTGTGCGCACGCGGACCACCTGGAGGAGACGCGGTCGCTGCTCGGCGACGGCAACGTCCTGGTGCTCGGTCACTACCACGTCGACCTCGCCGAGCTGAGGCGTTCACTGGCCGAGCGTGGCCTCACCCACCTGCTCGGCGAGGGCGGCCCGCACCTGCTGCGCGACCTGCTCGCCGAGGGCGTCGTCGACGAGCTCGACTGGACTGTCGCGCCCCGGCTGCTCGCCGGCGACCACCCGCGGATCACGTCTGGACCGCCGGTCGACGTACCACTCCGGCTCGGTCTGCTGCTCGAGGCGGAGGACACGCTGCTGGGTCGGTGGTTCCTGAAGGCGCCGGCAGGGTGAGGACGAAGGCGTTGCCGTCCCGCTCGTAGTGGGTCTCGCCGTGGTGGGCGGTCACCAGGTCCCGGACCACCGACAGTCCGAGCCCCGCCCCACCGGTCGCGGTCGAGCTGCCCTGGCTGTAGGGCTCGAAGAGCCGGGGGACGAACGGCGCGGGCACGCCGGCCCCGGCGTCCGAGACGCGGATGACGACCCCGCCCGGGTGGCGGGGGTCGGGCGCGGCCGCGATCCGCACGGGCTCGGCTCCGTGCTTCTGGGCGTTGCGGACCAGGTTGGCCAGGATCTGCTGGAGGCGCAGCGGGTCGGCGTACGCCGCGAGCCCGGGTGGGCAGTCCAGCTCGATGTCGAGGTCGGGGAAGCAGGTCGCGCACTCACCCAGCTGCAGGTTGAGGTCGAGCAGGACGGGAGTGACCACGAGGTCGCCGTGCTCGAGGGTCGCCGCGGCGAGCATGTCCTCGGTGAGGAGGGTGAGCCGCCGCGTCAGCATCCACGACCGCTCCAGCATCCGCCGGGCCAGTGCGCTGTCGAGGTCGTCCTCGCGGAGCATCTCGAGGTAGCCCTGCAGCCCGGCCAGCGGCGTGCGCATGTCGTGGCTGACCACCGCGGCCAGGTGGTCACGGATCCGGGTCGCCTCGACGAGCTCGGCGTTCTGCTCCTCGAGCCGTAGCGCGGTCTCGTAGGTCTTCGCCTGGAGCCGCGCACTCTCCCGCAGGATCGCGAGCATCACGAAGGCAGTGGCGGCCAGCCCCAGGATCCGGGCCAGGTAGAACGCGACCGAGAACGGCGCGACGGAGAGCGAGGTCAGCCAGACGTCGCCAAGGAACGCCACCGAGGCCACGACCGCCCAACGCTCCACGCCCTCGGTGCTGTGCCGCGACCCGACCCCCCACACCGCGAGCGCAACAGCGGCCAGGTTGAGGACGATCACCGAGGCGGTCGCGCCGCCCGTCAGCCCGGTGCCGTCCTCGGCGGTGACCGTGGGCAGCAGGCCGGGTGCGTTGGCGAGCACCAGCGCGAACACCAGCGAGAGGACGACGATGAACACCCACGAGATCGTGGCCCGGACCATCCGGCCGTGGCGGGCGCCGAGCGTGCGCTCGAGCCCCGCCGGCCACGGTGCCAGCGCCAGGCCGATCAGCACCGGCGGGACCACGTGCCACGAGAGCCACAGCCACTGGACGCTGTTGGGGTCTGCCCCCAGTGCGGGGTGGGCGCGCAGGATCCCGGGGGTCGCGGCTGCGATCTGCAGGGCGGCGGCGGCCGACCAGAGATAGGCCCAGGCCAGCGCCAGCAGCCGAGGCGAGCCGCCGACGCGGTACTGGCTCAGCAGCAGCAGGACGGTCAGCAGGCTGCAGCCCACGAGGAGGGCGACGCCGGGACCGGGGAAGCCGGGGATCCTCGGAAGCACGTCGGCACGCCATGGCAACGCCGCCAGGACCACCAGCGGGATGGCGGCCGCAATGACCAGGGGTGCACGCCCCCTCCCGAGCGGGTGCCCGACGCCCTCCAACGTCGTCACGTGGCCAGTCTCGGGAACAACGGTCCGCCCGGGGCGTCGACGCCTGCAAAACCGGCCGTCCGGCCCTGGGTATGGCCCGATCGGACTAGTCCGGGCCGACCCGGCCGACCGGCGAGGCACAATCGGCGGGTGCGCCGCAGCTCGGTCCTCGTCGCAGGCCTCCTGGCCGTCGTACCCGTCGTCCTCCCGCCGCCTACTTCGTCTCCGGCCGCGGCCACTCCGGCCGCAGCCGTCGCTCCCGTCCACACGCTGTCGGTCGGCGGCACCGGGGTGGGCAGCTACCCGGCCTTCGACCCCGCCGTGCAGCGGTACGCCGTCACGACGACGGCGGCGACCGGCGGCACGATCACCGTGCACGCCACCACCAGCGACCCCGCCGGAGTGGTCCGGGTCGACGGGCGGGTGGCGCCAGGCGGCACGGCGACGGTCACCGGGCTGACCGGCGGCGACGAGGTCTCGGTCTTGATCGAGGACTCGGCCGGCGTCGAACGGCACTCGCTGGTCTACTTGCCGGCGGGCTTCCCCGCGCTGGAGGCGACCGGACCGGCGCCCGGCCTGGCGCCAGGAGTGGTGGGGCTGACCCTCAACCCGATCCTCGGCCCGTCCCCACGGTTCGTGACGACCGTCGACCGCAACGGCGTGCCGACACACGTCCGCGTCGCTCCGGACGCCCACGACCTGAAGGACCAGCCGGACGGCAGCATCACCTACGCCGAGCCCACGACGACCCCGGGCCGGGTCGGCCACGCGACGGTCGTGCTGGACGACACGTGGCACGAGGTGCGCCGGCTCGAGACCGTCGGGCTGACCAACACCGACCTGCACGACTCGGTCCTGCTGCCGGACGGCACGTCGTGGCTGATGGCCTACGAGCCCGCCGCGGACCGATCGGGTGAGGTCGACTCCGTCATCGAGCACCTCGACGCGTCCGGGCACGAGCTCTGGCGCTGGAGCAGCGACGGGCTCCAGGACGAGAGCGTGGCGAGCGTGCCCAGTGGGCCGCGGTGGGACTACGCGCACCTCAACTCGATCGAGATGCTGCCCGACGGCGACCTGCTCGCGTCGTTCCGGCACCTCAGCGCGGTGTTGCGGATCGCGGGCTCCGACCACGACGGCTTCCAACGCGGGGACATCGAGTGGCGGCTGGGCGGCCGGCGCAGCGACTTCACCTTCGTCGGCGACCCCTACGACGGGCCGTGTGCGCAGCACACCGCGTCGATGCTCCCCGACGGGCACGTCCTGGTCTTCGACGACGGCTCCGGGCTGCTCGCCGGTGACCTGTGCGTCGACCCCGCCCACCCCGACGGGCCGTTCACGGCGCGCACGCAGAGCAGGGTCGCCGAGTACGCGCTGGACGGCGACACCGCCACGCTGGTGTGGTCCTACGAGCCGCCCGGCTGGTACTCGTGGTTCATGGGCTCGGCCCGCCGCCTCGACAACGGCGACACGCTGGTCGGCTGGGCGGCGGAGACCCGGGCACTGGCCCAGGAGGTCGACGGCGACGGCGAGATCCTGTGGCAGCTGCGGCTGGCCGACCCGCGGCCGTCGCCGCAGCCGATCTCCTACCGCGCCAGCCTGATGCAGGCCCGCGACGCCGAGCCGCCGGTGGTGGACACGGTGTGGCTCGTGGACGGCGCGACGTACCCGGAGGGACAGCAGGTCGCGGTCGACTTCCGCTGCACGGACCGCGGCGGCTCGTCGCTGTGGACCTGCGGCGGCGACGTGCGACCCGGCGACCTGCTGGACACCTCGACTCCGGGAAGGCACACGGTGCGCCTCACGGCCACAGATGGCGCCGGCAACACGACCACCGTGACCCGCAGCTACTCGGTCGTGGCGGCGTGGCAGCCCCGCTGGTCCAGGGACCACGTCGACAAGAGGCTGCGCGGCAAGCGCGTGACCGCCACCCTGCGGCTGGTCAACGAGGGACTGCGGCCCGACGCCTTCCGGATCAAGGGGACGCGGAGTACCGCCGCCCTGCAGGTGCGCTACCGGCTCGACGGCCGCGACGTCACGAGGCGGGTGGTGCGGGGGAGGCTCCGCACCGACGCGGTCGACCCGGGCGGGCAGCTCGTGCTCAAGGTCGTCGTCGTGCGCACCGCGCGCACCCGGCACGGCGCGCACCGGACGTTCAGCGTGACGGCGAGCTCCGTGGCCGCTCTCACGCGCCGGGCCCGGGCCGAGGTCGTGGTGCGCGCGACGTAGGCAACGCGTGGGCGGTGGCCTCGAGCCGCCCGGCCGGTCAGCTCACCTGAGCCGGCGAGGTGGGGGAGGACCGTTGCGCAGCCGCGGCTCGCTCGGCGGCCGACCAGGGCCGGAACGACTCCGCCGAGGCCATGTCCCACGACGCCTGGAACCGCGGGTTCGCAGTGCCGTCGAGGAGCTGTCCCAGCCGGCGGGACAGGTGTCGGCGCTCGACCGGGTCCCACGCGAGCTGTGGGGGACGGGCCTGGCTGGAGGGGATCGGGGCCGGCTGCGAGCGCGGAAGGAGGCCAGACCGGGCCTCGTGGTCCTGGGGGTCCTCGGGGGGCTTTGTCGTCGACTGGACACTCACTGCGCATCGCTCCCACCTGGTGCGACCTCCCGAGAGAATCCGACCCGGGCGTCCTTCCAGCGTCGTCACCTGCCGAGCCAGACTGGTCCGGGTCCGATGACGCGGTCATCGCCCGATATGGGCGATAGCGCAGTGGGTGGATCCAGGGTCAGCCCTCTTCGACGGGCGCTCCGGTGGGAGCACCCGCGCCGTGGTGGGCGTCCTGCTCGTCGTACTCCGCCAGCAGCCGTTCCTCGTCGTCCTTGCGGGGGAACAGGAAGAACACGATGGCGGCGCCCAGCAGGATCGCGACGATCCCCGCAGTGTAGGCCCAGTCCGCGCCGTCGAGGAAGGACGACTTGGCAGCAGCGGTGATGGCGTCGGCGTGGTCGGGATACCGCGCTGCCAAGGCCTCGGCCGAGGAGAAGGACTTGGTCAGTGCGGCCTGCGTCGACTGGCTGACCTGGCTCGACTGCGGGGAGGCGGCGATGGCCGAGGCGAACGCCGAGGCGTACCCGGCCGCTAGGAGTGCTCCGAGGATCGACTGCATGATGGCGCCGCCGAGGTCGCGCTGCAGGTCGGCGGTGCCCGATGCCATCCCGGCCCGACTGACCGGGACCGAGCCGGTCAGGGAGTGCGACGCAGGGGTGCCGGCGAACCCGACACCGGCACCGACCAGGGCATAGGCGAGCCCGATCGCCCAGTAGCCGACCCCCTCGTTCCAGAGCAGGAGCATCACGAGGAAGCCGGCCAGGCAGAATGCGTAGCCGATCAGCAGCGTCACGCGCGCCCCGAAGGCGTCGACCAGCTTGGCCGAACGCGGCGCGACCAGGACCATGCACAGCGCGGCCGGGACGATCGACGCGCCGGCGTCGAAGGTCGAGTAGCCCTGGACGTTCTGGAGGAACTGCTGCCCGACGAACATCGCGCCCATCAGCGTCCCGAAGACGATGATCCCGGCCACGGCGGCCACCCAGAACACGCGCCGCGACGCGACCTTCAGGTCATAGAGCGGGAACGCGTAGCGCCGCTGCCGAACGACGAAGGCGGCCGTGGCCACCAGCGCGACCGCGGCGAGTGTGAGCGTCAGCTTGGTCTTGTCGGGCACCGGCGCGAAGTTGATGGCGAGCACCAGGGTGGCGACGAGCACCACGGAGAGCACGCCCCCGACGTGGTCCACCGGGTCGGTCCCCTCGTTCACGTGGCTCGGCACGTACATGACCGCCATCACCAGGGCGACCACCGCGAGGGGCAGGGTGACGATGAAGACCGACCCCCACCAGAAGTGCTGGAGCAGCCACCCGGAGAGCAGGGGGCCGAGCGAGGAGATCGCACCACCGAGGCCCGACCAGAGCGCGATGGCGGTGGTCCGCGGACTGCCGACCCACAGCGCGGTGATGAGCGCAAGGGTCGTCGGGTAGGCCATGCCCGCCGAGAGCCCGCCCAGGACCCGCGCGACGACGAGCACGTTGTCCGAGGGGGCGTAGGCGGCGAGCAGGCAGGCGGGGACCGACAGCGAGACGCCGAGGACGAGCATCAGCTTGCGGCCGTACCGGTCGCCCAGCCCGCCGAGGTAGATGACCGAGGCGGCCAGGCCGAGCGAGTAGCCCACCGCGATCATGTTCAGGGTGGTCTGGGAGGAGTCGAAGGCCTTGCCGATGTCGGGCAGCGCCACGTTGGCCACCGCGAGGTTGAGGTTGGCAACGGCCGCCACCAGGATCAGGGAGATCAGCACCAGACCGGCGCGAGCAGGGCTCCGGTCGGTCGACGCCTCGTTCATGGCCCTCCTCGGTGCATCGGGCCCGGGCGCGTGGATGCAGAGTCCCGGTCCGGACACTGATCATCTCGGGACTTCACGCCGGTCATATCACCAGCAGCGGGTGAATCTTCGCGACGTTGGTCAGGTCTCGACCAGGGCTCGTGCCTCCAGGAGCGAGGGGCCGTACCACGTGAGCAGCCGGCCGCTGACCAACCTGGTCCCGGTGGTGCGGAACGCCTCGGGCCCGTCGTCGGCGGTGAACGCATAGGGCTCGTCGGGCAGCAGCACCAGGTCGACGTCCCTGGCCTCGATGTCGACCGGGTCGGCCTTGGGGTAGCGGTCGGCGCTGTCGGCGTAGGCGTTGGCCCAGCCGAGCCGCCGGGCCAGGTCCCCGGTGAACGTGCGGCCGCCCACGACCATCCATGGATCGCGCCAGATCGGGATGGCCACCGTGTGGGTGACGTCCGGCAGCGGTCCGCACCACCGGTCGCGCACCTCGTCCAGCCACTCCGGCCGCTCCCAGCCGAGCACCTGGTCGAAGAGGTGCTCGAAGGTCTCGACCGCCTCGGGCACGGTCTCGATCCGGGTGACGTGGACCTCGACGCCGGACTCGCGGAGGCGGCGTACGTCGAGCTCGCGGTTCTCCTCGTGGTTGGCGATCACCACGTCGGGTCGAAGCCTCCGGATGGTCTCGAGGTTCGGGTTCTTGGTGCCGCGGACCCGTGCCTCGAGCGTGTCGTCGAGGTCCGCGGGGTGGGTGCACCAGTCGGTCGCGCCGACGACCGCCTCCCGGCGTACGGACGCCAAGGCCTCGGTGATGCTTGGGACGAGGCTCACGACCCGCGTGACACTGCCCATGGTCTGGTTCCAGCCTCCGCTGCGGTGGTTTCGAGACGGCTCGCTCAGCCCCTCCTTCGTCGGGTCTGAGCCGAGCCTCCTCAACCTCTTCGCCGACCGGAGCCTTCGCAAGCTCAGGCTCCGGGCTCAGACATTCCGCCGGTAGGCACCGCCCACCTCGAAGAACGCCTCGGTCACCTGGCCGAGCGAGCAGACGCGGGCGGCGTCCATGAGGACGGCGAACACGTTCTCGCCGCTTGTGGCGGACTCCTTGAGCCGCTCGAGGGCGGCGGCCGCCTCCTGCTCGTGGTCCCTCTGGAAGGCACGCACGCGGCGCAGCTGCGACTCCTTCTCGGCCTCGGTGGCGCGGGCGAGCTCGACGTGGTCGGGGGTGCCGTCGTGGGCGTCCTTGCGCCGGAAGGTGTTGACGCCGATGATCGGCAGCGAGCCGTCGTGCTTGCGCTGCTCGTAGAGCATCGACTCGTCCTGGATCCGGCCGCGCTGGTAGCCGGTCTCCATCGCGCCGAGGACGCCGCCGCGCTCGTTGATCGCGTCGAACTCCCTGAGCACCGCCTCCTCCACGAGGTCGGTGAGCTCGTCGATGATGTAGGAGCCCTGGAGCGGGTTCTCGTTCATGGCGAGGCCCCACTCCTTGTTGATGATCAGCTGGATCGCCAGCGCGCGACGCACCGACTCCGCCGACGGCGTGGTCACCGCCTCGTCGTAGGCGTTGGTGTGCAGCGAGTTGGCGTTGTCGTAGATCGCGATCAGCGCCTGGAGGGTGGTGCGGATGTCGTTGAAGTCCATCTCCTGGGCGTGCAGGGACCGGCCGCTGGTCTGCACGTGGTACTTCAGCTTCTGGGAGCGCTCGTTGGCGCCGTACTTCTCCTTCATCGCGATCGCCCAGATCCGGCGGGCCACCCGGCCGATGACGGAGTACTCCGGGTCCATGCCGTTGCTGAAGAAGAACGACAGGTTCGGGGCGAAGTCGTCGATGTCCATGCCGCGCGCGAGGTAGGCCTCGACGTAGGTGAACCCGTTGGCCAGCGTGAACGCGAGCTGGCTGATCGGGTTCGCCCCGGCCTCGGCGATGTGGTAGCCGGAGATGGAGACCGAGTAGAAGTTGCGGACCCCGTGCTCGATGAACCACTCCTGGATGTCGGCCATGCAGCGCAGGCTGAACTCGGTGGAGAACAGGCAGGTGTTCTGTCCCTGGTCCTCCTTCAGGATGTCGGCCTGCACGGTGCCGCGGACCGTCCGCAGCGCCTCGGCGGGGTCGATGCCCTTCTCGCGGGCCTGGTCCATCGCGGTGTTGAGGAAGAACGCGAGCACCGTCGGTGCCGGCCCGTTGATCGTCATGCTCACCGACGTCGTCGGATCGAGCAGGTCGAAGCCGTCGTAGAGCTCCTTCATGTCGTCGAGCGTCGCGACGCTGACGCCGGAGGTGCCGACCTTGCCGTAGATGTCGGGGCGTTCGTCGGGGTCGCGCCCGTAGAGCGTGACCGAGTCGAACGCCGTGGAGAGCCGGGTAGCCGGCTGGCCCTCGGACAGGACCTTGAACCGGCGGTTGGTACGCGCCGGGTCACCCTCGCCGGCGAACATCCGCGCGGGGTCCTCGTTGTCGCGTTTGAAGGAGAAGACACCGGCGGTGAAGGGGAACCGGCCCGGCAGGTTCTCCCGGCGGAAGTAGCGGACCAGCTCGCCGTGGTCGGTGTACGCCGGCAGCGCGACCCGCGGGACCCGGTTGCCGGAGAGGGACTCGCGGCCGGGGTGCACGGCGTACTCCTCGACGACCGAGGGCCACTCCTCGAGCTGCTTGCGGACCTCGGGGTCGAGCGCCTCGCGCGCGTCGGTCGCCATCGTCCTCACGACGTCCGCTGCGGACGTCTCGACAGGCTCGACGAGCGTGGTCACCTTCTCGAGCGCCTGCAGAGACCTCGCCTGCTCGACCAGCTCGTCGGTGCGAGCGTGGTGGTCCCGGATCGTCTGGGTGATCTCCGAGAGGTAGCGGACCCGGTCGGAGGGGACGACCTGGCGCAGCTTCGAGGAGTGCCGGACGTCGACATGGGGGAGCGTGCCGTCGTCGAGCCGGAGGCCGTGCTCGCCGAGCAGCCCCGCGAGGTGCTGGTAGAGCGCGGTCACGCCATCGTCGTTGAACGTCGCCGCGCTGGTGCCGAAGACCGGCATGTCCTCGGGCTTCTTGCCGAAGGCCTCGCGGTTGCGCACCAGCTGGCGGCCCACGTCGCGCATCGCGTCCTCGGCGCCGCGGCGCTCGAACTTGTTGATGGCCACCACGTCGGCGAAGTCGAGCATGTCGATCTTCTCGAGCTGGCTGGCCGCGCCGAACTCCGGCGTCATGACGTACATCGCGGTGTCGACGAAGGGAACGACCGCGGCGTCGCCCTGGCCGATGCCCGGGGTCTCGACCACGACGAGGTCGAAGCCGGCGGCCTTGAGCACCGTGATGACCTGGCTGAGGTAGTCAGGCAGCTCGTGCGCGCCACGAGTGGCCAGGCTGCGGAAGTAGACGCGGTCGCCGTCGAGGGAGTTCATCCGGATCCGGTCGCCGAGCAGCGCGCCGCCGCCCTTCCGGCGGGAGGGGTCGACCGCGACCACCGCGATGCGGACCTTGTCCTGTTGGTCGACGCGGAGCCGGCGTACGAGCTCGTCGGTGAGGCTGGACTTGCCCGAGCCGCCGGTGCCGGTGATGCCGAGGACCGGGACCTGGTGCTTGGCTGCCGCCTGCTCGAGTGCCTGCTGGGTCTCGGGTGGGAGCTTGCCCTCCTCGACGCCGGTGATGGCCCGCGCGATCGCCACGCGGTCGCCACTGATGACCTCCTCGGCGCTGACCTGCCTGGCGTCCCAGAGGTCGAAGTCGAGGTCCGCGATGACGCTGTTGATCATCCCGGGTAGCCCCAGCCGCTGCCCGTCCTCGGGGGAGAAGATCGTGATCCCGCTCTGCCGCAGTCGCTCGATCTCGTCGTGCACGATCACGCCGCCCCCGCCGCCCACCACGTGGACGTGGCCGGCGCCGCGCTGCCGCAGCGACTCGACGAGATACTCGAAGTACTCGATGTGGCCGCCCTGGTAGCTGCTGACCGCGACGCCCTGGACGTCCTCCTCGATCGCGGCGTCCACGACCTCCTGCACCGAGCGGTTGTGCCCGAGGTGCACGACCTCGCAGCCCTGGCTCATGAAGATGCGCCGCATGATGTTGATCGACGCGTCGTGCCCGTCGAACAGGCTGGACGCGGTCACCAGCCGCACCGGGTTGGTCGGGACGTGGAGCTCGGACATATCCGTGGACCTTCGGTAGTTGGATGTCCTAGTAATTATGGCACGGGGGTCGTCCGTTCGCGAATGGGTCGCCGGATATCCGGCTCTTCTGACTGATCCGTAGGTGGGCGGCCGCGCGCGTAGCACGCCGCAACCCGAGCGGCGCGCTTGGGGGCGCGCAAGGGCGGAGCAAGCTCCGCCCCGCATGCGCGGCCGCCCGGGGCGTGTTCTGCGATTTGCACCGCATATTGGCCACCCAGGACGCCCGAGATGCGGCGCAAATTACTGGACCCCGGCTTTGCCGAAGATCTCCGGCACCAGGTGCCGATTTCCCTCCGCACACCCCATCATCGGGGCCGGCGGGGCGAGACGCGATCCGGTAGGCGCGCGGGCACCCACGGATCCGGTGACCGCGACCGCCGGCTCCGCCCTCAGTCGACCGTGTCGCCGGCGTCCTTGCGCAGGGCACCGAGCAGGCGGGTCAGCTCCTCGAGCTCGCGGGCGGAGAGGCCGGGTTTCTGGAACACCTCGCTGTTGAGCCCGTCGGTGGCCTTCTCGACCACGGCCCGGCCGGTCTCGGTGATCTCGGCGAGCACGACCCGACGGTCGTCGTCGCGGCGCTGGCGGGCGACGAAGCCCTGCCGTTCGAGACGGTCGACCGCGCTGGTCACCGAGGTCGGATGCACCTGGAGCAGCGAGCCGAGCCGGGTCATCGGCATCGCTCCGGCCGAGGAGAACGACAGCAGCCGCAGCACCTCGTAGCGGGCGAAGGTGAGAGCCAGCGGGCGGAGCACCGCGTCGATCCGCTCCAGCAGCAGCTGCTGGGCGCGGACCAGCGAGGTCACCATGACCATCCCGTCGGCGGCGTCAGCCCACCCGTGCTTGACCCACTGCCGGTGCGCCTCGCGGATCGGATCCCGAGCCCGCTCGGACTGGCGCAGCGCTTCGCGGACCGGATCCCGCCCGGTGTCTGGGTCGGGCTCGCTCACACGCAGCATCGTAGGCAGTGGCCGGGGCTCGCGCCGGGACCAGCCACACCACGAGCACCGGCAGCGGGCAGGCCAGCGCGACCAGCACCAGCGCCGGCCCGGGGCCGGTGTGCCTCGCCAGCGCCGGCGCGACCAGGCTGCCGACCAGGCAGGCGCCGACCATGACGCTGTCCGCGACACCGAGGGCGCCAGCGCGGTAGCGGTCCGGTACGGCGTCCTGCAGGGTCCCGGTGAGGAGGCTCTCGACGACCACGGCCGTGGCCCCGGCGAGCGCGAGCAGCGGGAGCGCCGGCCACGGGACGGGCGTCGCGGCCACCAGCGCGACCGCGCCACCGATCACCAGCAGGCCCCTCGGCACGGACACGGTGGCCAGCCGGGACAGCAGCGGAGCGCCGAGCGCCCCGAACCCCAGACAGGCGGTGGCCAGTCCGAACGCCGCGTCACCGCGGTGCCACGCGTCCTCGCTCAGCGGGAGCAGCACGAACCCGGTGACGGTGCACACGAGGTTGAGCAGCCCGGCCACGGCCAGCGCACCCAGCGCCGGCCGGCAGTGCAGCACGTGCCGCAGCATCCCGGCCACGGCCTCGGGCGCCCGCTCCACCGGCCCCGGGATGCCGATCCCGGTGGAGAGGGCGAGCCCGGTCGCGGCGAGGGCCACCGCGGCGGGGAAGGTCCACGCACGCAGCGAGTCGGCCAGCAGCAGCCCGCCCAGCGCCGGGCCGACCACCCACGACGACACCTCGATCGTCACCAGCGACTCGGTGGCCCGCGCCCGGCGAGGACCGGCGAGCTCGGGCAGCGCCGCGGCGATCGCGGGGTAGGCCGGCGTGCCGAACAGCACTGCCGCCGCGGAGAGGGCCACGGCGAGTCCGACCCGGTCGCCGGCGACGGCGACCGCGGCGGCACCCAGGGCGGCGAGCCGCAGCACCATCGTGGCGCGCAGCAGGCGGTCGCGCCGCACGTGGTCGCCGAGCGACCCGACGGCCCAGGAGAGCAGGACGTACGGCGCCATCCGGGCCGCCCCGGCCAGGCCGACGGCCCAAGCACCATGGGTAGCGTCGGCGTACCGGTCCCACACGAGGACCAGCAGCAGCGGCCAGGGCAGCCCGGTGGCCAGGGTCGCGCAGCCGTACGCCACCAGCAGGCGGCGCACCCCCCTCACGGCCGCACGACCGAGCTCAGCGGTGCGAAGCCGTTGAACCCCACCGTGGAGTACGTCGAGACGTAGACGCCGGCGCAGTGGAGCCGCACCTGGTCGCCCTCGGCCAGCGCCAGCGGCAGCTCGACCATCTGGTCCTGGTAGAGCACGTCCGCGCTGTCGCAGGTCGGCCCGGCCAGCACGCACGGCCCGGTCGGCCCGGGGACGTCGGTGGCCAGCGGATACCTGATCGCCTCCTCGAGGGTCTCGACCAGGCCGCTGAAGACGCCTGCGTCGAGGAACACCCACCGCGTCCCGCCGCGGTGCACCACGCCGATGACCGTGGTCACCAGGACGCCGGCGTCCGCGGCGATCCCGCGGCCGGGCTCGGCGATCGTGGTGGGCCGGTGGTCACCGAACGCCGCGGACAGGTGCCGCTCGATCGCCGCGCCGTACTCCTCGGGCGGCGGGCAGCCGTCGTCCAGCCGGGCGGGGAAGCCGCCGCCGAGGTCGAGCAGCCACGGGTCGAGACCCTCGGCGCGCAGCACCCCGAAGACGCTCGCCGCTGCGGAGATGGGCCGGTGCCAGGCCTCGGGGTCGCGCTGCTGGGAGCCGACGTGGAACGAGATCCCGTCGGCGCGCAACCCGAGTCGCGCGGCCTCCCGGAGGATCGTCACCGCCTCGCCGGTCGAGCAGCCGTACTTGCGCGACAGCGGCCAGTCCGACCCCTCGCCGGACGTGACCAGCCGGCAGAGCACGCCGCTGCCGGGTGCGGCCCCGGCAACCTTGGCCACCTCGCCCGGCGAGTCGACCACGAACAGGTCGACGCCGAGCCGGGCCGCGAACCGCACGTCCTCGCGCCGCTTGACCGGGTTGGAGTAGACGAGGTCACCGGCGGACGCGCCGGCCACCAGGGCCGCGGTGATCTCGGCCGGGCTGGCCACGTCGAACCGGCAGCCCGCGGTGGCCAGCGCCGCCAGCAGCGTCTGGTCCGGGTTGGCCTTGACCGCGTAGTGCAGCGCGGTGCCGGGCAGCGCCGCGGCGAGGCGACGGTAGGCCGCCACGGCCTGCGACACGTCGAAGTCGAGGTACGGCGTGAGCCGGGTGGCGGCCGGCAAGGGTGTCCCGAGACCGTTCACGGCCGTGGGCAGGCACAGGTCGGTCATGCCCGAGCAGAGCGGACCGCCGGACCCGGGATATGGCTCGAAGTGACTATTCCCGGCGCTCTGCTGGATGCACCACCAGCCCCGCTCGGTGGGTTTGCGGAGGGGAATCGGCACCTGGTGCCGGAGATCCTCGGCGAAGACGGTCCGGGGGATTTGCACCACATCCGTGGGCTCCTGGTGGCGAATCTGCGGTGCAAATCGCAGAACCCGAGCAGGGCGGCCGCGCATGCGGGTTGCCGCGTGCCACGCGCGCGCGGCCACCCACCCACGGATCGGTCACAAGGGCCGACTTCCGTGCGGGCTCAGCGGCGCAGGGAGGTCCTCCGCGCCATGTGCGAGAGCTTCTCCGGGTTGCGGACCGCGTAGAGCTCGACGACCCGGCCGTCCTCGATCCGGACGCCGAGGACGCTGTCCAGCCTGCCCCGCACGAGCTCAGGCCGGTCACTGCTCGCGGGCGGGCGGCATCTGGTGCTCGAAGGCCCCAGACAGGGGACCCGACGAGAGGACGACGATGGAACCCCGGATCAACTTCACCGACAACGAGGTCGGCGGCAAGATCGCCAAGAGGCTGTTCAACGTCAACCTGGCG
>NZ_DASUFR010000173.1:0-17467 GCF_036274455.1 Nocardioides sp. | reverse complement strand
GCGGGGACCTGGCCACCGGGGCTGACGTCGACCGGCCCGGCTGAGCGCTCGGCCAACCCGTCGCCAACGAGGGCCCGGGTAACCTGGGCCACATGGAGACCCTGTCCGCTCACGAGCTGACCACCCGGCTCCAGCAGACGGGATACCTGTGCGACGAGGCCCTCGCGACGGTCACGTTCCTCGCCCTGCGGATGCAGCGCCCGCTGCTGCTCGAGGGTGAGCCCGGCACCGGCAAGACCGCGCTGGCCGAGGCGATCGCCGAGGCGCTCGAGCTGCCCCTGATCAGGCTGCAGTGCTACGAGGGGATCGACGCGACGCAGGCGCTCTACGACTGGGACTTCCCGCGCCAGATCCTGCACCTGCGCGCCCTCGAGGCGGCGGGCCGGGGGACCGACGTGGAAGAGGCCGAGAAGAGCCTGTACGACGAGCGCTTCCTCCTCGCCCGGCCGGTGCTGCAGGCATTGCAGCAGGCACCGGCGGTCCTCCTCGTCGACGAGGTCGACCGGGCGGACGACGAGTTCGAGGCGTTCCTGCTGGAGGTGCTGTCGACCTACCAGGTGAGCATCCCCGAGCTCGGCACGGTGGTGGCCGCGACCCCGCCGGTGGTCGTCCTCACCTCGAACCGGACCCGCGAGCTGCACGACGCCCTCAAGCGGCGCTGCCTCTACCACTGGATCGAGCACCCCGGCCTCGAGCGGGAGGTGCAGATCGTCCGGACCCGCGCGCCCGAGGTGTCGGAGCAGCTCGCCCAGCAGGTGGTCGGCGTCGTCCAGCAGCTCAGGCACGCCGGCCTGCAGAAGCCGCCGGGCGTCGCCGAGACGCTCGACTGGGCCCGTGCGCTGCACCACCTCGGCACTGCCACCCTCGACCTCGAGGCGTCGGCGCGCACACTCGGCGCCCTCGTGAAGTATCGCGAAGACGCCCAGAAGGTGCAGCAGGCCCTCGACCAGATGCTCCGGCCATGAGCGCCACCACCGAAGCCGTCCGGCTGCCCGACGAGATCCTGCTCGGCTTCACCCGGGCGCTCCGGGCCGCCGGCGTGCCGGTCACCCAGGACCGCGCGCACGGCTTCCTGGCCGCGGCCGCCCTGGTCGGCCTGGCTGACGCCGCCGGCACCTACGTCGCGGGCCGGGCCACGCTGTGCGCCTCGCCGGACGACCTGGCCCGCTACGACCAGGTCTACGAGGCCTACTTCAACGCGCGCGACGGCCTGCCCCGGCCGCGGCCCATGGAGGAGGGGGTGCCGACCTTCGCCGGGCTGCCGCTGGCCGAGGGCGAGGGTGACGCCGACGGCCACAACGACGACCCGGTGGTGCGGGCGATGGCGAGCGACACCGAGGTGCTGCGGCACCGCGACGTGGCCTCGCTCTCGGCGGCGGAGAAGGCCAGGCTGGCCGGGATGTTCGCAACGCTCCGGCCGCGGCCACCGCGCCGGCGTACCGCCCGGCACCAGAGGTGGCACCGCGGCACGGTCGACGCGTCCCGCACGCTGCGGGCCTCGCTCCAGCACATGGGCGAGCCCGCGGACATCGCCTGGCGGCGGCGCGGGAACAAGCCGCGCCGCGTCGTCCTTCTGGTTGATGTGTCCGGTTCGATGAGCGGCTACGCCGACGCGCTGCTCCGCTTGGCCCACCGCCTCACCCAGGGGTCCGGGGCCAGGGGCGGCGTCGTCGAGACGTTCACGGTCGGGACCCGGCTCACCCACGTCACGCGCGCCCTGCGCGGCAAGGACGCCGAGCGGGCGCTGGTCGCCGCGGGTGAGACCGTGCCGGACTGGTCGGGCGGGACCCGCCTCGGCGAGACGCTGAAGATCTTCCTGGACCGGTGGGGGCAGCGCGGGATGGCGCGTGGCGCTGTGGTCGTGGTGTTCAGCGACGGCTGGGAGCGCGGCGACCCGGCCGCGCTCGCCGAGCAGATGGCACGGCTGCGCCGGATCGCGCACCGCGTGGTGTGGGTCAACCCGCACCGCGGCAAGCAGGGCTACGAGCCGGTGCAGCAGGGCGTGCTGGCGGCGCTGCCCCACGTCGACGACTTCGTGGCCGGCCACTCGCTGGCGACCTACGCCGAGCTCGTGGAGGTGGTGGCCCGTGCGTGACGTGCTGCCCGAGCTCAAGCCAAGAACGCACGCAGTGTGGGAGGCCGGCCGTGCGTGACGTGCTGCCCGAGCTAAAGAAGTGGTGGGAGGCTGGCGACACCATCGGGGTCGGGACGGTGGTCGCGACCTTCCAGTCCGCGCCACGCCCGCCGGGTGCCTCGATGCTGGTCGGCGAGGACGGGACCGCGGTCGGGTCGGTGTCGGGCGGCTGCGTCGAGGGCGCGGTCTACGACCTGGCCCAGTCGGTGATGGAGTCCGGCGAGCCGGTCCTGCAGCGCTACGGCGTCTCCGACGACGACGCGTTCGCGGTCGGGCTCACCTGCGGCGGCATCCTCGACGTCTACGTCGAGAAGGTGAACCAGGAGAGCTTCCCCGAGCTCGGCGACATCGCGGCCGACATCGAGGCCGGCCGCCCGGTGGCGCTGGCCACGGTCATCGAGCACCCCGACCCTTCGTGGCTGGGCCGGCGTCTCGTCGTACGACCCGGCGAGGACCCGGTCGGCTCGCTCGGGTCACCACGGGCCGACGACGCGGTCCGCGACGACGCGATGGGGCTGCTGGCGGCCGGGCACAACGCGACGCTGACCTACGGTCGCGACGGTGAGCGGCGCGGCGAGGGGATGCGGGTCTTCGTCTGGGCCTTCGCGCCCAAGCCGAGGCTGCTGGTCTTCGGCGCCATCGACTTCGCGGCGGCCGTGGCCCGGGTGGGCGCGTTCCTCGGCTACCACGTGACCGTGTGCGACGCGCGGCCGGTGTTCGCGACACACAGCCGGTTCCCGGAGGCCGACGACGTCGTCGTCGACTGGCCGCACCGCTACCTGAAGGCCGAGCACGAGGCGGGTCGGATCGACCCACGCACCGTGGTCACGGTCCTCACCCACGACCCGAAGTTCGACGTTCCGCTCCTGGAGGTCGCGCTCCGCCTGCCCGAGGTCGCCTACGTCGGCGCGATGGGCTCGCGTCGCACCCACGATGACCGGCTGGCCCGGTTGCGCGAGGCCGGGCTCAGCGAGGACGAGCTGTCCCGGCTCTCCAGCCCGATCGGGCTCGACCTCGGGGCACGTACGCCGGAGGAGACGGCGATCAGCATCGCGGCCGAGATCATCGCCGGGCGGTGGGGCGGCAGCGGCCAGCGCCTGGGCACCACCGAGGGCCGGATCCACGGCGAGACCAGCCCGCTCGGCTGAACCGTCCCGGTCGCCATGCGTCTCGTCGCGGCTCTCATGGTCTGGCTGACACTGCTGACGGGCTGTACCGGCGGAACTCCCGAATCGAGTGGCGGAACTCCGGAATCAACCGGCGGAACTCCCGAATCAACGGGCCCGGCGGACGTTGAGTCGGGAGATTTGCCGGTTGAGTCGGTAGATCCGCTGGTCGAGTCGGGAGATCTGCCGCCCGTCCACCACCGTTCGTCCTTGCCGGCGCTGATGGGGCAGCCGCCGGACGGTGGCCGGCCGCGGATCATGCGCACCGAGTACGCCACCGCCGCCTACACCCGGTACGACGTCACCTACCGCAGCGACGACCTCACCGTGTCCGGGGTGCTGATCCGGCCCAAGGGGCCCGGCCCGTTCCCGGGCATCGTGCTCAACCACGGCTACATCGACCCGTCCTACTACGTCACCGGTCAGGGGCTCGCCCGGGAGCAGGACGCCCTGGCGCGGGCGGGATTCGTGGTGCTCCACACCGACTACCGCGGCCACGCGGCGTCCGACCCGGTCCCGCCGGTGGACCGCGAGACCCGGCTCGGCTACACCCGCGACGCGGTGAACGCCGTGGCGGCGCTCGAGAAGCTGCCGTACGTCGACGGCACCCGCATGGCGATGCTCGGCCGCTCGATGGGCGGCGGCGTCACCATGAACGCGCTGGTCACCCAGCCCGGCCTGGTCGACGCGGCGGTGATCTACGACTCGGTGAGCTCGCGCTTCCTCGACAACCTCGAGCACTTCACCAGGCGGTCGCGGCCCAACGCCGTACGCGACCTCTTCGACCGGTTCGGGACCCCGGCCGAGTCGGCGCGGTTCTACCGCGAGCTGTCGCCGCGGACCTACTTCGACCGCATCACCGAACCCGTGCTCGTGCACCACGGCACCGCCGACGCGACCTGCCCGCCGCGGTGGGCGCGGACCACCCAGCGGCTGATGGGGTCGGCGGGCGTGGACAGCCGGCTGCGGTGGTGGCCGGGGGAGGACCATGCCTTCTACGCGCGCTGGCAGGACGCCATGGACGTGACGATCCGGTTCCTGCGCACCCGCCTCGACCTCTGATCCGGGTCAGAACAGCTGGGGGACGAACGTCTGCTCGTGGATGGGCGGGCGCACATAGGCGATGTCGCGCATCTCGGGCAGCTCGACCCGCTCCGGCGCGACGTCCTCGTAGTCGAAGAGGCCGAGCAGGTGGCTGATGCAGTTGAGCCTCGCTGCCCGCTTGTCGTCGCTGGGTACGACGTACCACGGCGCCTGCTTGATGTCGGTGTACTGGAACGTCGTGTCCTTGGCCATCGAGAAGCGGACGTACAGCTCGTGCTCGGCGAGGTCCATCTCGGAGAGCTTCCAGCGCTTGCGCGGCTCGTCGTTGCGGGCTTCGAAGCGGCGTCGCTGCTCGTCGTAGGAGACCGAGAACCAGTACTTCACGACCCGGATCCCCGAGCGGACCAGCATCCGCTCGAACTCCGGGCACGAGCGCAGGAACTCCTGGTGCTCGTCCTCGGTGCAGAAGCCCATCACCCACTCGACGCCCGAGCGGTTGTACCAGCTGCGGTCGAACAGGACCATCTCGCCGGCGGCCGGCAGGTGCTCGACGTACCGCTGGAAGTACCACTGCGTGCGCTCGCGGTCGGTGGGCTTGGGCAGGGCGACGACCCGGACCGTGCGAGGGCTGGTGCGCTCGGTGAGGGCACTGATCACCCCGCCCTTGCCCGCCGAGCCCCGGCCCTCGAAGATCACCAGGACGCGGAGCCCCTGCCGCTGGATCCAGTACTGCAGCATGACGAGCTCCTCCTGGAGCCGCGCGAGCTCGGCCTCGTAGACGGCCTGCTTGACCTTCGGCCGGCGCGCCCCTCCCGGCGGCAGGGCGTCGTCGGCACCCGCCGGGGGCTTCTTCGTCACAGCCTCACCTCGTCGCGCGGCCGTTGGACAGGTAGCAGCCTTCAACGTAGCCGAGCGGGTCGATCCCCGCCGGGTGGCCGGGCCGCCGTGAGCAGCGCAAGCAGCCCGTGCCCACGCTTCCGACCCGGGAGTAACCTCGGCGTTGTGGTGCGCAGCGAGCTGAGCACGCGGCGACAGGACGCCGTGCGCGCCTGGACGACGTTCATCGAGCACGGCGACGCGGTCGAGCCGCTCGTCCGGCCCGAGATCCTGTCGTCCTGGGCGCGATCGGAGGCCGCGATCACCCCCGACGTCAAGCATGCGCCGCTCGCCGACGAGGCCGAGATCGCCGCGATCTGGCGCGACTCGCCGCTGCAGACGGCGGTGGAGAGGGTCGAGGAGGAGCTGAGGAGGACCGCCGAGGACGGTGACCTCGTCATCGCGGTGACCGACGCCGACACCCGGATCCTGTGGACCTACGGCGGCCGGGTGATGCGCCGCAAGGCGGAGACCGTGAACTTCGTGGCGGGCGGCCGCTGGGACGACGAGTCGGTCGGGACCAACGCGCTCGACCTGGCCAACCGGCTGGCCGAACCGGCGATGGTGTTCAGCGCCGAGCACTACGCCCCGATCGTGCACAACTGGGTGTGCTGGGCCGCGCCGGTCCTCGACCCCGTGAGCGGCGCCAAGCTCGGCGTGATCGACCTCTCCACGACCTGGGACCGCACCCACCCGATCGGCCTGGCCACCGCCCGGGTGATGGCCCGGCTCATCGAGTCGGCGATGCCGCGCTCGGCGTACCACCCCTCGGCGCTGCGCGACGTCGTCAGCGAGCCGGGCCTGGTGATGACGCTGCTCGGCACCGCCGAGACCTATGTCGACGGCCAGCGGCTGCTGCTCAACCGACGCCAGACCGAGGTGCTCGCCCTGCTCGCCCTCCACCCCGAGGGGCTCTCGCTCGAGCAGCTGCACGCGATGCTCTACGGCGACCAGGCGATCACGTTCTCCACGCTCAAGGCCGAGGTCTCGCACCTGCGGGCCGCGCTGGGCGGTCAGCTCGGGTCGCGCCCCTACCGGCTGCTGATGCCCGTCGAGACCGACGTCGAACACGTGCTCACGCTGCTGCGCTGCGGCGACGTGGCCGGCGCCGTCGACGCCTACGGCGGCGACCTGCTGCCCGGCACCAACTCGCCCGCGCTCGCCGAGCTCGCCGAGTACGTCGCCGTGGCCGTCCGCGAGGCGCTCCTGGCCGACCCCCAGCCCGATGCGGTCGTCCGCTACGGCGAGCTGGCGCCGTACGACTCCGAGGTCCTCGAGGTCTGCCTGGCCTCGCTGGAACGTGACTCCAGGACAGGCGGCCACCCCCACCCCGCCGTACCCCTCCTCAAGGGCCGGTTGGCCGTCGCCCGGCGCTGAGCCGCACGGGCGAGGTGCCTCGGCTGCGGTGGTCTCGACTCGCTGACACGCCTTCGCGAGCTCAGGCGTGACGCTCGCTCAACCGGGACAGCTTCGGCCACGATCTCGTCCCTCGGTCGCGGCCAACCTGCCCCCAACCCTCCGCTGCCTAGCGTGACCGGGACCACACACCCGTGGCGGCGTACTCACGCGCGGAAACTCACGCGGAACCCTCAAGGGAGAGCCCATGACGCGGATCAGCCTCACCGTCGACGGCGAGAAGGTCGCCGATGACGTCGAACCCAGGATGCTGCTGGTGCAGTACCTCCGGGAGAAGCTCGGGAAGACCGGGACCGTGATCGGCTGCGACACCAGCAACTGCGGCGCCTGCACCGTGCACCTCAACGGTCAGAGCGTGAAGTCGTGCAACGTGCTGGCCGTCCAGGCCGACGGCGGCGAGGTCACGACCATCGAGGGGCTGGCCACCAACGGCCAGCTGCACCCCGTGCAGGAGGCCTTCCGCGAGTGCCACGGTCTCCAGTGCGGGTTCTGCACGCCCGGCATGATCATGCAGAGCGTCGACCTCCTGAAGGACAACCCGCACCCCACCGAGGAGGAGGTCCGGCTCGGGCTCGAGGGCAACCTGTGCCGCTGCACCGGCTACCACAACATCGTCAAGGCGGTGCTGTACGCCGCCGACCACGGCGGTGCGGGTGACCGGGCGGAGTCGCAGTCGGCGCCGCAGACAGAGGGGGCGCCGGCATGACCGCCACCCAGGACGCCGCGGCCCCGACGGCCGAGATCGGCCGCGACCGCCGCCGCAAGGAGGACCAGCGGCTGATCACGGGCCGCACCCGCTGGACCGACAACATCAGCCTGCCGGGGATGCTCCACCTGGCCATGGTCCGCAGCCCGTTCGCGCACGCCCGGATCAAGAGCATCGACACCACCGCGGCCAACAACATGACCAACGTCGTCGACGTCTTCACCGGCAAGGACTTCGGTGAGGAGCTCGGAGTCTGCATCAACGCCTGGCCGATCACGCCGGACCAGGTCGCGCCCACCCACTCGCCGCTGCCCGCCGACCGGGTGGCGTTCGCCGGCGAGATCGTCGCGGTCGTCGTCGCCCGCACCGCGGCCGAGGCCCGCGACGCGGCCGAGCTCGTCGACGTGGAGTACGAGGAGCTGCCCGCTGCGCTCGACCTCAAGGAGGCGGCGGCCGACAGCGTGCTCGCGCACCCGGACCTGGGCACCAACAAGTCGGCGCTCTGGGTCTTCGACTCCAAGGAGGCCGGCACCGGCGGCGACGTCGAGGAGGCGATCGCGAAGGCGCGCACCGACGGAATCGTCATCGAGCGCGAGTACCGCCAGCAGCGGCTGATCCCGGCGTTCATGGAGCCCCGCTCGGTGGTCGTCGATCCGACCGGGGAGCAGTACACGATGTGGTCGGCGACCCAGATCCCGCACATCCTGCGGTTCGCCCTGGCGGCGACGACCGGGGTGCCCGAGTCGAAGATCCGCGTGATCGCGCCCGACGTGGGCGGCGGCTTCGGCGGCAAGCTCCAGGCCACCCCGGAGGAGTGGATCGCCTGGGCGGTCGGCCGGCGGATCAACAAGCCGGTCAAGTACACCGAGACCCGCTCGGAGTCCCTGCTCAGCGCGCACCACGGCCGCGACCAGTGGCAGAAGCTGACCCTCTCCGCGGAGAAGGACGGCACAGTCACCGGCTTCAAGGTCGAGCTGCTGGCCGACCTCGGGGCGTACGTCGCCATCGTCGGCGGCGGCGTGCCGGTGCTCGGCGCGTTCATGTTCAACGCGATCTACAAGTTCCCGGCCTACCACTTCGCCTGCCAGACCGTGCTCACCAACAAGACCTGGACCGACGCCTACCGCGGCGCCGGCCGGCCCGAGGCGACCTACGGCGTCGAGCGGATGATGGACGAGCTCGCGGCCGCGGTCGGGATGGACCCGCTGGCGATCCGCGAGAAGAACTGGATCAAGCACGAGGAGTTCCCGTTCACCACGGTGGCCGGGCTGCAGTACGACTCCGGCAACTACGAGGCCGCCACCGCGCGCGCCAAGGAGATGTTCGGGTACGACGAGCTCCGCGCCGAGCAGAAGCAGCGCCGGGAGAGCAACGACCCGGTCCAGCTCGGCATCGGGATCTCGACTTTCACCGAGATGTGCGGCCTGGCGCCGTCCCGGGTCCTCGGCAGCCTCGACTACGGCGCCGGCGGGTGGGAGCACGCGAGCGTTCGGATGCTGGCCACCGGCAAGGTCGAGGTCGTCACCGGCTCATCCGCGCACGGCCAGGGCCACGAGACGGCCTGGAGCCAGATCGTGGCGGACCGGCTCGGGGTGGCCTTCGAGGACGTCGAGGTCCTGCACGGGGACACCCAGGTCAGCCACCGAGGCCTCGACACCTACGGCTCGCGGTCCCTGGTGGTCGGCGGTGAGGCGCTGGTCAAGGCCGCCGACAAGGTGGTCGAGAAGGCCAAGCCCATCGCGGCGCACCTGATGGAGGCCTCCGTCGACGACATCGAGTTCAAGGCCGGACGGTTCTCGGTCCGTGGCACCGACCAGGGCATGGCCATCGGGGAGGTGGCGTTGGCGACGTTCGCGGCGCACAACCTGCCGGACGGCGTCGAGCCGTCGCTCGACTCGGACGCGACCTACGACCCGGTCAACTTCTCCTTCCCGCACGGCACCCACCTGTGCGCGATGGAGGTCGACACCGAGACCGGCGGGCTGAAGATGCGCAAGTACGTCGCCTGCGACGACATCGGCAACATCATCAACCCGCTCATCGTGTCCGGCCAGGTGCACGGCGGCCTGGTGCAGGGCATCGCGCAGGCGCTGTGGGAGGAGGCGGTCTACGACGACTCCGGGACCCTGGTCTCCGGCTCGTTCGTGGACTACCTGCTGCCGACCGCGGCCGACACGATCAGCTTCGACATCGACCACACCACGTCGCCGTCGACCACCAACTCGCTCGGCACGAAGGGCGTCGGCGAAGCCGGCACCATCGCGTCGACGCCTGCGGTGGTCAACGCGATCATCGACGCCGTGCGGCAGTTCGGGGTCGACGACATCCTGATGCCCTGCACGCCGGAGCGGGTGTGGAGGGCGATCAACAGCGGCGACGCCGGAGGAGCGACACCGACCGAGGAGTCGGCGGAGCCACACTTCGTCGAAGGCGCGCGCAACCAGGACGAGGGCGAGACAGGAGAGCACCAGTGATCCCCGCACAGTTCGACTACATGGCGCCGACCACGATCGAGGAGGCGCTCAACGCGCTCTCCCAGCACGGCGACGACGCGAAGGTCATCGCCGGCGGGCAGAGCCTGCTGCCGGTGCTGCGGATGCGGCTCAACGCCCCCGAGATGGTCATCGACCTCGGCAAGATCCAGGAGCTGCGCGGCATCCGCGACGACGGCGACGCCATCGTCATCGGCGCGATGACCCCGCACGCCGTGGTCGGCTCGGACCCGCTCGTGGGCGAGCACGCCGCGCTCATCTCCAAGGCGGTCGAGCACCTCGCCGACGCCCAGATCCGGCACCGCGGGACCTTCGGCGGGGCGCTTGCCCACGCCGACCCGGCCGGAGACCTCGGGGCGCCGGTCCTGGCGCTGGGCGCGGAGTTCGTGATCGCCGGCCCGGGTGGGGTCCACACCGTGTCGGCTGATGACTTCTTCGTCGACCTGTTCGAGACCGCGATCGGCGAGGACGAGATCCTGACCGAGGTCCGGATCCCGAAGCACACCGGCTGGGGCGCGCACTACGAGAAGTTCGTGCGCGTGGCCCACCAGTGGCCGATCGTGGCGGTCGCGGCCGCCGTACGCGCGGATGGTGGCACCATCGCCGAGGCCCGGGTCGGGCTCACCAACATGGGCTCGACCCCACTGCGGGCGCGGGGGGTCGAGGAGGCGCTCGCCGGGCAGCCGGCCACCGCAGACGCGGTCCGGGCCGCGGCCGAGCGGGCCGCGGAGGGCACCAACCCGCCGTCGGACCTCAACGGCGACGCCGACTACCGGCGGCACCTGGCGGGCGTGCTCACCCGCCGTGCGGTGCTCGCCGCCGCGGGAGCCTGATCTGCCGGCATGGAGCTAAGCCATCGGTTCACCGTCCCGACGCCGGTCGAGGAGACCTGGGCGCACTTCCAGGACATCGCCCAGGTGGCGGAGTGCTTCCCGGGCGCCCAGGTCACCGACCACGACGAGGAGTCCTTCCACGGCTCGGTGAAGGTCAAGCTCGGGCCGATCGCCCTGCAGTACAACGGCTCGGGCACCTTCGTCGAGAAGGACGAGGCGGCGCACCGGTTCGTCGTCGACGCGAAGGGCAAGGACAAACGCGGCAACGGCACGGCGGGCGCGAAGGTCACCCTGGCCATGTCCGCGGCCGCCTCCGGCGGCACCGACGTGTCGGTGGACACCGACCTCGCGATCACCGGCAAGCCGGCACAGTTCGGTCGCGGCGTGATGCAGGACGTCTCGGACAAGCTGCTCGGCCAGTTCGTGGCCTGCCTCGAGCAGCGGCTCGGCTCGTCGGCGGCGGCCGCCGGCCCGCAGTCGGTCGCCGCACCCGAGGACGACGGGGCCGGGCCGGCACCCGCTGACCCCGCTCCCGTGCCGGGACCCGAGACCGGTGCGGGAGCGGCCTCGCCGCCCTCGGCGGTCGACGTACCGGTCGAGCCGGTGGAGCCGCCCGAGCCGGTCGCGCCGGTCGCGCCGGCCGCGCCTGCCCCAGCGACGGCACAGGCCAAGGGCGACGACGCGATCAACCTCGGGTCGACGGTGCTGCCGATCCTCGCCAAGAACTACTGGAAGCAGGGGCTGGGCCTGGTCGTCATCGTGGCGATCATCGTGATCTTGTTCGTGGCGTTGTGAGAGCCGTTGATTCCGGACCTCCGCCGGTCGAGTCGGCCGAATCGACCGCCAGGAACTCCGACTCGACCGGCGGAAGTCCGGAATCGACGACGCCGTTGACTGCGGGGTCGAGGCGCGGCTCGAGGCGGGCGATGGCGAGCAGGCCGGTGAGCAGGCTGCCGACGACGAGCAGACCGATGTAGACGTTGCCGAGCGCGTGGCCGATGAGGATGCCGGAGATCGGCGGCGCGATCACCGCGGCCAGCTGGAACGACCCGGAGCTGAGCGCGTTGTAGCGGCCCCGCAGGTGGTCGGGGGCCAGGTCGTTGACCAGCGCCGGGATCGTCGGCTGGAGCAGCGTCTCGCCGAAGGCGAACACCGACGCGCACGCGGCGACCAGCAAGGTGGCGCCGAGGGTCCCGGGCACGAGCCCGGAGAAGCCGAGCAGCAGCCAGGAGCACGCCCACACCACACCCATCAGCGCGATGACGCGGGTGCGGCGGCGCCCCTCGATCCGCTGCAGCACCACCAGCTGGAGCACGACGATCACGATCGTGTTGGCCGCGAAGGCGAGTCCGAGGGCCCGCGTCGAGACCTCGCCGACCCCGCGCGCGTAGGCCGGCAGACCGGCGTTGAGCTGGGAGTAGCCCACGAACGACGAGACGAAGCTCAGCAGCGTCATCGTCGCCATCGCCGGGCTGCGCAGCACCGAGAGGTAGCTCGCCGGGGCGGCGTCGTCGGTCGGCTCGACGACCACCGGCCGCGCGATGTGGCGCAGCGGACCGAGCAGCAGGACCAGGGCCGGGACGTAGGACGCGCCGTCGGCGAGGTAGATGGTCTGGAACGTCGTCGGGTCGGCGACGTCGACGAAGAAGCCCCCGATGATGCCGCCGATCCCGATGCCGAGGTTGATGAGGGTGAAGTTGACGCCGAAGTAGCGCTGCCGCAGGTGCTGGGGGATCACCGTCGCGACCATGCTCTGCGATGCCGGCCACATCATGCCGAAGGCGACGCCGTTGACGGCCAGGGCGAGCGCGGCCACCGGCCGGGTCGTCGCGAACGCCAGGATGGCGTCACCGACGACCAGCAGCGACAGCACACCGAGCTGCACCCGCCGGGCGCCGACCCGGTCGATGGCCGTGCCGCCCGGACCCACGACGATCAGCCCCATCAGCGGCGGCAGGCCGAGCAGCAGGCCGACGTCGCTGAGGGAGAAGCCGCGGACCTCGTGCAGGTAGACGACGTGGAACGGCAGGACCAGACCGGTGCCGAAGAACTGGATGACCACGATGGAGAGGAGCAGCTTGCCTTCGCGCGGGAGGTCGCGCCAGAAGCTGCCCAAGCCTGGGGAGGGAGTCGTGGTGGCCATCGACTCGACTCTCTCAGCCACCACCGACATCGGGCACGTGAGTTTCGGACCGGACGACACGGGGCCGCCCACCCGCTCGGGCTACAGACGTCCTTGGCGCCGAACCCCTAGGGTTGCGCCTCGTGAAACGGCTCGTGGGGACTGTCATCGGCCTCGGGGTGATCGCCTTCCTGCTCTGCATCCCGGCGTTCTTCTACGGCTCGGGTGAGGTCTCTCAGACGTCCGAGGACACCACGATCACCAACTACGTGGCCGACTTCGACATCGCCGACAACGGCGACATGGACGTCACCGAGACGCTCACGGTCGACTTCCCGGTCTACGGCAAGCACGGCATCTTCCGGTTCTGGGACACCGTCGACGACAACGCGCCCAACGCACGCCGGATCCCGAAGGACATCTCGGTCACGCGCGACGGCCACGACGAGCCCGTCGACCTCAGCTGGAAGGACCACCACCGCCAGCGGGTGGCCCGGATCGGTGACCCCAACTCGACGCTCGACGTCGGCGAGCACACCTACGTCATCACCTACAGCATCGACGGCGTCCTGGTCGAGAACAACGAGAAGGTGACAAAGACCCAGGACGACACGATGTTCTTCTGGCAGCTGATCCCGCGCGGCTGGCAGCAGACGATCGAGAAGTCGACGCTCACCGTGCACCTTCCGGTGGCAGCCCAGCAGAAGGTCAGGTGCGCGATCGGCACCAACTCCACCTCCGGCTGCACGGCCGAGGGCGGCGGCACCGAGGAGCTGACCGTGACCACGGGTCCGATCGCCGACCGGACACCGGTCACGATCGCCACCGGCCTGGACATGAAGACCCCGCCGGAGGGCAACCACCTGCCCTGGACCGGCCGCTGGGACCGCGTGCTCGGCACCAACGTGGTAGTCCTCGTCCTCGTGCTGCTCATCGCCGCGGGCGCCCTGACCTTCGGCTCGGTCCTCGGGGCCAGGTCGCGGGAGAAGCCGCCGGGCTTCCCGGTCCTCTACGAGCCGCCGGCGGGCATCGGGCCTGCTCAGGCGAAGTACATCCTGAGCGAGGACGTGGACCGCACGACGTACGTCGCCACGCTGATGTACGCCGCCGAGAAGGGCGCCGTCGACCTCACCCGGGGCCAGAACGACAGCTGGACGATCACCGACAAGGCCGGGCCGCAGGGCTGGGCCGGGCTCGACGCCGTCACCGTCGACTCCGCGCACATCCTCGGCGGGCCGGGCTCGTCGTTCACCGCCTCCAAGAAGGACGTCTCCGCCGGGCTCCGGCTCAAGGACGAGCTCGCCCGGTTCGAGAGCAGCGTGAAGGACTGGGGCAGGTCCTCCGGCAACATCGTCAAGAGCGGGCTGGGCGGCTTCGGCGGCCTGCTCGTGCTGGCCGGGTTCGGGCTGCTGCTGGTGTGCGCGATCTGGAACCCCTTCTCCATGACGGCCCTCGGCCTGATCCCGGGAGCCTTCGCGGTCGGAGGGCTCTCGCTGATGGCCACCGGCTCGGGCACCAGCCGGACCCGAGCCGGCCGGGACCTGTGGTCGCGGGCCGGCGGCTTCCGCCGGATGCTGGCCACCCCGTCCAGCAAGCAGCGCTTCGACTTCTCCGGCCGCAAGGAGCTCTATACGGCGTACATCCCCTGGGCGGTGGCCTTCGACTGCGCGGAGGAGTGGGCCCAGAAGTACCGCGTCGAGGTCGGTGAGGAGCCGCCGGTGCCGCACTACTTCGCGGGCTCGTACGCCGGCGCGAACTCCGGGGCGTTCGTGAGCTCCATGGTCAACAGCTTCGACAGCACCGTGAACAGCGCGATCTCGTCCTACAACGCCACCCAGACGTCGTCGTCCAGCGGCGGGGGAGGCGGCGGGTTCTCCGGCGGCGGCGGTGGCGGCGGGGGAGGCGGCGGGTCGTGGTGACGCCGTCTCGGGCCCCGCTCCGTCCATACTGAACTCGGGTTATCTAGCTTTCCCCGACGCAGCACCCAACAGAGAGAGAACGCAAGATGCTCATCGCCATCATTGTGATCGTCATCCTCGTCGCCCTCGTGGGCTTCGTGGTCGTCGGCTTCAACAAGCTCCGCACCAGCGACGTGGGAGCGCAGGAGGCACTGGGCGGGATCGACGTCCAGCTGACCCGTCGTGCCGAGCTGATCCCGAACCTCGTCGAGACCGTCAAGGGCTACGCCGCGCACGAGAGCTCGGTCTTCGAGGAGGTCACCAGGGCGCGGGCCGGGGTGCAGGCCGCCGCCGCGGGTGACGACGTGCCGGCCAAGGCCGCCGCTGACCAGGCCTTGCAGCAGGCCCTGGTCCGGGTGAACGCCGTCGCGGAGAACTACCCCGAGCTGAAGGCGAACCAGAACTTCCTCGACCTCCAGAAGCAGCTCGCCGAGACCGAGAACCAGATCGCGTTCGCGCGGCAGTACTACAACGACGCCGTGGCCTCGCTGAACAAGCTGGTGATGACCATCCCGTGGATGCTGTTCACCGGGATCGCCAACGTGCACAAGCGTGAGTTCTACGACGCCCCGGAGGGCCAGCAGACCGCGCCGACCGTTTCGTTCGGCACCGACGGTCCGGCCGCCCCGCCGGCTGCGCCGCCCGCGGCGCCCGCGGCGCCCGCTGCCCCTGCGCCGACGCCGCCGGCTCCGGCCGCGCCCGCCACTCCGCCGGCTCCGGAGACTCCGGCCGCGCCGCCGGCGGCTCCTCCGGCGGCTCCTCCGGCCGGTGACACGCCGCCGGCCGCACCGCCCACCGCCTGATCAGCGGCTCTCGGACGCGAGCGCAGGGTCCCCGGATGTCCGGGGACCCATCCGTCGGGTGCCCGCGCGCCTACCGGATCGCGTCTCGCCGTCAAGGATCGGGCTTCGCCCGCCCGCTGCGCGGCGCGCTCCGCGCGTCCTTGACCGCGAGCCTCGCGCGATCCGGTGAGACGGCGCACAACGGCGGGCTTCGCCGCGCCGTTGCACAGCGCGGGCACCACCAGCACCGGTCGGCGGGTTTGCGGAGGGGAATCGGCACCTGGTGCCAGAGATCCTCGGCGGAGGCCGGCCCGCTGGATTTGCACCACATCCTTGACGGCGGTTGCGGCGTGCTCCGCGCGCGGCCGCTCACCGACGCCACACCTGGAGCGGCCTACTTCTGTGGCGACCCATCCGCTTCTGTGCCGAGATCTCGGTACAGAAGCTCAGGGGTCACCGGATATCCGGTGACCCCACCAGCCGAGATCAGCTCCGCTCGAGAGCCGCCATCTCCTCGTCGGTCAGCTCGATGGCGGCGGCCGCGGTGTTCTCCTCGAGGTGGGCGACGCTCGACGTGCCGGGGATCGGCAGCATCACCGGTGAGAGCCGAAGCAGCCAGGCCAGCGCGATCTGGGACGGCGTGGCGTCGTGGGCGGCAGCGACCACCTGCAGCGCCTCGTCGTCGACCTGGTCGGCGACCGGGCGCCAGGGGATGAAGCCGATGCCCTCGGCCGTGCAGTGGTCGAGCAGCGCCTGGGAGTCGCGGTCGGCGAGGTTGAAGCGGTTCTGAACCGACACGATCGGGGCGATCCGCCGGGCGGCCTCCAGCTCCTCAACCGACACCTCCGAGAGGCCGATGTGCCGGATCTTGCCCTCCTCGCGCAGCTGCTCGAGCTCGCCGACCTGGTCCTCCATGGGGACCTCGGGGTCGATGCGGTGCAGCTGGAACAGGTCGATCCGCTCGACCTTCAGCCGGCGCAGCGAGAGCTCGCACTGCTGGCGCAGGTACGCCGGACGGCCGACGGCCGTCCAGAGGTTCGGGCCCTGCCGGGTGAGCCCGGCCTTGGTCGCGATGACCAGGTCGTCGGAGTAGGGGTGCAGGGCCTCGGCGATCAGCTCCTCGGAGACCTCGGGCCCGTAGGAGTCCGCGGTGTCGAGGAAGTTGATTCCGAGCTCCCGGGTGCGGCGCAGCACGCGGAGCGCCTCGTCGTGGTCCTCCGGTGGGCCCCAGATGCCGGGGCCGGTGATCCGCATCGCGCCGAAGCCGAGCCGGTTCACCTCCAGGTCGCCGCCGATGCTGAAGGTCCCGGACGCCCGGGCCACGTTCTCGAGAGTGTTGGTGGTCATCCTTCGCGCAACCTCCAGCCCTCGTCGGTCTATTCCGAGGGCCGGTATCCCGCTAGAAGACATTCAGGGGTCTGAACTGCACCGAGATCCGCGGCCCCGCGTGCGCGACCTTCGGCACGGCGTGTTCCCAGGTGCGCTGGCAGGAACCGCCCATCACGACCAGGTCGCCGTGGCCCATCTCGACCACGACCGGGTCGGCTCCGCCGAGCCTCGGCCGCAGGTGCAGCTTGCGTGGGTCACCCAGCGAGACGATCGCGACCATGGTGTCGCTGGTCTTGCCGCGGCCGATCGTGTCGCCGTGCCAGGCCACGCTGTCGCGCCCGTCCCGGTAGTAGCAGCAGCCGGCGGTCACGAACGGCTCGCCCAGCTCCGGGCGGTAGTACGCCGACAGCGCCCCGCGGGCCCGCCCGAGCGCGGGGTGGGGGAGCGGGTCGCCGACGCCGTACGTGTGGAGCAGGCGGGGCACGTCGACCTCGCGGTCGTACATCTGCCGTCGCTCCGCGCGCCACGGAACCTCGCGCACGAGCGTCGCGAACACGTCGTCCGCCTCCGGCAGCCAGCCGCGGGCGACGTCGACCCACGCGCCGCGGG
>NZ_DASUFR010000172.1:0-36819 GCF_036274455.1 Nocardioides sp. | reverse complement strand
GGCTGAGCTCGGTCACGGGGTGAGAGCCTATCGGCCATGGTCCGGCTGACCCGACTCCGTCGCGCCCCCTCGCGGCTGAGCGTGGTGGTGCCGGCCTACGACGTGGCGGCGTACCTGCCCGAGTGCCTCGACTCGGTGCTGACCCAGTCGGACTCGCTGGGCAGGGTCGGGCTCGAGGTGGTCGTGGTCGATGACGGGTCTCCGGACTCCTCCGGGGAGATCGCCGAGTCCTACGCCGCACACGACCCCCGGGTCCGGGTCGTGCACACCGTGAACCAGGGGCTCGGCGCGGCCCGCAACGAGGGGCTGCGGCACGTGACCGGCGACCTGCTGATGTTCGCCGACAGCGACGACGTGTTGCCGCCCGGCGCCTACGCCGTCCTGCTCCGCCAGCTCACCCGGACCGGGGCGGACTTCGTCACCGGCTCGGTGGCCCGGCTCGAGGGCTCCCCGGATGGCGACCGGCTCGTGGAGCCGCCGTGGATGAGCCGGCTGCACAAGCAGCGGATGGACCTGGTCATCGACGACCTGCCCGAGATCCTCGGCGACGTCTTCGCGTGGAACAAGCTCTTCCGGGCGGCCTTCTGGCGCGAGACCGGACTGTCCTGGCCCGAGGGCGTCCGCTACGAGGACCAGCCGACCACCACGCTCGCCTACCTGCGGGCCCGGCGGTTCGGGATCGTGCCGGAGGTCGTCTACCACTGGCGGATCCGCTCCGACGGCACCTCGATCACCCAGCAGCGCTCGTCGCTGCAGGACCTGCGCGACCGCTGGTCGACCAAGCTCACCTCGCTCCGCTCGGTCGAGGAGTACGGCGCCCCGAAGGTCACAGCGGTGTTCCGCGACCGGGTGCTGGCCGGTGACCTGCACCGCTACTTCGCCGAGCTCCCGGGCTGCGACGACGAGTGGTGGGAGCTGCTCCGCTCCGGCGTGCAGTCGATCTGGGGCTCGCGCTCGCTCACCCACTCCGGGCTGCTCCCGGCCGACCGGCTGGTCGGCTGGCTGGTCGAGCAGGGCCGCCGCTCCGACGCCGAGGCGGTGGCGACGTACGTGCGCGACCTCGGCCGCCCGCTGGACCGCGTCGACACCCCCGACGGCCGGCGGCTCGACCTGCCGGCGGATGTGCTCGACATCTCCACGGTCGACGCGAGGGCCCTCGAGGTGCGTGCCGGCGAGCGTTGAGCCCACCCTCTGATGGCCCTTTTGCGTCATTGACCCGCACTCGGCGCTCTGCTCGACTCGAAAGACTCGGAGTCTCCCCGGGTGACGTCGCGTCACAAGGATCCCCCATGCAGACCTTCGGCCACGCTCGCAGCACCTCTCGTCGCACCTCTCGTCGCACCTCTCGTCGCACCTCTCGCCGCACCTCTCGCCGGGCCCGGTCCCGGCGCCTCGCCCTCTGGCTCGTCGTGTGCGGCCTCACCGCCATCGGCGTCCCCGCCGGCGCCCTCGCCGGCAGCGCCACGACCACGACGGCGGGCGACCCCTCCGTACGGGGTTCGAACGTCGCCTACATCCTCGAGCAGGAGGCCGATCAGGTCCGCGCCATGCAGTCGCGACGCAGCCTCGGACCGCAGGCCATGGAGCGGCTGAGCAATGACGTCGTGCACGTCGACTCCGATGGCACCATCGAGGTCTCGGTCTGGTCGGTCGCCCCCGCCACGCAGGAGCAGCGCGCGGAGGTGGCCGCGCTCGGCGCCACGATCGACGAGCGGGTCAGGACCGGCCGCGCGAGCCTCGCGCCGTCCGTCGGGTTGATGGACGTCTGGGTCCCGGCCGACAGGCTGGAAGACCTCGGGGCGCTCCCGTGGGTCGCAGCCGTCACGCCCCCGTCGTACGGCATCGCCGACGCCGGCACCGGCAGCCTCGTGAGCGAAGGGGTCGCCCAGCACCGCGCCGACGACGTACAGGACGATCGCGGCATCACCGGGAACGGCGTGACCGTCGGCGTCAGCTCGAACGGCGTGAGCAACATCGCCGCCTCCCAGACGCAGGGCGAGCTGGTCGCGGGCAACGTGACCGTCGACGACGCCGGGTCCGGGGACGAGGGCACCGCGATGATGGAGATCGTCGCCGACATGGCCCCGGACGCAGACCTCGTCTTCGACGCGAGCAACGGGCTGACCGACTACGTCAACTCGATCAACAACCTCGCCTCGAAGACCAACGTGATCGCCGTCGACCTCGCCTTCGACAGCGAGCCTGCGTTCCAGGAGGGTCTCGGCGCGCAGACCGCCGACAACATCGCCGCGGCAGGCGTCTCCTTCCACTCCTCCGCGGGCAACCGCGGCAACGACCACGTCGCCCGAGTCGTCGCCAACGGCACCGGGCAGGGCCCGGACGGCACGTCCTACTCATCGACCCCGCCGGGTTGCGCCAACACCCCGGACAACGCGGTCGACATCGACCCCGGAGCCGGCACCGCCTTCGACATGATGCTCGGCACCACGGGAGGCACCTCGCCGCGCGGGACCTCGTTCACGCTGCAGTGGAGCGAGCCGCGCTCGATCTTCCCGACGGTCGGACAGGGTGGGTTCACCGACCTGAACCTCTACGTCATGAGCGCCGACCTGACCCGGTGCCTCGGCCAGAGCGTCGGGGTGCAGGGCAACGGCAGCGGGGACACCATCGAGCAGGTCGCGATGCCGGCCTCGATGTCCGGTACCTCCGTCAAGCTGGTCGTCGACGTCCAGGGCGTCGCGGGCGCGGTCGCCGCACCGTTGCTCGACCTTCGGTGGCGCAACAGCGGTGGCAACACCGACACCCCCACCCTCGCCGGCAGCATCGACCCCCAGTCGAACTTCGCCGGCGGCGCCGAGGCGATCGCGGCCGTCAATGCGACCTCCGGCGCGCTGGAGAGCTTCAGCGGCGCCGGCCCGGTGCAGCTCGTGACGACGAGCAGGTGCCCGGCGGCATCGCCCTGCCCGGGTGGGGCCGTTGCCGGTGGGTCGGCCAGCTTCAACGCGCCGTCGTGGGAGGCGGCCGACGGCGTCACCGTCAGTGGCGTCGGTGGCTTCGGCTCGCCGTTCTTCGGCACGTCGGCGGCCGCGCCCTCGTCGGCCGGCTGCGACGCACTGCTGCGCAGCGCGCCCGGCTTCAGCGCCACCTCCAGCCCGGCCGCGACGCACGCCCGGCTGGTCGCCACCTCGACGGGCACCGCCACGCCCAACGTGACGGGCGCCGGCATCCTCGACTGCCTCGCCGCCGTCAACCGTCCGCCCGTGGCGAACCCCGGAGGCCCCTACAGCACCCAGGAGGGGCAGAACATCCAGCTCGACGGCTCCGGGAGCTCCGACCCCGACACCGGCGACTCGATCGCGGCCTACGACTGGGACCTGGACAACAACGGCAGCTTCGAGACTTCCGGGGTGACCCCGACCTTCGACCTCGTGGGTCAGGACGGCGTGGCCACGGTGAGGCTCCGGGTCACCGACGAGGCCGGCGCCACGAACGTGCAGAGCACCACCGTCACCATCGCCAACGTGGCGCCGACGGTGACCTTCGCCCCGACCTCACCGGTCGAGGAGAACAGCCCGACCACCGTCACCGGCACGGTCACCGATCCCGGCTGGCTGGACCCGCTGACCGCGACGATCGACTTCGGCGACGGGAGCGGCGTACAGCCCCTGGCCGGCACCGCCAGCTCGACGCCGCACGGCCTCGCGACGCTGTCGTTCAGCGTCCTCAAGACCTACGGCGACAACGGTGGCTTCAAGATCACCATCACGGGCTTCGACGACGACACCTCGAGCAGCACCGACCACATCGTCACGGTGACCAACGTCGACCCGACCGCGACGATCGACACCTCGGGGGGCACGGTCATCAACGGTCACGTGGTGCTGCTCGGACAGGAAGGGACGCCGGTCGACCTCAACGGCGGCTCGACCGACCCGGGCTCGGACGACCTGACCCTCACGTGGGACTTCGGCGACGGCTCGCCGACCGTCTCCCACACGAGCCTGGTCAACCCCCCGTTCGCCGATCCCCCACTGTCGCCCGAGATCAACCCGCGCGACGTCTCGGACAGCGTGTCGCACACCTTCGCCGCCTGTGCGCGCACGGTGACCCTCACGTCGACCGACGACGACTCGGGTGTGTCGTCGCCGGCGCACGCGGACGTCGTCGTTCGCGGGACCTCGACGAAGGCGATGGACGCCGGCTGGTGGAAGGAGGAGTTCGACCTCGTCCACGGGCACCAGGTCTACAGCGCGGACCGCGTCGCTTGCTACCTGGCCGTCGCCAACCTGCTCAGCAACGTCTTCTCCGAGGCCCGGACCGCCTCGACCCTGGACGACGGCTTCCAGATCCTGAAGCCCGACGGCTCGGCGGCGGACCGGGTGCGCTTCATGGACCAGATCCTGATGGCGGCCTGGCTCAACTTCGCCAACGGCGCGATCGACCTCGGCGACACGGTGAAGGAAGGCGGTCAGGTCTACGTCTTCAGCGACGTCGTCGTGCTGGCCGAGACCCAGCGCCTCGACCCGACGGTGCCGAGCAGGACCCTCGACCGCACCCGGACGATCCTCGACAAGTTCAACCACCTGAACAACCACGGCAACGGCTGAGCCTGCGGGACACGTTGGCGGCTGACCGCCGGCTGGCGCGGGGCCCGGCTGGCGGTCGGCGAATGGTGTCGGGGTCACCGGATATGTGGCTCTTCTGACATGTTCGTGGGTGGGCGGCCGCGCGCGGCCGCAAGTGCGGAGCAAGCTCCGCCCCGCATGCGCGGCCGCCGGGTTCGTGTTCAGCGACTCGCCGCAATTTGGCCGCCAGGCGCCTCCAGGATGCGGTGCATATCCGCCGGGCCCGGCCTTCGCGGAGGATTTCCGGCACCTGGTGCCGATTTCCCTCGGCGAACCCCATCGACCGGGGTCGGCGGGGTCGGCGGGGAATGGTGGTGGTGCCCGCGCAGTGCAACGGCGCGGCGAAGCCCGCCGTCGTGCGCCGTATCACCGGATCGCGCGAGGCTCGCGGTCAAGGACTGCCCAAGAATCCAGCACAGCGCCGCCGCTTGCGGCCGAGCGAAGCGCGGTCCTTCTTACGGCGAGACGCGATCCGGTATGCGCGCGGGCACCCCCGAACATGTCAGAAGAGCCGGATATGTAGGGAGTCATCCGCTTCTGTAGCGAGATCTCGGCACGCAAGCGCAGGGGTCACCGGAGATCCGGTGACCCCTGCAACAGCGAGCGGCTCAGAGGAGCCCGTTGTCGGTGAGGAACTGCTGGGCCACGTCCTCCGGCTTCTGGCGGTCGACCGAGACCTTCTCGTTGAGCTCGGTGAGGTTGTCGGTGGTCAGGGCGGCCATCAGCGGGTTGAGGATGTCCGCGATGTCCGGGTGGGCGGAGAGGAACTCCGTGGACACCGCCGGCACGAGGTTCTGGGCCGGCTGGATGTGCTTGTCGTCCTCGAGGACCACCAGCCCCTGGGAGGCCAGGGTGCCGTCGGTCGTGCTGGTCTCGCCGAGGTCGGACTCGCCGTTGATCACCGACTGGTAGGTCTGGTCGCTGGCGTAGCCGAGCTCGAGGATCTTGGTGACGTTGATGCCGTACTGGTCGGTGAGACCGCCCTCGCAGTCGAGCCGGCCCTTGCAGTCGGGGGCGGCGGCGAGCGTGACGCTCTTGCCGGCGAGGTCGGAAAGCTTCGTGACGCCGTTCTTCTCGGAGTAGTCCTTGGTGACCATGAACGCGTTGGTGTCGGTCGCCTGGGAGAGGTCGAGCAGGGTGATCCCGGCGGCGTCGAGAAGCGACTTGCCCTGGTCGGCCAGCTGCTGGCCGTCGCCGGCGTCGAACGGCGTCGCGTTGTCTCCGTTGGCCTGGCTGTTGAGGAAGTTGACGATGCCGCCGACGTACTCCGGGACGACGTCCACGCCGCCGGGGAAGTCGGCCATGTAGCCGTCGCGGGTGTCGACCAGCTTGACGGTGACGTCGTAGCCGGCGTTGGTCAGCAGCTGGTCGTACATCGCGGCGACCAGCGCCGCCTCCGGGAAGCTCTGACCGGCCAGCGTGAGGGGCCCGCCGGCGGTGGTGCCACCGCCGGACTCCGAGGTCGTCGGAGAGGTCGAGGTCGAGGGCGTCGAGGTGTCGTCGCCCTTCGAACTGCCCGAGTCGAGGTCGTCACCCGCGCAGGCGGTGGCGAGGAAGAGGGTGCCGACGGAGAGGACCGCCGCCAGTGACCGTCTGATGGACATGCTGGGTTTCCTTCTGTGTCCCGTGGCCGTCGCGGCCACGCGTGTCCGGAATGAGGCGAGCCTCACTGAGCGCCGATGGGGTCGGTACCTCCCGCAACCGTAGACGAGGTCGCCGACATTGGACCCGGGCCATTGTCACGTTTCGGACTCGACATAGTTCCGGCCGGGCTGACCAGCCGCTGCAGCCCGGCGGCGAGCAGCTCGAGGGCGAGCGCCACAATGCCCACCACGATCGCGCCGGCGATGCCCTTGCCGTAGTTGGTCCGGAAGAACCCGTCGGTGATCACCCGCCCGAGCCCCGGGCCGGCGACGAGCGCGGCGATGGTCGCCGTGGCCCACACCTGCACGAGCGCGAGGCGTACGCCGGACGCGATCAGCGGCAGGGACAGCGGCAGCTCGACCCGGAAGAACTTCTGCGCCCCGGTCATCCCCATGCCGTCGGCCGCCTGCTTGACCTCGCCCGGCACCTCGCGCACCGCGACGTACCCGTTGGTGATGATCGGCGGCAGCGCGAACAGCGCCAGCGCGAGCAGGGTGGCCAGCCCGGCCCGCCCATAGGGCCCGAACTCCTTGGTGCCGGGGAAGTCGGCGGTCACGAAGATCGCGAGCAGCGCGAAGGTGGGGATGGCCCGGCCGATGTTGGTGATGTTGATGGCCAGGAAGCCGCCGCGGCCGAGGTGGCCGAGGAACAGCGCGATCGGCAGCCCCACCACCATGGCCATCAGCAGCGCCGTGACGGTGAGCAGCAGCTGCTGGGTCATCAGGTGCAGCATCCCCTCGTCGCCGGTCCAGTTGGACCAGGTCGTGAGGTAGTCCCAGGCGTCGCTGATGACGTTCATGCCGGCTGGTTCCTCGCCCACGGGGTGAGCAGCCGCTGCGAGACGACGATGACGACGTCCAGGAGCACGGCCAGTACGACGCACAGCACCGATGCCGTGAACAGCTCGGCCCGGAAGTTCTGGGTGACGCCGTCCTTGATCAGGTTGCCGAGGCCGCCATAGGCGACGAGCGACCCGATCGTGGTCAGCGCCACCGTCGAGACCGTGGCGACCCGCAGCCCGGCCATGATCACCGGCGTGGCCAGCGGCAGCTCGACCCGCAGCAGCAGCCGGCCGGTGCCGTAGCCGAGACCGCGCGCCGACTCCACCACCTCGTCCGGAACCGACCGGAACCCCTCGAGCATCGCCCGCACCAGGATGGTCAGCGCGTAGAGCGCCAGCGCGATCACCACGGTCGTCTTCGAGAGCCCGGTGAACGGGACCATGAGCGGCAGCAGCGCCAGAGACGGGATCGTGTAGATGCCCGTGGCCACGCCCAGCACCGTCGACTCGAGCCGGGCGAACCGCCGGGCGACCAGCGCCAGGGGGAAGGCGATCACGAGGCCGAGCAGCACCGCCAGCACGGTGATCTGCAGATGCTGGACGGTCGCGTGCTGGATCTCGGGGCGGAAGTCCTCGACGTACTGCCGACAGATCCAATCGTTGGTGAGCCGGCTGTAGCAGGTGGGCCCCTCCGCGCTCGACGCGCTAGCGGCCCCGAGCACCGCCGGTAGGGTCACCACATGGACAATACCGATCGGGGAACCGGACAATCTATGATCCGGCTCTCCGGGGTCGGGAAGACCTATCCGGACGGGACGGTCGCCGTCCACGACCTCGACCTGGAGGTTGCGGCGGGCGAGCTCGTCGTCCTCGTCGGCCCCTCGGGCTGCGGCAAGTCCACGACGCTGAAGATGATCAACCGGCTCATCGAGCCGACGACCGGCACCATCGAGATCGACGGCAAGGACGTCACCCGCTCCGACCCGGTGAAGCTGCGCCGCGGGATCGGCTACGTCATCCAGCAGATCGGGCTGTTCCCGCACCAGAGGGTGATCACCAACGTGATGACCGTGCCCCTGTTGTACGGCGAGCCGCGGTCGGTCGCCCGGCAGCGCGCCCGCGAGCTGCTCGAGCTGGTGGGGCTGGACCCCGCCGAGTACGCCGAGCGCTACCCCGCGCAGCTCTCCGGCGGCCAGCAGCAGCGGGTGGGCGTGGCCCGGGCGCTGGCCGCGAACCCGCCGGTGCTGCTGATGGACGAGCCGTTCGGCGCGGTCGACCCGATCGTGCGGGTCCGGCTGCAGGATGAGTTCCTGCGGCTGCAGTCCGAGCTCGGCAAGACCGTGGTCATGGTCACCCACGACATCGACGAGGCGGTCCGGATGGGCGACCGGGTGGCGGTCTTCGCCACCGGCGGCCGGCTGGCGCAGTACGGCACCCCCTCGGAGCTGCTCGGCCACCCGGCCGACGACTTCGTCGAGGACTTCGTCGGCGCCACCAAGGGGCTGCGCCGGCTCACCGTGACCATGATCGACGCCGGCCACCTCGAGCCGATCGACGGGGTGAGCGCCGGCGACCTCTCCTCCACCGTGGACGTGACCGCGACCCTGGAGGAGGCGCTGGCCGCCATGCTCCGCGACGACCGGGGCATGGTCGGCGTCAAGGACGGCGCGAGGTTCGTCGGCGTACTGACGCCCAACGGGATCCACAAGGCGCTGCGGGCCTCGCTGGCCGAGGGGGCCGGGGCGGCCTGAGCGTGGACCCGCGCTGAGCCGCGCCCGCGCCACCCCTTGTAACTAACCGTTACGCCATCTTGCCTGCGCAAATATCCGCATGGCAGTGGGCTGAACAGTCAGTTACAAGCGGGCCCGAGGGGGCGGGGCCGCGCCGCTACCGCTCGGCGCGCTCGCCCGGTGCCAGCAGCACGACCTCGGTCCCCGAGCCGGCCAGCGCGTCGACGAACCGCTCGCCGGGGGTGACGAACAGGCGGTGGTGGTTGGAGCGGGCAACCCGGCGCAATCCCATCGGCCAGAAGGTGCCCCAATGCACCGGGACCGCCCACCGCGCTCCGACCCGGCCGACCGCCTCCGCGCCGTGCTCGGGGTGCATGTGCCCGTCGGCCAGCGTCGGCCCCCAGCCGCCGATCGGTACGAGCGCGAGGTCGACCGGCTCGAGGGAGGTCATGTCGTCGCGCAGCTCGGTGTCGCCCGGGAACCACCACGAGCCCGCGTCGTTCTCGATCCGGAAGCCCAGCGCGGGCGGGTTGCCCCGCGACAGCTGGTGTCGCCGACCGTCGTGGGTGGCGGGCAGCACCTCGACCCGGACGCCCGCTCGTTCGACCACGTCGCCGGGCGCCACCGGGACCAGCCGCTGACGGCCGAGCTTCGCGAGCAGTCCCTCGCCGCCCCGCGGCACCAGGATCGGCACCTCGACCCCGAACCGGGCCAGTGACGGCAGGTGGCAGTGGTCGTGGTGCAGGTGCGAGATGACGACCAGGTCCGCGTCGGACGCCTCCACCGCCGGCGTGTCGGCGTACCGCCGCAGGTGGATCAGCCGGTCGCTCAGCACCGGGTCGACGCCGATGCGTGCGGACCCGGCCTCGACCGTGGCCGACGCGTGGCCCCACCACGTCACCGCGAGGCTCATGACAGGACACTAGCTAGACGCCGGTGCGCACGGGGACGTCGCGGTGCCAGGACTCGGTGACGTACGACGTCGTCCAACCCAGGCCGCGGTAGAGGCGGTCGGCGCCGGTGGGTGAGTCCGCGTCCACCTCGAGGCCCACGCGGTCGCCACCGCGGCGCGCCGTGTCGGCGATGATCGTCCGGAGCAGCCCCTTGGCGACCCCGCGGCCGCGGGCGACCTCGACGACTCCGATGTAGGCGACGTAGGACCCCGAGGCCGACCCGGTGCCGACCAGGGCCCCGCCCGGGCGGTCGTCGACCTCGGCCAGCCACCAGTGGTCCCAGCCGTGGCCGGGGTCCTCACGGAGCCGGAAGAGGAACTCGTCGAAGGTCTCCGGCTTGGAGTTGAAGTGGTCGCTGAAGGCAGCCTCGAGCACGTCGTGCACCGCTCGCAGGTCGGCCTGCGCCGGCTGACCGTCGGCGTCGCGCTCGACGAGCCGGAACACGACGCCGTCCCTCTCCCACCGCGCGGGGTCGTCGACCAGAGCTGCCTCGTCGGGGGTGACCGGCCGTTCCATCTGCCACCAGCGGCGCACCTTGGTGAAGCCGGCCGCCGCCAGCCAGCGGTGCTGCCGCTCGTCGTCGTCGAAGGCCCCGGTGTCGACCTGCTGCACCTCGAGGCCACGGGCAGCGCCCACCTCGCGGGCCCGGCCGACCGCCCACTCGACCAGCAGGTCGGAACAGGCCCGGCCGATCCGCTCGTCGATGCCCCGCTCCACGACGTGGACGAACAGCATCCGCCCACTGGCCCGGTCGTGCACGCTCCCCCAGGCCCGGATCAGGCCCCGGTCGTCGCGGACCACGACGTTCTCGCGGGTCCGCAGTCCGCGCACCTCCACCAGGACATCGTCCTTGCCCGCCCCGGGCCAGCCGCGACCCGCGCGCTCGTGCTCGCGCAGCAGCTCGGTGAGGCGGCGTACGTCGCCCGGGTCGTCGGGGTCGGGCCGGCCCACCGTCCAGGCGGCGGGGAGACCCCGGAGCTCCTCGACCAGCTCCTCGGGTTCGGCGTGGAACCGGCTCTCCTCGGGGGTCACAAGCGCCCAGTCTCCCAAAGTGACGTCGACCCGCCCGAGGAGTCGGGCGGGTCGACGGGGGGATCCCTCGTGGGTCAGGCGTGCCGGCGTTGGTAGTCCATGCCGTGCCACGCGGCGGTGACCGACTCCAGCTCCGCGCGGAGGGCGACCACCTCCTGCTCGAGCTCGGCGATGCGCAGCTGGGCGGTGCGGGCCCGCTCCTCCGCCTCGGTGACCCTTACCTGGAGGCCCGCGGCGCGGCGGCCCTCGGCGTTCCGCTTGCGGGTCGAGGTCGCGGCGCGGCGCTGGGAGAGGGACAGGGCGAGCTCGAGCTCGTCGAGCGCCTGCTCGCGCTCGGCGATCCTGGCCTGCACCTCCGCGACGTACGCCGCGTGCTCCGAGGTCCGCGCCTCGGTGAGCTCGTTGTAGGCCTTTGCCTGGTCGGCGCGGTCGCGTGCTGCCTCCACCCGCGACACGACCAGCTCGGTGTAGGTGATCCGGGTGGCCGCGGCGCCGAGCACGACGCCGAGCCCGGCGGCGACGGTGACCAACAGCCACGAGCCGCTCACGGCTGCGCCGGCGACGACCAGCGCAGCGAGCACGATCAGGCCCGCGGCGGTCGTCACGCGGATCGACCGCTGACGCCTTCGTGTGGCCTGTGTTGCAGATGGGGAAGACATGGTCAGCAGGCTAGAGGTCAGGCCGCCCTCGACCCGGGAGACACGCTTGTGCACATGTGTCCCATCCGCCACGCGGGTACCAGCCGCTGTGCCGGATCGATCAGCGCTTGGGCCGCTGCACCCGGCAGGCCCGCTCCAGGAGCAGCGCCGCCACGACGATCACCACGCCCGCCGCCACGGCGATCAGGCTCCGGACGATCCGCTGGCCGGCCAGCTCGGCGGGGTCGCCGACCCAGCTGAGTGCGTACCCGGCGTACGCGCCGGCCACCAGCCCGCCCACCAGCGCCCCGGCGCGAGCCAGCACCAGCCTGTTCACCGCCCGGTGCGGCTCCATCCGCTCGTGCCGCACCTGGACGGCCCGGTAGGTCTGCCACCAGGTGATCACCATGACGACGGCGACCAGCCAGAGCGCACCCGGCTGCGCCCAGGAGACGACGGGCGCGCTGCCGGAGAGCTTCTCGGCGACCGGCTTCCAGAGGACCCCCAGCAGGACACCCACGGCCGCCCAGGCGACCACGACACCGATCGACAGCGGCCGGAGCGTCCCCTCGGACTCCGGTGGCTCCTCGTCAGGCCCGAGAGGGTCGCCCCCCTCGCGCGTCAACGCTCGCTCACTCCAGCTCGAGGATCAGGTCGTCGCGCCGGGCGATCCCGTCCTCGCCGACCGCGGACAGCAGGTCGGCCACCCGGCCCCGGTCGGGGACCTCGGCGTCGGGGTCGACGTCCAGCCAGGGCCGCAGCACGAACGCCCGCTCGGCGGCGCGCGGGTGCGGCAGCCGGAGGTGGTCGTCGTCGGATCGCCGGTCGCCGACCACGATCAGGTCGACGTCGAGGGTCCGCGGGGCGTTGCGGATCTCGCTGCGCTCGCGGTCGAAGGCGTCCTCGATGGCCAGTGCCCGGTCGAGCAGCCGCGACGCGGCCAGCGTGGTGTCGGCGAGCACCACGGCGTTGAGGAAGAGGTCGGACCCGGCGGGCGCATCCACCGGCTCGGTCTCGTAGACCGGCGAGACGCCGGTGACCCACACGTCGGGGGTGTCCGCGAGCGCCCGGACCGCCCCCTGGAGGTTGTCCATGCGCTCGCCGAGGTTGGAGCCCAGCGAGAGCACCGCCCGGCGGATCGGGCGCATCTCACCGGTCAGGGTGTCGGCGTCGATGATGTTCGGGTTGGGCGTCTCGGTCACTGGCGGCCCTCCTGGGTCCGGGTGATCGTCAGCGCGACGTCCGAGAACGTCGCGTCGATGGGTGCATCCGGCTTGTGGACCGTGACGCGCACCCATTCAACACGGTGGTCCAAGAGGCAGACCTCCGCGATGCGGTGGGTGAGTGTTTCGATCAGGTCGACCGGGTCCTGCTCGACGGCGGCTTTCACCGACAGCGCGAGACTTCCGTAGTCGACGGTCTCTGACAAGTCGTCCGACGCCGCCGCGGCGCCGGTGTCCACGCCCAGGACGAGGTCGATCACGAACCGCTGGCCCTCGCGGCGTTCGTGCTCGAACACGCCGTGGTGGCCCCAGCACTCCAGCCCGGTCAGGGCGAGCTCATCCATCTGCGTCACCCCTCCTCCCGAGCCTGGTCGAGTGCGTCGAGCACCCTCAGGGCGTCGCGTGTGGAGCGTACGTCGTGGACGCGCAGCCCCCACACCCCCTCCCCCGCCAGCACCACGCTGAGGGCCGTGGTGGCCGCCTCGCGACCGTCCACCGGGCGAGGGCTCCCGTCCGGGCCGGCCAGCAGGGTGCCGAGGAACGACTTGCGGCTGGCGCCGAGCAGCAGCGGGTAGCCCAGCGCCTTGACCGGGGCCAGGTCGGCCAGCAGCTGCCAGTTGTGCCGGCCGTGCTTGGCGAAGCCCAACCCGGGGTCCAGGACCAGCCGGTCGGGGCTGATCCCGGCCGCCAGCACCGCCTCGACCCGCTCCGCAAGCTCGTCGCGAACCGCTTGGACCACCCCGCCGGGCTCGTCGTAGGTCGCGAAGTCGGCCATGTGGTCGGCGTGCGCCCGCCAGTGCATGGCGACGTACGTCGCACCCGCGTCGGCCACGACGCGCAGGATCTCCGGGTCGGCCAGCCCGCCGGAGACGTCGTTGACGATCCGTGCGCCGGCCGCCAGCGCCGCCGTCGCGACCTCGTGGCGCATGGTGTCGACCGACACCGTGGCGCCGTCCGCGGACAGCGCGGTGATCACGGGGACCACCCGGTCGAGCTCCTCCTCGACCAGTGGACGGGTGGCGCCGGGACGGGTGGACTCGCCGCCGACGTCGAGGATGTCCGCCCCGTCGGCCAGCAGCTGCCGGCCGTGGGCGACGGCGCTGGCGGTGTCGGCGTACAGCCCGCCGTCGCTGAAGGAGTCCGGGGTGACGTTCACGACGCCCATCACGAGCGGGAGCGACATCAGAACTCGTAGCCGAACTCTGCGATGTCCGCCGCGAACAGCTCGGCCACCCGGTCCCGCATCGCGGGCGTGTAGTGGTCGCGGTAGGAGCCGCTGGGCCCGGCGTTGTGGCGTCGTTCCTGCGGCGGCGGCTCGATCCCGAGCCGGTCGCAGACCCGCGCGAAGTCCTCGGCGAAGGACTCGGTGCGCCCGATGTGGTCCGCGCGCCGGTCGCCGGCCTGCAGGTAGCGCAGCTGCGGTGTCCGCAGCCGGGTGAACTGGTCGGGGCCCTTGAGCACGAACGCCTCGAAGTCGGGGAGATCGCGGAGTACGCCGGACCAGAAGTTGTTGTTGTCGATGCGCCGGGTGGCCCACGGGTGGCCCTCCTCGCGCTGGACGTGGCGCCGGTCGATCATCGACCACCACGACCACAGCCGCGCCCACGGGTTGCGGACGAAGCCGAAGGTCCAGTAGTCCCGCAGCTCGGGGTGGCGGTTGATCGCGGTCCGGAGGTGGGCGTGCTTGGCGCCCGGCAGCCCGGCCAACCGCTCGGCGCCCGGCAACCGGTCGAGCAGCACCGCCTGCACGGTGCTCCCGCCGGTCTTCTGCACGTGCACGAACAGCACGCGCGCCGGGTGCGACACGATCACCGCCCTGACCTTAGTGGCCGCCGACCAACGACGGCGGCCGAGGCGCCACCGGTGGCTGGGCGACCACGGTGGCTGGGCGACCACGGTGGCTGAGGTGCGAGGCGCCCCAGCGCCGAGCCTCGAAGCCCGGTGAGCCGGCGCTGGGACCCACCCGCGTGCCTACCCTGCGGAGGTCTCGACAGGCTCGACCAGCGCGGGCCAGAGGGTGCCATCGCTGCGGAGGTCTCGACGGGCTCGACCAGCGACGGGCCGGCGGGTGCCTTCCCCACCGAGGCTTCGAGGCTCAGGCGCGGAACGCCTTCGCACCTCAGCCATCGTCGCGCGTACTAGCGTCCTGACCGTGGACCGGACCTTCCTCCTCGGCGTCGGGGCCATGAAGGCCGGGACCACGTGGCTCCACGACCACCTGGCCGCCTCGCCGCAGTGCCAGCCGGGGCTGCGCAAGGAGTACCACGTCTTCGACAGCCTGGACCTGGCCAAGGAGCCCTACCTGCTCAAGCGCGTGGTGGCCAAGGCGCACGCTTCGCTGGACGAGGTGGCCGAGGCGAGACGGACCGACCCGACCTTCCTCGTCCAGGCCGCGATGATCGCCGACGAGGAGCTCTACTTCGACTACTTCACCGCGCTCCTCGCGCGGTCGCCGGAGACCCGGCTCACCCTCGACGTCACCCCCGGCTACGCGCTGCTCTCGGCCGCGCGGCTCGCCGGGATCCGGTCGTCGTTCGAGCAGCGCGGCGTGCGCCCGGTGGCGGCGTACTTGATGCGCGACCCGGTGGAGCGGATCTGGTCGCAGGTGCGGATGCAGAAGCGCCGCCGCCCCGAGCACAACCCCGGCACCGCCGAGGAGCTCGTCGCGCAGCGGTACGCCGAGCCGACGTACGCCGACCGGACCCGCTACGAGACGACGGTCCGCAACCTCGACGAGGCGTTCGGCGAGTCGGTCTTCTACGGGTTCTACGAGGAGCTGTTCGACGCGGCCACCAGCGCCTCGGAAATTGCCCGACTGTCGAGGTTCCTCGGCATCGACACGCACGAGCCCGACCTGGGCGCGCAGTTCAACGTCTCACCGCGCTCGGCCGAGCTGCCCGAGCCGACCGTGCGTGCGGTGGCCGAGCACTTCCGACCCACCTACGAGCTCGTCGCGTCCCGGTTCCCCGACCGGGACCTCCCGAAGATCTGGCCGAGCAGCCGCTTCGTCCTCTGACCCTCACCGAGCCTGGCCTCGGCCGCCTGCCTGCGAGCGCGTTCGGCACGCAGCCGGCCGCGGATCTTCGCCGCCCCGGCCGCGGTGCCCCGGCGCTCGCGGTGCCGGGCCTCGTCGAGTGAGACCGCCACCGCTTCGGCGTAGTGGGCGTCGTAGTGCCTGCGGATCTCCGCGAGCCGCTCCGGCACGGCGTCGGCGGCCGGGTCGTCCACCAGGACGCCCAGCTGCTGCCAGGTCTCCTCGGAGAGGTCCCGCAGCCAGTCGGGCAGCACGATGTCGTCCCAGGTCAGCTGGGAGCGGCGCATGCCGGGGTCCAGGAACTCGTCGAGGCCGTGGTCGCCCTCGAGGTCGAGCCCGAGGTCGAGCTGGCGGGAGACCCGGCCCAGCGCAGTGCGCCAGTCGACCAGCAGGTCGTCGTAGCGGATGAACGCGCGCCGGGCGCCCCTCGAGCCCGCCTCGGTGACGAGCGCGACGTTGAGCCAGGCGGCGGTGTTGGAGGTCTCCTTGACCCGGCGCTCGGCGTCGGTACGTCGTCCCTCGCCCCACGTCCGGTCCTGCGACCCGACCACCTCGGCGGGGTGACGGAGCGCGGTCAGGATGCGCAGGTCGCGGCCGGCCCGCTCCGCGGCGGCCCGCCAGACCGGCAGCAGCCAGGCGGCGTGCGGGTCCTTGACGACGACGGCGGGCTCCTCCTGGGTGGCCAGCCAGTCGGCGACCTCGGCCTCGAGACCGTGGTCGGCGGCGTACTGTTCCACTCGCTCCAGCGCGCGCGGGCTGCCGTCGCTGGGGCGCACCAGCGCACCACGCATCAACCGCTTGTGGAACTCGATCACCCACCGCGGCTCGAAGTGGCCCTTGGCGTTGCGCTCCGAGGCCGGCACCTCCGGCTGCGGGACGTGCCAGCCCAGGTGCTTCAGACTGCCCGCCAGCGAGCTGGTGCCGCTGCGCATCGAGCCGGTCACCAGGACCACGGTGTGGCCGGACTGTTCACTGGTCATTGCGGTGGCAGCCTACGGCTGGCTCTATCTTGGGCCGGTGATCGTGTCCCACGAGCACCGGTTCGTCTTCATGAAGACCCGCAAGACGGCCGGGACCAGCGTCGAGATCGCGCTCTCCCGGGTGTGCGGGGACGAGGACGTGATCACCCCGGTGACCCCCGACGACGAGCTGCTGCGCCGGGCCGGCGGTGGCCGCGGCCCGCAGAACTACGAGTCCCCGCCCAACCTCGAACGCAAGGCGTTCAACCACATGCCGGTCTCGATGGTGCGCAAGATGCTGGGCCGGCAGCGGTTCGAGTCCTACTTCTCCTTCGCGATCGAGCGGAACCCGTGGGACGCGGTGGTCTCGCTCTACCACTGGCGCTACCGCGACGCCGCGCCCGGCAGCTTCGGTGACTACGTCAACTCCGACGCCGTCGAGACCTTCGCGACCAAGAACCAGCGGATCTACCGGATCAAGGGCCGGGTCGCCGTCGACCGGGTGCTGCGCTACGAGTCGCTCGCCGACGAGCTGGCCGAGGTCTGGGAGCGGCTCCACCTCCCCGGCCGTCCCGACCTGCCGCACGCCAAGTCGGGGACACGTCCGCGCGGGCCGTCGTACCGCTCCTACTACGACGACGCCAGCCGCGAGCGGGTGTCGAGGCTGTTCGCGCTGCCGATCGCGGACCTGGGTTATGAGTTCTGAGCCCGCCGGTCCGCCGTCGGCGTACGGCGTCACTCGACGACGACGGGGACCTGCAGGCCGTCGGGCACGTCGTCGGGCGACTCGTAGTGGTGGTTGACGTAGTCGTTGGCGTCCCGGAACCACTCGACCAGCCGCGCGTGGTGCTCGGCCGGGACTCCGGCGTCCTGGAGCGCGAGCGCGAAGCACTCGACGGCCCGCCGGTCCATCTCATCGTGCGGCCCGTTGCCGCTGTGGATCCGCACGACCTCCGACTCGGTGCCCATCGTCTGCGAGAACGTCGGGGGCCCGCCCAGCGCCTCGGCCCAGTAGGCGGCCAGCCGCTCGGTGTGGTCCTCCCGGAAGCCGTGGTGGAAGGCGTGGCTGACCACCGGGTCGGCGAGCACCCGCTCGTGCCAGTGGTGGGCGAGCGCGTGTGCTCCCGCGCCTCCCCCGATGGCGTCGTACAGCGTCATGGCCCCAGCCTGCTCCATCGCGCCGGCCGGCGTCTTGGAGGGATGGGAAGCCCTGGGTGGCGGTGGGCTGGCAACGTTCATCCCCGGGGACGACGGTTGCTGTCCCACCGCCACCCGGGCCCGGGAGCTCAGCTGCTCCGGTGGATCAGCGCCATCGCCTCGGCGCGGGTGGTGGCGTTGGAGCGGAAGCTGCCGCGCACCGCGGAGGTGATCGTGCGGGCGCCGGCCTTCTTGACCCCGCGCATGGTCATGCAGAGGTGCTCGGCCTCGATGACGACGATCACGCCGCGGGCCTCGAGGATCTCCATGAGGGCGTCGGCGACCTGGGTCGTGAGCCGCTCCTGGACCTGCGGGCGCTTGGCGTAGACGTCGACCAGCCGGGCCAGCTTGGACAGCCCGGTGACCTTGCCGGTCTCCGACGGGATGTAGCCGACGTGGGCGACGCCGGTGAACGGCACGAGGTGGTGCTCGCACATCGACCACAGCTCGATGTCGCGGACCAGCACCAGCTCGTCGTGGTCGAGGGCGAAGACCGTGGTCAGGACGTCCTCGGGGGCCAGGTGCATGCCGGCGGTCAGCTCCTGGTAGGCGCGGGCCACCCGGCCCGGCGTCTCCCGCAGCCCCTCGCGGTCTGGGTCCTCCCCGATCGCGAGCAGCAGCTCGCGGACCGCCGCCTCGGCGCGGGCGTGGTCGAACGCGGGTACGTCGTCCGGCCGACGGCCGCCGTGGGTCACGCGGTCCCGGCCGAGCCGGGGCCCGGCGGGACCGGGGGCTCGACGCCGCCGCCCACGGGCGGGCTCCCGTGCACGTCGCCGCCCGCACCCGGCGGGGTGACCACCACGCCGCCCTCTTCGGTGTCGGAGTCCGGTGAGGAGCCGTTGCGGCCGTTGGCGCCGTGGCCGTTGACCGCGGCCCGTCGGCGGATCTCCTCGGGGATCTCGACGGCCGGGATGGTGGACGGCTTGCGGTCGGGCGAGCCGGTCCATGCCGGGCGCTCGGGACGCCGCCGCAGCGGCTCGAAGACCTTGGCGATCTGCTCCTTGTCGAGCGTCTCCTTGTCGAGGAGCTCGAGGACCAGCGCGTCGAGGACGTCGCGGTTCTCCTCGAGGATGTCGAAGGCCTCCTGGTGGGCGTTCGCGAGGAGCTTCTTGGTCTCCTCGTCGACGATCGCAGCGATCTCCTCGGAGTAGTTGCGGGAGTGGCCGAGGTCGCGGCCGAGGAACGGCTCGGAGTTGGACTCGCCGAGCTTGATCGCACCGAGCCGCTCGGTCATGCCGAACTGGGTCACCATCGCCCGGGCCACCGAGGTGGCCTTCTCGATGTCGTTGCCCGCGCCGGTGGTCGGGTCGTGGAAGACCATCTCCTCGGCCGCCCGGCCGCCCATCATGTAGGCCAGCTGGTCGAGCATCTGGGAGCGCGGCTGGGAGTACTTGTCGGAGTCCGGGAGCACCATCGTGTAGCCCAGCGCCCGCCCGCGCGGGAGGATCGTCACCTTGTGCACCGGGTCGTTGCCCGGCAGCGCCGCCGCGACCAGGGCGTGGCCGCCCTCGTGGTAGGCCGTGATGAGCTTCTCCTTCTCGCTCATCAGGCGGGTGCGGCGCTGCGGGCCGGCGATGACGCGGTCGATGGCCTCGTCGAGGGTGACCATCGAGATCATCTTCTGGTTGCCGCGCGCGGTGAGCAGGGCGGCCTCGTTGAGGACGTTGGCCAGGTCGGCGCCGCTGAAGCCCGGCGTACGCCGGGCCACCGCGGTGAGGTTCACGTCCGGCGCCAGCGGCTTGCCGCGCGCGTGCACTTTGAGGATCGCCTCGCGGCCCGCCAGGTCGGGCGCGTCGACCTGGATCTGGCGGTCGAACCGGCCCGGGCGCAGCAGCGCGGGGTCGAGCACGTCGGGGCGGTTGGTGGCTGCGATCAGGATCACGCCGCCGCGGACGTCGAAGCCGTCCATCTCGACCAGCAGCTGGTTGAGGGTCTGCTCGCGCTCGTCGTGGCCGCCGCCCATGCCGGTGCCGCGGTGGCGGCCGACGGCGTCGATCTCGTCGATGAAGACGATCGCCGGGGCGTTCTCCTTGGCCTGCTCGAACAGGTCACGGACCCGGGAGGCACCGACGCCGACGAACATCTCGACGAAATCCGAGCCGGAGATCGAGTAGAACGGCACGCCGGCCTCGCCGGCCACGGCACGGGCCAGCAGGGTCTTGCCGGTGCCGGGGGCGCCGTACAGCAGCACGCCCTTGGGGATCTTGGCGCCGACGGCCTGGAACTTCGCGGGCTCCTGCAGGAACTCCTTGATCTCGCCGAGCTCCTCGATCGCCTCGTCGCAGCCGGCCACGTCGGAGAACGTGGTCTTGGGCATGTCCTTCGAGATCAGCTTCGCCTTGGACTTGGCGAACTGCATGACCCCTCGGCCGCCACCGCCCTGCATGGAGTTCATCAGCCAGAGGAAGAGCACCACCAGCAGGATGATCGGCAGGAAGCTGAAGATGAACGAGCTCAGCAGCCCGGGCCGGGAGACCTCGACCGAGACCTTGTCGATGTTGCCTTCTTTGGCCTGCTTCTGCGCGGCCCGGTAGATGTCGCCCTGGGTGCCGGAGAGGTACTTGGTGGTGACGTTGCGCCCGCCGTCGCGGTCGACGCTGTCGTCGAGGGTGGCCTTGATGACCTGGTCGCCGTCGACGAAGGTGATGTCCTTGACCTCACCGCTGGCGATGTAGGCATTCATCTGTGAGGAGCTGATCTCGTCGCCGCCGCCGGAGTTGATCAGGAACTGCATGGCGATGAGCACGCCGACCACCGCGACGACGATCCAGATGAGTGGACCTCTGAAGATGCGCTTCACTGACTTCTCTCAACGACGGACAAGGGTGAACCCACGACGGTACAGACCAGCCGCAATCTCCAGTGTCTCAGGTGTCACAGGATCGAGCGAGTCGAACGGGCACCGTTCGCTCAGGGAGGACGGATCCTCAGGCTCTGCTCAGTCCCGCGACCGGGGTGGAGTTCCGTCGGCTGGCCGACGAACCTCTCGGTTGAACGGCAAACCTTCGTCGTCCCGGCACCAGTTCCGTCGGCCAGCCGACGGAACTCCTCGGGTTCACGCACCGTAGACGTGCGGGGCGAGGGTCCCGATGTCGCGCAGGTTGCGGTAGCGCTCGCGGTAGTCGAGGCCGTAGCCGACGACGAACTCGTTGGGGATGTCCCAGCCGACGTACCTCACGTCGACGGGCATGGTGAGCGCCTCGGGCTTGCGGAGCAGTGTGCAGATCTCGACCGAGGCCGGGTCGCGGGAGCCCAGGTTGGAGGTCAGCCAGGACAGGGTGAGCCCGGTGTCGATGATCTCGTCGACGATGATCACGTCACGACCGGTGATGTCGGTGTCGAGGTCCTTGAGGATGCGCACCACGCCCGAGGACTTGGTGCCCGAGCCGTAGGACGAGATCGCCATCCAGTCCATCTCGACGTTGCGGGAGAACGACCTGGCCAGGTCGGCCATGACCATCACCGCGCCCCGGAGGATGCCCACGATGAGCAGGTCCTTGCCCTGGTAGTCGGCCTCGATCTCCTTGGCCAGCTCACCGAGCCGCTCCTGGATCTGGGCCTCGGTGTAGAGAACCTTGACGAGGTCGGATTCGACGTCGGCAGCGTCCATGGCGGTCAGCCTTGCACAGCCGTGGGCCGGAAGAGCAGTCGGCCGTCCTCACCTCCGGAGGAGAGGTACGCCGTCACGTGGCCGGGGAGCTGCACCTCGGCCCCTCCGCGGCGCGAGGCGACGAGCTGCCCGAGCGCCACGACGTGCACGTGGAACAGCTCGGAGTCGATCGCGCCGGCTTCGAGCGCGGCCAGCCGGAGCACTCGGTTGCGGGTGGCGAGCGGGAGGTCGGCCAGGGCCTTGACCTCGAGGCCGTCGGGGTCGCGCAGGTCGTCGTGGGCCGTCTGCGCGAGCTGGTCGAGCAGCTCCATGTCGGCACGGAGCTGGTCGGCCGTCCGGGCCAGGGTGCGGGCCACTCCGGGTCCGAGCTCGTCCTCCAGCACCGGCAGCACCTTGCGGCGTACTCGCACCCGCGGGTAGGCGGAGTCGATGTTGTGGGGGTCGTTCCAGTACGTGATCCCCTCGACCTGGCACGCGGTGACCGTGTCGGCGCGGGTGACGTCGAGGAGCGGTCGCCGGTAGACGCCGAACCGGCGCCGCATCCCGGCCAGCGACCGGCCCCCGGAGCCGCGGGTGAGCCCGAGCAGCACGGTCTCGGCCTGGTCGTCCATGGTGTGGCCGAGCAGCACCCCGAGCGCGCCGTAGTGCTGGGCCATCTCGTCGAGGACGGCATAGCGGGCCTCCCTGGCGGCCGCCTCCGGCCCCCGGCCGCCGCTCACCTGGACCCGCGCCGACGCGGTCTCGTCGACCCCGAGTCCGGCCATCTGCTCGACGACGTGGGCGGCATGGGCGGCGGACTCCTCCTGGAGCCCGTGGTCGACGGTCACCCCGATCACGCGGAAGCCGTGCCGGTGCCCCTCGAACACCGTCGCGGAGAGGAGGGCCAGCGAGTCCGGCCCACCCGAGCACGCGACGAGCACGGCCGCGTCCGGCGCGAGCCGCCCGTGCGGCTGTGCGGCCGCGATTTCGGCCAGCGTCCGGCGTACGGCGCCCCGCACCGCGGCCAGGGAGGGGTGGAGGCTCATCGGCTCTCGCACCTCACCCTGCACCCCATGTAACTCCGTGTTACGTCGTCTACACCGGTGTCAGAACACTGGTCCAGATGCACGAACACAGAGTTACATGCGCGCGCGACGCCCACGGTCAGGTCCGCAGGACGCGCGCCATCCAGGCGTCGGGGTCGGTGATCTCGGCGCGGGAAGGCAGGTGCTCGGCCTGCTCCCAGACCACGTTGAAGCCGCTCATCCCGGCCTTGTCGATGACCGAGCGGACGAAGACGGCGCCGTCGCGGTACTGCGCCATCTTGGCGTCGAGGCCGAGCACGCGGCGCAGCAGCCGGTCGAGCACGCCCACGCCCTTGCGCCGCTCGTTGAACCTGGCCCGGATCTTGGCCACGGACGGGATGACGGTGGGGCCCACGCCGTCCATGACCACGTCGGCGTGCCCCTCGAGCAGCGACATCACGCCGGTCAGGCCGTCGAGCAGGGCCTTCTGCTCCGGCGTACCGACCATGTCGAGCAGGCTCCCGCCCGAGCGAGCGTTCTTGAGCCCGTCGAGGACCCGGCTGAGCCCGTCCTCGAGCAGGCTGCCCGGCTCCATGGTCTCGGCGAACCGCTGGATCTGGGTGAACATGTGCTCGCGCATCCACGGCACCGCGGTGAACTGGACGCGGTGGGTCTCCTCGTGCAGGCAGACCCAGAGCCGGAAGTCGTGCGGGTCGGCATCGATCTCACGTTCGACGTGGACGATGTTGGGCGCCACGAGGAGCAGCCGGCCCGCGGGCTCGTGGAACGGGTCGAACTGGCCGAGGACCTTCGAGCCCAGGAAGCCGAGTACGCCGCCCACCTCGGCTCCGGTGATCCGGGAGCCCACCGCGGCCGCGAGGCCCGAGGGCGCCTTCTTCTCGGTGAGCTTGTCGACGACCGGCCCCAGCAGCGTCGCGAACGCGTCGGCGTTCGCCTGCACCCAGCTGGCCCGGTCGACCACCAGCACCGGCGCACCGGCCCCGGCGTCGGCGTCGGCGTCGGCGGCCACCAGGCCGGTGAACTCCCGCACCAGCCCCGTGGACCGCGCCGCGCCCGCTCGCAGCTCGTCGACGATGGCCGACACCTCGTCCCGGCCGACACTGGGCCCGTCTCCGGCCAGCCGGCCCCCGATGCGCACCGCGAGGTCCCAGTCGACCATCTCCGGGCGCCCGGCTCCGTCGGCTCCGTCGGTCCGGAAGGTGTTCATGGCATTCAACCTACAAGCGGGCAGGTCGGCCGCCGGCGCGGCGCGGTTGGGCACTGTTGTCCCGTGACGGAGCACGCGGTCGACATCCCCGGCGACGGGGAGGGCTCCGCCGGGGACTACGAGCCGCACCCGCACCGGTGGCGGATCCTCGGCGTCTCCCTGGCCGTCGGCTCCATGTCGCTGCTCGACATCTCGATCGTCAACGTCGCGATCCCGTCGATGCGGGCCGGGCTGCACGCCTCCTCGGCCACGATCCAGTGGGTGGTGTCGGGGTATGCGCTGGCCTTCGGCCTGACGCTCGTCGCGGGCGGCCGGCTGGGCGACGCCTTCGGCCGCCGCCGGATGATGCTGGTCGGCCTCGCCGGGTTCGTCGCCACCTCCGCGGGGGTCGGCCTGGCGCCCACCGCCGCCCTCGTCGTGCTGGCGCGGTTGCTCCAGGGGGCCGCGGCCGGGCTGCTGACGCCGCAGAACTCCGGCCTGATCCAGCAGCTGTTCCGCGGCCGGGAGCGGGCCCGCGCCTTCGGACTGTTCGGGTTCACGGTGTCCACCGCGTCGGCGGTCGGCCCGGTCCTGGGCGGCGTGATCATCGCGGTCGCCGGCGAGGAGTCCGGCTGGCGGTGGCTGTTCCTCGTCAACCTGCCGATCGGGCTGGCGGCGATGGTGGCGGTCGCGCGGCTGGTGCCGCGGCGCCACCCCGACCGGGTCGAGCGTGGCGCCCGGATCGACGTCGTCGGGGCCCTGCTGCTCGGGCTGACCGTACTGACCCTGCTCTTCCCGGTGGTCCAGGTCGAGCGCGGGGCCTACCTGCCGCTGCTGCTGCTCGTGCTGGTCCCCGTGCTGGCGTTCGGGTTCGCGCGCTGGGAGCTCCGCGTGAAGGAGCGCGGACGACCTCCGCTGCTCGACATCGAGCTGCTGCGCACGCTGCCCGGGTACGTCAGCGGGCTGGTCATCGGGACTCTCTACTTCACCGGCTTCACCGGGCTGGTGCTCGTCACCTCGATCTACCTCCAGGAGGGCCGCTCCTACACCCCCCTGCAGGCCGGGCTGCTGATCATCCCGTTCGCGGTCGGGTCGGCCGTGAGCTCGCCGCTGGCCGGGCGCTACGTGTCCGACCTCGGCCGGCAGCTCACCGTGGGTGCCATCGTGGTCATGATGGCCGGGACGCTGCTGTTCCTCCTGCTGGCGCCCGGCCGCGACCCGTTCTGGCCCTGGTCCGTGCCGACGCTGTTCCTGGCCGGGCTGGGCGGCGGCGCGGTCATCTCCCCGAACATCACGCTGACCCTGTCCGAGGTGCCGCCCCGGATGGGGGGAGCGGCCGGTGGCGCGCTGCAGACCGGGCAGCGGATCGGCGCCTCGATCGGCGCGGCGCTGCTGGTGACGGCGTACGGCCTCGCCTCGGACCCCGAGACGTCGCTGCGGCTGGCGCTGGCCACCGGGCTCGTCCTGCTCGCGCCGGCCCTGCTGATGGCGGTGCGGGCGCTCCGGCAACAGAATGCGGCATGACCTCCGCGCCCACCTCGTCCGACCTCTGGAACGTCCAGACGCTCGACCTCGACGGCTACCTGGCCCGGGTCGGCGAGGACGCGTTGCCGCCCTCGCGCGCCGCGCTCGACGCGCTCCACGAGGCGCACGTCCGCACGTTCACCTTCGACAACATCGACGTGCTCCTGGACCAGCACCCGGGAGTCGGGCTGGAGCAGGTGCAGGGCAAGTTCGTGGGCCGCGGTCGCGGCGGCTACTGCTTCGAGCACGCGACGCTGTTCGCTGCCGTGCTCGAGCGGCTGGGGTACGACGTCACCCGGCGGCTGGGCCGGGTCGGCCCGCCGGAGACGACCGCGCGCACGCACTGCGTGGTCGTGGTCCGCGATCCCGACGCCGAGACCGGCGACCTGTTGCTGGCCGACCCCGGCTTCGGGATGAGCCTGCTCCGGCCCCTGCCCCTGGCCGACGGCGCCACCGACGACTTCCGCGGCTGGTCCTACCGGCTGCGCGAGGTCCGGGCCGGCGAGGTGCCGGCCTGGGAGCTGAGCCGGTGGCGCGACGGGGTGTGGGAGCTGATGCACACCCACGACGAGCTCCCGGTGCAGCCGCCGGACCTCGTGTCGGGCCACCACTACACCAGCACCTACCCGGCCTCGCACTTCCGGCACCTGTTGATGCTCACCAAGCACGTCGACGGCGCCCATGTCTCGCTCACCCACCGCACGCTGACGGTGCGACGGGCGGGCGAGCCCACGGAGCATCGCGAGATCGCGGTGGCTGAGCTGCGCGACCGGCTCCAGGAGCTGGCGGTACCGCTCACCGGCGAGGAGGAGGCGCGGCTGCTCGACAGCGTCGAGCAGCTGCGCCTCGCCGACCGCCTCGCCGACCGCCTCGCCTAACCGCTCGGTGTGCCCGAGGTGCAGCCCAGGCCGTCCTCATAGCCGTCCGGGACCTGGCCGTCGGCCAGGTCGTCGGCGTAGTCCCAGACCACCTCCGGGTAGTCGCCGTCGGGGTTCATCTGCCGCAGCACCGGCCACTGCCGCGAGGTCCCCATGACCCTCGCGGCCTCGTCGGCGCGGCCCTGGTCGCCCGCTGCCTGCGCATCGGCGTACTCCGCGATCCACGCGCAGGCGTACTGCCCGGCGATGTCCGCCCCGAGCTGGTAGGGGTCGGACTCCTCCGAGCGCGTGTCGAGCGTGGTGCCGGCCGGGACGGTCGCGTCGGTGGCGCCCTCGATCCCGTCGAGGATCTTCTGCACGGCCTCGGGGCGCTCGGCCTTCGAGACGAACCTCCCAGGCAGCGAGGACTCCAGCTCCGGGAGGGAGACGAGCCGGAGCCGGCCCAGGAGCGCCGTGTAGGCGTCGAGGTCCATGCCGGTGCCGCGGATCTCCATCCAGTGGCCCTGGTCCGGCTCGCGCATGACCGTGTGGTCGTCGGCGGTGTAGGCCCACCGGTGCCCGGCGAGCCCGAGGACCTGGACCGGAACGCCGTCGGTCGGGTGGTCGGGGTCCTCGATGTAGGACCGGTCCAGCAGGTAGTCCTGGTAGGTCTTGTCCGGGTACCAGGTGATCTGGAGCTGCTGGTCGCCCTTCTCGTAGTCGACCTCGCCGCCGTACTTCGAGTCCTCCTCCACGGCCGCGACCGTCCAGCCAGGTGCGGTGAGCACCGCGCGGTAGCCGGTCCCGGGCGAGTCGGGGGCGGACTGGTAGGAGACCTCCGGCGCGCGGTCCTGGCCCGGTCCGCCCCACCAGAGCGGGGCGCTGGCCACGCCGGCCACCGCGGCCGCGACGGCCAGCGGCACCAGCCAGCGGGTCCGGCGGTGGCCCCGGACGGGGCCGGGCTCGGCGAGGTCGTCGTGGTGGCGGTCCGGGGCGACGGTGCTCATGATCTCCTCCAGGAGCTCGGCCCGCCCGGCCTCGAGCGGCAGCCGAGAGATCGCGTCGTCGGTCAGCTTGGGGATCATCGCCGTCACCGCTCCTTCCGGGTGAGCTCGGTCGGTCTGTCGGAGAGGTGATGTCCGGGGGGCGCGAGGACGTTGCACGATTCGTCGCCGAGCAGCTCGCGAAGCCGGGACCGGGCCCGGGACAGGCGGGGGCGTACGACGGCCGTGGTCAGCCCGAGCACCTCGGCGATCTCGCGGGACTCGAGCCCCTCCCAGAGGTGCAGCTCGAGCACCTCCTGGTCGCGCGCGCTGAGCCGGCGCATCGCCGCGGTCACGTCGGCGCGCTGGACGACGTCGTCGCTGGTGTCCGGAACGCGGGCGCTCAGCTCGCGCCGCAACCGCTCCCCCAGCTTCTGGCCCAGCGCGGTGCGGCGCCTCTCGCCTCGACGATGGTTCGCGAGCACCCGCCGCGCCACGCCGTACAGCCACGGGCGCAGCTCGGGGCCGTGCGGCGCGTGCGTCAGACGCCTCCACGCGACGAGGAACGTGTCGGCCGTGACGTCACCCGCGTCCTCGGGACGGTCCACGCGGCGCAGGGCGAACCCGAGCACCGCGTCGAAGTGGGCCGCGTAGAGGGCGCGGAACTCACGCTCGCGTTCGTCGAGGGAGAGGGCCACGTCACTCAGATGTCCGGGAGCGGGTCATCTGTTGCAGCCGACTTCTAGAGAATCGCGCCGGGGACGTACGCCGCGGCCTCGGGGTGGCGCGCGACGACCTCGCCGACCCGGCGCACGACCTCCTCGGTCTGGGGCACGGCCGCGCCGGTGAACGTGATCGGCTCGGCGACGAGGGTGTCGAGCTGCTCCGCGGTCAGGCCGAGCCTGGGGTCGGCGGCCAGCCGGGCCAGCACGTCGTTGGCGGCCGCGCCCTGGCGCATCTCGAGGGCCACGCCCACCGCGGCCTCCTTGATCGCCTCGTGGGCGACCTCGCGGCCCACGCCGTTGCGGACCGCGGCCATCAGCACCTTGGTCGTCGCCAGGAACGGCAGGTAGCGCTCGAGCTCGCGCTGGACGACGGCGGGGAACACCCCGAACTCGTCGAGGACGGTGAGGAAGGTCTCGAAGAGCCCGTCGGCGGCGAAGAACGCGTCGGGCAGGGCCACCCGGCGTACGACCGAGTCGGAGACGTCACCCTCGTTCCACTGGTCGCCGACCAGCTCGCTGACCATCGACAGGTGGCCCCGGAGTACGACGGCGAGGCCGTTGACGCGCTCGCAGGAGCGGGTGTTCATCTTGTGCGGCATCGCCGAGGAGCCGACCTGGCCCTCGACGAACCCCTCGGTGACCAGCTCCTGCCCGGCCATCAGCCGGATCGTGGTCGCCAGGTTGGACGGCGCCGACACGAGCTGCACGAGCGCCGAGACGGCGTCGAAGTCGAGCGAGCGCGGGTAGACCTGCCCGACGCTGGTCAGCACGTGGTCGAAGCCGAGGTGGCGGGCCACCCGCTGCTCGAGCTCCGCCAGCTTCGCCGCGTCGCCGCCGAGGAGGTCGAGCATGTCCTGGCCGGTGCCCATCGGTCCCTTGATGCCGCGCAGCGGGTAGCGCGCCAGCAGCTCCTCGAGCCGCTGCAGCCCGACCAGCAGCTCGTCCGCCACCGTGGCGAACCGCTTGCCGAGTGTCGTCGCCTGCGCGGCCACGTTGTGGCTCCGCCCGGCCATGACCAGCGTCTGGTGCTCGGTCGCCAACCGGGCGAGCCGGGCCAGCGCCGCGACCGTGCGGTCGCGCAGCAGCTCGAGCGACCGGCGGACCTGGAGCTGCTCGACGTTCTCGGTGAGGTCGCGGCTGGTCATCCCCTTGTGGATGTGCTCGTGGCCGGCCAGCGCGGAGAACTCCTCGATCCGCGCCTTCACGTCGTGGCGGGTGACCCGCTCGCGGGCCGCGATCGAGTCGAGGTCGACCGCCTTCTCGCCGAGGTCGACGACGTCCTGGTAGGCCTCGACCACCCCCTCGGGCACGTCCACGCCGAGGTCTCGCTGCGCCTCGAGGACCGCGATCCACAGCCGCCGCTCGAGCACGATCTTGTGCTCGGGCGACCAGATCTCGGCCAGCTCGGCGCTCGCGTAGCGCGTCGCCAGGACGTTGGGAACGGTCACGGGTCCATTCTCGCGCAGCCGTCGCGGTCACCGGATATCCGGCTCTGGTGACTGATCCGTGGGTGCCCGCGCGCCTACCGGATCGCGTCTCGCCGTCAAGGATGCCTTCGGCGCCCGGGCCATGCGCGGCCCTAGGCAGCGGTGACCGATCAACCGCAGCCTGGCCCAGCGTGGTTGACCACCCACCGCCACTTCGACATGTCTGCGGGACACGCCGAGGCGCCGGTGGTCGGTGAACCCGTGGGCGGCCCAGACCGGTTGAAAGGTCACCGCTGCCGGGAGTGGTCGCTCGGCCACCCACGGAAGCGTCGGGGTCCCCGGATATCCGGTGACCCCTGAGCTTCTGTGCCGAGATCTCGGCACAGAACCGGATGACTCCGCACAGAAGCCGGCCTGGACCCCGGCTCAGTCAGCCGGGCTCAGGTCACGTGGGCGGCGATGTCGCTCCGGTACTGGGCGCCGTCGAAGGAGATCTCGGCGACGCCGGCGTACGCCGCCGCGCGCGCCGCAGCCACGTCGGGACCGGTGCCGATCACGGCCAGCACCCGGCCGCCGGCGGTCACCAGGTCACCGTCGCGAATCGCGGTGCCCGCCTGGTCCACCTGTACGCCGTCCAGCGCCTCGGCCGCGTCGATGCCGGTGATCACGTCTCCCGACGACGAGGAGACCGGGTAGCCGCGGCTGGCCATGACCACGGCGACGGCGGCGCCGCCGGCGAACACCGGCGGCGCCACGTCGGCCAGCCGGCCGGTCGCGGCCGCCATCAGCAGCTCCCCGAGCGGTGACTCGAGCACTGCGAGCAGCGGCTGGGCCTCGGGGTCTCCGAAACGCGCGTTGAACTCCACCACCTTCACCCCGCGCGAGGTCAGTGCGAGTCCGGCGTAGAGCAGCCCTGCGAACGGCGTACCGCGCCGGGCCAGCTCGTCCACCGTCGGCTGCAGCACCGTCGTCAGCACGTCGTCGACGAGGTCGGCCGGCACCCACGGGAGCGGTGTGTAGGCACCCATGCCGCCGGTGTTCGGCCCCTGGTCGCCGTCGTGGATGCGCTTGAAGTCCTGGGCCGGCTGGAGCGGGCGGACCGTGGTGCCGTCGGTGATCGCGAACACCGAGACCTCGGGGCCGTCGAGGTACTCCTCGACCACCACGCGCTCGCAGGACGCGGCGTGGGCGACCGCCTCGGCGCGGTCCGTCGTCACGACGACGCCCTTGCCGGCGGCCAGGCCGTCGTCCTTGACGACGTACGGCGCCCCCAGCTCGTCGAGCGCGGAGGCGGCCTCCGCAGGTGTGGTGCAGACGAAGGCGCGCGCGGTCGGTACACCGGCGGCGTCCATCACCTCCTTCGCGAACGCCTTGGAGCCCTCGAGCCGGGCCGCCTCGGCGCTCGGGCCGAAGGCCGCCATGCCTGCGGCGCGCACGGCGTCCGCAACCCCCGCCACGAGCGGGGCCTCCGGGCCGACCACGACCAGGTCGACACCCAGCGAGGCGGCCAGGGCCGCCACCGCCGGCCCGTCGAGGGGATCGACGTCGTGGAGGGTGGCGACGGTGGCGACGCCGGGATTGCCCGGCGCCGCGTGCACCTCGCTCACCCCGGGGTCGCGCGCCAGCGCCCGCGCCAGCGCGTGCTCACGACCGCCGGTCCCGATGACGAGGGTCTTCACCAGCCGAACACTAGGAGGTCGTACGCCGGGCCACCGACTCGGTGTAGGCGCCGGGCCGGTAGCGCAGGATCGGGTCGTCGGAGAGCTCGATGCCGTCCACCACGCGGCTGGGGTCGAAGACGGTCGGCGTGCTGCTCATCGGGCCGCCCTCGGGGTCGTCGACCGGGGCGGTGACCTCGATGCGACCGGCCAGCAGCTCGCGTGCGCCCTTCCACACCGACGTCGCGGAGTGCGGGTCGTCGCCGGCGCCGGCCACCTGGACCCAGACCTCGTGGACGACCGGGCCGCGCTCGAGCCGGGCGGCCAACTCGTCGAAGAGCCGGTCCCGCCCGGTGAGCTCCTCGGTGGGCCGGTCGCCCTTGGTGGCGGTGGGCCGGAACGCGTAGCGCACCCACGTCCGGTTGCCGTCCGCGTCGAGCCAGCCGTAGGCGTGGATCGGGTAGAAGGTCACCTCGGCGAAGCTGGCCGGCCTGCCGACCGCACCGGCCCTGAGGCTCGCGACCACCGTCGGCAGCACGCCCGGGTGCGTGGCCAGGAACAGCGGCAGCGTCAACGGCTTCTCGGTGGCCTCGGTCATCGCCACGAAGACCTCGGGGTCGTCGGTCGGGAACCGGGGCGAGGTCTGGCCCAGCAGGTCGGTGGCCGAGCCGTCGTCGAGCCAAAACTTCACCGCCATCCCGCGGATGTCGGGCTTGGCGTCAGCGCGCGCCGTGCCCGCTGCGTTGGACCAGCGCACGGTCACCTCGTGCGGGCGGCCGTCCAGGTGGCCGGCCCGGCACAGCGCCGTCGCCTCCGGGGTCGCGGTGAACGTGCCGGAGTAGAAGCGGCCCTTGGCGTGCAGCGTGCGGTGGCCGGCCGGGCCCCCGAACGCGCGGCGCAGCCGGTCGATGGCCTGCTCGGGGCTGGGAGGACGCGCCACCCGGTCAATCTAGGGGCCCGGCGCGTGCACCGCCGTTCCGCCTCGTGACAGGTGCGTGGGCGGACGGCCGGGGCCCCGGACAGGCCGGTGCCCCGGTCCGCCGTACGGACCGGGGCACCGAGGTCAGGCCGAGGTTACTTCTTCTTCTTGGCCTTCTTGACCTTCACGACCACCGAGGCCTTGGAGGTGGCGCTGCCGTTGGTGCCGGCGAACACCGCCTCGAAGGTGTGCTTGCCCTTCGTGAGCTTCGAGGTCACCGCGATCTTGACGAAGCCGTTGGCGTCGAGGACGCCGGTCCCGACCTTGGTCTGGCCGTCGAACAGGTCGACGGTTCCGCCGACCACCGCACCGGCCGAGGTCACGGTGACCTTGGCCCGGACGTGGCGGCTCTTCGTGGTGATCTTGCCGGGGTTGACGACCAGCGTGGTCGTCGAGGCGGCCTTGTTGACCGTGACGGTCACCGTGCCCTGGTCGGAGAGACCGTCGGGGTCGGTGGCCTTGTAGGCGAGGACCTTGGTGCCCGAGAAGTCCTTGGGCGCGGTGTAGGTCAGCTTGTTGCCCACCACGGTGCCGTCCGACGAGGAGTAGGTCAGGGTGTCACCGTCCGCGTCGGTCGCCCCCAGCGTGATCTGGACGGTCGCGCCGGAGGTCGTGGTCGCCGCAAGGTTGGCGGCGTCGGGAGCGCGGTCGGCCGCGAAGACGAACTTGGTCAGGCCGACCGTGACGGCGTTGATGATGCCGTCGCCCTGGGCGTTGGAGCCGAGCGACCAGCCGGCCCGCAAGATGCGTGCGTCCGGGAACTGGGCACGCCACTCGGCCGGCGTACCTGCACCCGCGGAGTAGCCGGGCGCACCGTCCAGCCCGGGCTTGCGCGGCGCGAGGTCCTTGAGCCAGCTGGCAACCGGCACCTCGTCGAGGGTCTTGGCCGCCAGCCAGTACATGCCGGGAACGAGCGGCTCGCCGACCAGCGTGCCGTCCGCGGTGCCGTCGTTGTCGAAGTCGGTCACCAGCTGCAGGCCAGGCACCTGTCCGCCGTCCGCGGCGCTGGTGTTGTCGTAGGTGATGAACGACGCGCCTGATGCCGCCAGCGGGAGGTCGGTGTCGAAGTAGCCCGCCGACTTCGCGAGGCTCTCCTCGCCCGCGACCAGGTCGGTGTGGATGTGGATGCCACCGGCCGGCAGGAACTCGTTGTGGCCGTTCGCGCGGGTCAGGTGGGTGTCGACCTCGGAGCGATACTTGGTCTTCGTCTCCGGCTGGGCGGCCGTGGTGAAGTAGTAGCGCTCGCTGCCGAGGAAGATGTGGGTGATGGTCCCGTCTCCGTGTACGCCGGAGCCGAGCGACCAGCCGCTCTCGATGACCCGGGCGTCGGGGAACGCCGACCGCCACTGAGCCAGGGTGCCGTGGTTGTCGGAGCCGGAGCCGCCGGCGTGCGACGGCGCCGCGTCCTTCACGAACTGGTCGGACCCGTTGCTGAGCCACCAGTCGTTGCCGTAGAGCGGCGTGCCGTCCTGGTAGGTGGGCTCGCCGACGAGGATGCCGTCGATGTTGCCGTCGCCGTCGAAGTCGGTCTTGAGCTGGACCGACGGCTTCAGGTTGCCGACCGGCGGGGCCGCGGCGGTCCAGCCGAGGCTGGGCTCGCCGACGTCGGCCAGCGGGAGGTTGACGTCGAAGTAGCCGGCCGCCTTGTCGGTCGTGGCGGCGCCCTCGGTCCAGACGTGCACGCCGTCGGCAAGGAAGTCGTTGTGACCGGTGGTCCTGGTCTCGGACACGTCGACCTGGTCGCCGCGGACGAAGTGGACGGTGGCGGCGTGGGCCGCCGGGGCCGCGAGCAGGAGCCCGCTGGTGACAAGTGCGCCGACTGCAGTGGTGGCGCTGAGACGGCTGAGCCGTCGCGTGGGCATGTTCATGTACGCCTTACGAGGAGAGGGATGACCCCCTCGGTCAGTCACCGAGAGGTGGTGCTGAGAGCGCACCGGATCGGAAACCTATGTGGTTTCCGGACGCCTCGGGGAAACCTTGACCGCCGACCAGCCGGCTACCGGCCAGAAATGACCCGGACGGCTCAGTCGACGTAGCTCGCCCGGCTCAGCCCGATCGGGCGAAGCGCCTCAGATGAGGTCGTGGACGACGATCGTCGCGTCGCGCGCGGGCCCGACCCCGACCGCGGAGATCCGGGCACCGGACAGCTCCTCGACCCGGGCGACGTACGCGCGGGCGTTGGCCGGCAGCTCCTCGAGCGTGCGCGCCTCGGAGATGTCCTCCCACCAGCCGGGGAGGTATTCGTAGACCGGCACGGCGTGGTGGAAGTCGGACTGGTTGACCGGCATCTCCTCGTGGCGGGTGCCGTCGACGTCGTAGGCGACGCACACCGGCACCTGCTCGAGGCCGGTGAGCACGTCGAGCTTGGTCAGGACGAAGTCGGAGACGCCGTTGACCCGGGCGGCGTAGCGCGCGATCACGGTGTCGTACCAGCCACACCGGCGCGAGCGGCCGGTGGTGGTGCCGTACTCGGCGCCGGTCTTGCGCAGGTGCTCGCCGAAGCTGTCGTGGAGCTCGGTCGGGAACGGCCCCTCGCCCACGCGCGTGGTGTAGGCCTTCACGATCCCGATCACGCGGTCCAGCCGCCTGGGCGGGATGCCCGAGCCCGTGCAGGCGCCGCCGGCGGTCGCCGAGGACGAGGTGACGAACGGGTAGGTGCCATGGTCGACGTCGAGCAGTGTGGCCTGCCCGGCCTCCAGCAGGACGGTCTCGCCGCGGTCGAGCGCCCGGTTGAGCAGGAGGCCCGAGTCGCAGACGTAGGGCGCCAGGCGGTCGGCGTACGACGCGAGCTCCTCGACGATCTCCTCCACGCTCGGGGCGCGGCGGTTGTAGATCTTGGTGAGGATCTGGCCCTTGAGGTCGAGGACGCCCTCGACCTTTGCTTGCAGGATCTTGTCGTCGAAGAGGTCCTGGACCCGGATGCCGATCCGGTTCATCTTGTCGGCGTAGGTCGGCCCGATCCCGCGGCCGGTCGTGCCGAGCCGGCGCGAGCCCAGGAACCGCTCGGTCACCTTGTCGAGCGTGCGGTTGTAGGACGCGATCACGTGGGCGTTGGCCGAGAGCTTGAGCAGCGAGGTGTCGACGCCGCGCTCCTCGAGGGCGTCGATCTCCTCGAACAGCACGGCGAGGTCGACCACGACGCCGTTGCCGATCACCGGCGTGCAGCCGGGGGTCAGGATGCCGCTGGGCAGCAGGTGGAGGGCGTACTTCTGGTCGCCGATGACCACCGTGTGGCCCGCGTTGTTGCCGCCGTTGAACTTGACGACGTAGTCGACACGGCTGCCGAGGACGTCGGTCGCCTTGCCCTTGCCCTCGTCACCCCACTGGGCTCCGATGATCGCGATGGCTGGCACGTGTCCTAAGGATAGGGTCACCGGCGATGGATCCCCTCCTCGTGATCACCAACAGCGCCGCCGGCACCGCCGACCAGGAGTCGCTGGAGAAGGCACTGGCGATTCTGCGTTCGCACACCTCGGTCGAGGTCCAGGCCACCTCCAACCCCGGTGAGCTGAACAGCGCCCTGCACCGCGCCGGGTCCAGGCGGATCGTCGTGGCCGGTGGCGACGGCAGCCTGCACGCCGTCGTCGCCACGCTCTACCGACGCAACGACCTCAAGAGCGCGACACTCGGGATCCTGCCGCTCGGCACCGGCAACGACTTCGCACGGAGCAACGACATCCCGCTGCAGGTCGAGGAGGCCGCCCACGTCCTCGTCGACGGCATCCCCCGGCCGATGGACCTCGTGGTCGACGAGGTCGGCGAGGTCGTGGTCAACAACGTGCACGCCGGGGCCGGGGCACAGGCGAGCAGGCGCGGCGCGAAGTGGAAGGAGCGCCTCCACGCCGTCGGGGTCGGCAAGGTCAACCTCGGGAGGCTCGGCTACCCGATCGGGGCGCTCTCGGCCGCCGTGAATCCGCCCTACATCCGGGTCCGGGTCGAGGTGGACGGCGAGGTGCTCGTCGACCTCGACCAGCCGATCCTGCAGGTCGCGGTCGGCAACGGCGCCCACGTCGGCGGCGGCACCGAGCTCACGCCGTACGCCGACCCGAGCGACGGCCGGGTCGACGTGATGGTCTCGCGGGCGATCGGGCCGCTGGCGCGGTTCGGGTACGGCGTCAAGCTGGTGGCCGGCCGGCACCCCGAGCGCGACGACGTGCTCTACACGCGCGGGAGCACGGTGACGGTCGCCGGCGAGGAGTTCTGGTGCAGCGCCGACGGCGAGATCTACGGCCCGGAGCGGCACCGCTCCTGGCGGGTCGAGCCCGCGGCGTACTCGCTCGTCGTGCCCCGGTAGCGTTTCCGGGTGCCCAAGAACTCCGGTGAGCCGCACGACTGGGTGACCCGTGCCGCCGACGACGCGATCCGCCACGCGGGCGAGGGCGCCTCGATCGTGACGGTGTCCTCGGGTGCGAGCCCGTCGGGCCGGGTGCACCTGGGCAACCTGCGCGAGTTCCTGACCGTGCACTTCGTGGCCGACGAGCTCCGGCGCCGCGGCGTGCCCACCCGGCACCTGCACGTCTGGGACGACTTCGACCGGTTCCGCAAGGTGCCGGTGGGCGTCGACGAGTCGTGGAGCGAGCACATCGGCCGCCCGCTGACCAAGGTGCCCGACCCCGAGGGCTGCCACGACTCGTGGGCGGCCCACTTCAAGCAGCCGCTGCGCGACGCCCTGCACGAGATGGGCGTCGACATGGAGGAGGTCTCGCAGACCGAGCGCTACGAGGCGGGCTACTACCGGGACGCGGTGCTCAAGGCGGTCGCCGCGCGTGACCAGATCGAAGCCGTGCTGGCCAGGCACCGCACCAAGGTCGCGGTCGCCGCCGAGAGCGAGCAGGAGGCGGATGCGCTGGCGGAGTCCGTGGCCTCCGACGACGACGTCCCGGAGGGCGCCGGCGACCTGGAGAGGTTCCCCTACAGGCCCTACTGTCGCGACTGCGGCCGCGACACGGTCACCCTCACGTCGTACGACGACGAGACGCACGAGCTCACCTACACCTGCCAGTACAACGGCTACTCCGGCAGCACCAACCTGGCGACGGACTTCGAGGGGAAGCTGGTCTGGAAGGTC
>NZ_DASUFR010000171.1:0-16413 GCF_036274455.1 Nocardioides sp. | reverse complement strand
GCTGGCGGGCCGGGGCTGGGCCCTGGTCCTGGACGCGCGGCACGAGGCGACCCTGGCCGAGGCGGTGCGGCAGCTGCCGGGAGGCCCGCACCCGGCCATCGCGGGCGACGTGGCCGACCCGGCCCATCGCCGCGAGCTGGCCGAGGTCGCCGCCGAGCTCGGCGGGGCCCGGGCGCTGGTCAACAACGCCAGCACGCTGGGGGTGAGCCCGCTGCCGCCGCTGGCGCAGCTGGACACCGAGACCTACCTGCGCATCCTCGAGGTGAACCTGGTGGCGCCGGTGGCGCTGACCGCGGCACTGCTCCCGCAGCTGCGGGCAACCGGTGGTGTGGTGCTGAACCTGACGTCCGACGCCTCGGTCGAGGCCTACGAGACCTGGGGCGGCTACGGCTCCTCGAAGGCCGGCCTCGACCACGCGTCCCGGGTCCTGGCGGCCGAGGAGCCGGCGCTGCGGGTGTACGCCGTCGACCCGGGCGACATGCGCACCCAGATGCACCAGGACGCGTTCCCCGGCGAGGACATCTCGGACCGGCCGGAGCCGACCGCCGCCGTACCCGGCCTGCTCCGGCTGCTCGAGGGCTCGCTCCCGAGCGGCCGCTACCGGGCCGCGGAGCTGTCGCCGATCGGGGCCTCGGCGTGAGCCAGGCAGCCGCGGAGCCGCGGTTCGCGCTGCCGCCGGGCAGCGAGGCGACCGCGCCACCCGAGGCGCGCGGGCTCGCCCGCGACGAGGTCCGGATGGCGGTGGTCGCCCCGGACCACACTCACCACCGGCAGGCCAAGGAGCTGCCGCTGTGGCTGGAGCCCGGCGACCTCCTGGTGGTGAACACCAGCGCGACCCTGCCGTCCGCGCTGGAGGTGGAGCGCCACGGCTGCACCTGGGGGCTGCACGTGTCGGCCGAGCTCGACGACGGAGCCTGGGTGGTCGAGCTGCGGCTCCCGGGCAACGCCGGCCCGGGTGTGCCCGACCCCGGCGAGGTGCTGCGGCTGCCGGGCGGCGTACGGCTCCGCGTCGCCGAGCCGCACCCGCCCGGTCAGAGCCGGCTCTGGCGGGCCACGGCCCTGCCGGCCGTGGACCGGGTGGCCTACCTGCGCCGGCACGGCGCGCCGATCCGCTACCCGTACCTGCAGCACGCGTGGCCGATCGAGGACCTGCAGAACGTGTATGCCACGGTGCCCGGCAGCGCCGAGATGCCGAGTGCCGGCCGGCCGCTGTCCCGCGAGGTCCTCGTCGACCTGATGTCGCTCGGGATCGTGGTGGCGCCCCTGGTGCTGCACACCGGGGTGGCCAGCCAGGAGTCGCACGAGCCGCCCCAGCCGGAGTGGCTCTCGGTCCCGGAGCCGACCGCGCGGCTGGTCAACCTCACCCAGGCGGCCGGCGGCCGGGTCGTGGCCGTCGGGACGACCGTGGTCCGCGCGCTCGAGAGCGCCGCGTCAGCGCAGGGCGAGGTTGCGGCGTACGACGGCTGGACCTCGCTGGTGCTCTCCTCGGCGCGGCCCGCGCGCGTGGTCTCCGGGCTGCTCACCGGGCTGCACGAGCCCGAGGCCAGCCACCTCGACCTGCTCGAGTCCGTGGCCGGGCGGGCGCTGGTCGACCGGGCGTACGCCGACATCACCGAGCCCGGCGCGCCGCACTACCTCTGGCACGAGTTCGGAGACTCGATGCTGCTGCTCCCGTGACCCGTCGACACGATGAGGACCGCGGTCCGGTTGGATGGAACCGTGACCGAACCCTCCAGCGGGCTCATCGACGCCTCGATCGCGGAGCTCCGCGCCATCCACGACCGGCTGGCCGCCACGGTCGCCGGCCTCTCCGCTGACCAGCTGGCCGCGCAGAGCGGTGCCGAGGACTGGCGCGTCTGCGACGTGCTCTCCCACCTCGGGAGCGGCTCGGAGATCTGGCGCTACCCGCTCGTGGCCGGCATCGGCGCGCCTGAGGAGCAGCCCCCCGACCAGGAGGTGTGGGACCGCTGGAACGCGATGGCGCCCGCCGACCAGGCGGCCGGCTTCGTCGAGGCCCAGGAGCGGCTGGTCGCGGCCTACGAGGCGCTGACCCCGGAGCAGCACGACACGGTCCGGGTCGACCTGGGGTTCCTGCCGCAGCCGGTCCCGCTGGCCGCCGCGCTCGGCATGCGGCTCAACGAGGTCGTGCTGCACGGCTGGGACGTCGAGGCCGGCCTCGACCCGGCCGCGTCGCTCTCGGAGCGCTCCGCCGGGCTGGTCCTGCGTCACCTGAGCGAGACCCTGGCGTTCATGGTCGGCTTCATGGGCAAGCCCGAGGGCGCGCCCGCGGTCCGGGTGGCGCTCGGTGACCACTCGATCGTGCTCGACCCCGACGACGGCGTCCGGCTCGAGGCCGGCACCGACGGTGCGACCGCGATCTTCCACGGCCCGGTCGAGGCCGGCGTGCGCTTGCTGGCCGGGCGGCTGAAGCCGGAGTTCACGCCCGCGGACGTGTCCGTCTCGGGTGACATCACCCTGGACGAGCTGCGGAAGGTGTTCCCCGGCTACTGAGCCGGGAGGTCAGGCGGCCAGGCAGACCGGCCCGCGCACCTCGGTGAGACGACGCGCGATCCGGATGGTCAGGTCGACCAGCCGGAGGTCGAGGGCCCCGGCCACCGCCTGGAGCACCTCGGAGCTGGGCTCCTTGCGGCCGCGCTCGATCTCGGAGAGGTACTGCGTCGAGACGCCGGCCTCCTCGGCCACGTCGGCGAGCGTGCGCCCCTTGTCCTGGCGCTCGTCGCGGAGCTCCTGGCCGACCGCCTCGCGCCAGAGCGGCTCGCGCTCGGTGGTCTCCGGCTCGGCCTCCGGCAGCGGGAACGGGATCAGCTCACCCATGAACGGAGGCTACGCCGGACCCGGCCGCGACGCGCCCGGGTAGGCGCGCCGTTCGCGCAGGGCGAACGGTCAGGTCCAGAGCCACTCGCCGAGCTCGGCCTCGGTCAGCAGCTCACGCGCCTCGGCCTCGCGGTCGTCCGGGACGAGTACGCGCATCTTCAGGAAGTTCAAGGACCCGTCGATGATGCTGGCGTGCCGGTCGGCCACGTGGCAGGGGATCCCGGCCTCCTGCAGCAGCCCCTCGACGGCGGAGATCAGTGCCAGGTCGTTGGTGCGGACAAGCTCGGCCATGCCTCCTCCAACGGACCAGGGGCGCCTAGGGTGCCCGGTATGCGCGGACGCCGTAGAGGCACACCGGACCAGGACCGCTGGCAGCGCCACGACTGGTGGGGCGTGGTCATCGACAGCCCGGACCCGAAGGCCGCCGCACGGTTCTACGCCGAGCTGCTCGGCTGGGAGCTCTGGAAGCCCGACGAGATGGACGACACCGAGGCGGCGATCGACAGCGGCGAGGGCATCACCGGGATCACCTTCCACCTCAAGGAGGACTACGACCGTCCCGTCTGGCCCAACGCGCCGGACAAGCAGCAGATGATGATGCACCTCGACTTCGAGGTCTCCGATCTGGTCGAGGCCACGGCGTACGCCCTGGAGCGCGGTGCCGTGCTTGCGGAGCTCCAGCCGCAGCAGGACGTGCGGGTGCTCTACGACCCGGACGGGCATCCGTTCTGCCTGTACGCCGCTACCGGCTAGAAGGTATGGCCCGACTGCTCGGTGGTGTCGAGCCAGGGTGGGCGGTTGCTGCGCAACCTGGAGGTCCCGGTCACGTGCTCACGACGCCGGCGGATGACCGCGAGGAGCCGGACCGCCGGCCACCAGCGCGATCAGGTGCCCGGCCTCTCCGAGCCGACCACCCACATCGCGAAGAACTGCGAGCCGCCGCCGTAGGCGTGGCCCAGCGCGCGACGGGCGCCGTCGACCTGGTGCTCGCCGGCCGCGCCGCGGACCTGCAGGGCGGCCTCGCCGAAGCGCAGCATGCCGGAGGCGCCGATCGGGTTCGACGACAGGACGCCGCCCGAGCAGTTGACCGGAATGCGTCCGTCCATCGCGGTGGCGCCGGACTCGCTGAGCCGCCAGCCCTCGCCCTCGGCCGCGAAGCCGAGCGACTCCAGCCACATCGGCTCGAACCACGAGAACGGGACGTAGATCTCCGCCACGTCGATCTCGTCGACCGGGCTGATGATGCCGGCCTGCTTCCAGAGCGCCGCTGCGGCGTCGCGGGAGGCCTGCGGGTTCACCTGGTCGCGCTCGGCGGCCGAGGTCGCCTCCGAGCGCATCACCGTGCCGTGGATCCAGGCCGGGTCCGGCGAGCCGGCCGCGACGTCCTCGGCCGCGATGACGAGGGCGCACGCTCCGTCGGAGGACGGGCAGGTCTCGTCGTAGCGGATCGGGTCCCACAGCATCTGCGAGGCGAGCACCGACTCGACGGTCGTGTCGGGGTTGCGGAGGTGGGCGTAGGGATTCTTCAGCGCGTTCTGCCGGTCCTTCGCCGCGACGATCGCACCGACGTGGCCGGGCGCTCCGGACCGCCGGATGTAGGAGCGCACATGCGGCGCGAAGTAGCCGCCGGCCCCGGCGTGCACCGGCATGCTGAACGGGATGGGCACCGACAGCGCCCACATCGCGTTCGACTCCGACTGCTTCTCGAAGGCGACCGTGAGCACCGTGCGGTGCACGCCGGCCTGCACCAGCGACGCCGCGACGATCGCCGTCGAGCCCCCGACCGAGCCGGCGGTGTGCACGCGGAGCAGTGGCTTGCCGGCCGCGCCGAGTGCCTCGGCGAGGAACAGCTCGGGCATCATCACGCCCTCGAACAGGTCCGGCGCCTTGCCGACGACGACTGCGTCGACCTCGTCGAGCCCCATCCCGGCGTCCTCGAGCGCCCGGTCCATCGCCTCGCGGCACAGCCCGGCCATCGAGACGTCCTCGCGCTTGGCCCGGTGGTGGGTCTGGCCCACGCCGATGACGGCGGCCGGCTGCTTGGCCATCACTCGCCCTGCCCATCAGTGGCCATCACGCACACCAGGTTCTGTTGCAGCGCCGGTCCGGACGTCGCGTGGCCCAGGACCTTGTCTGCCTCGCCGCTCCAGATCCGGCGGGCCGCCTCGCCGATCCGGATGCCGCCGGCGGAGAACATCGGGTTCGACACCAGCGCGCCGCCGGACGGGTTGACTCGTACGTCGCCGGGAAGCCCGAGCTCGGCGCGCAGGATCAGCTCCTGGTGGCTGAACGGCGCGTGCAGCTCAGCCACCTCGACACCGGAGAGATCGCTCGCGGCCGCGGCCTGCCGGGCGCTGGGGGAGCGGGTCAGGTCCCGGGTGCCGAGGCTCAACGGGTCCACGACGTGCGTGAGCGACCTGATCCACGCCGGCCGGTCGCACACCTCGCGCGCCCGGTCCTCGGCGGCGATCACCAGCGCGGCCGCGCCGTCGGTGACCGGCGCGCAGTCGTGCTTGCGCAGCGGATCGGCGTACATCGGGCGGGCCAGCAGCTCAGCCACCGACGAGCCGCCCTTGCGGATGGCGTACTCGTTCGTCTCCGCGTCGGTCAGCGACCGATTGGCGACCTCGGCCATCGCCCGCTCGTCCCACAGCCCCGCGTCGATGCCCTCGCGCGCCTGCAGCCCTGCCAGGGAGACCGTGTCGGGCCACAGCGGCGTCATCGTGTAGGGGTCGAGCTGCAGGGCGAGCGTCCGCCGGAGCACCCCGGCCGAGCTCTTGCCGAACGCGTAGACCAGCGCGGTGTCCACCTCACCGGTCTGGATCTTGAGCCAGGCCTCGTACATCGCCCAGGCCAGGTCCATCTCGACGTGCGACTCGTTGACCGGCGGCATCACGCCGATCGCGTCGACGGCCTGGACGAAGGAGAACGAGCGGCCGGCCAGGTAGTCCGAGGACCCGGAGCACCAGAAGCCGATGTCGTGCCTGGTCCAGCCGGTCTGCTCGTAGCACTCCGCGAACAGCGGCACCAGCAGCTCGACGCAGGTCGGCGACCCGTCGAAGTGCGCCAACTGCCGCTGGGCGAAGCCGACGACCGCGACGTCTCTCACCGGACGCCCCTCACAGGTGCTGCTTGTAGGTCTCGAAGTCCGCGTCCGGCTCGCCGGTCGGCGCGAAGTGGCTGATGTTCTCGATCGTGGTGCCCCACTCGTTCCTCGGCTTCCACACCGCCTTGACCCGCATCCCCATCCGGACCTTTTCGGCAGGGATGTCGAGGATCAGGTGCAGGAAGGCGATGTCCGCGCCGTCGAGCAGGACGTAGGCCGAGACGTACGGCGGCGTGATCCGCTGCCCGAGGAACGGCACGTTGACGATGCAGAACGTCGTCACCGTGCCGCTGTCGGGCAGCTCGACCTCCTCGGCGGTCGGCGTCCCGTCGGAGGGGCAGGCGCTGCGCGGCGGGATGTAGACCTTGCCGCACGTCGGGCACCGCTGGCCGACCAGCCGCCCCTCCGCGAGCGAGCGGTAGAACAACGACTCCTCCGGGCTCGCAGCGTAGAGGTAGTCGAGCTCGATCGGCACGACGATGCCCGTCACAGGATCCAGCGTCTCCCGAGCCCCGCCGGTCGAGCCTGTCGAGACCTCCGCCGCCTCCGCTGCAACCGGCTCGAAGCACTCGATGTCGGTGATCGCCCCGACCCGCTCCTCGCGCCACCGCACGCGCACGCGCATCCCCGTCGAGACCTCGCCCGGCGAGGCGACATCGAGCGCGTGCAGCAGGGGGGTGTCGGCGCCGTCGAGGGAGACGAGCGCGAACGCGAAGGGCCGGTCGAAGGGCTGGCCCTCGACCGGCTCGGGGACCCAGGTCCAGGACGTGACGATCCCGGTGTCGGCCACCTCGACGAAGTCGTCGACCGCGGCGTGGGTGACCGGGTCGAACTCCGGCGGCGGCACGACCACCGTGCCCTCCGACGTCCGGCCGCCGACCACGAGGCCGTCTCGCAGTCCCGACAGGAACCGCCCCAGCACCGGGCCGGTCGACCGCGTGTAGTCGAACGCTACGGTGACGGGCGCCGACAGGGTGCGGGACATGGACGTAAAGTAGAACACGTTCTAATCTCCTTCAAGGTCTCTCGAAGGGCGGGCAGATGAAGCTGGGGTTGCAGCTCGGCTACTGGGGGGCACAGCCACCGTCCGGGGTGGGCGAGCTGGTCGCGGCTGCCGAGGAGTCGGGGTTCGACGCCGTCTTCACCGCCGAGGCGTGGGGCTCGGACGCGTTCACCCCGCTGGCCTGGTGGGGCCGCGAGACCTCCCGGCTGCGGTTGGGCACCTCGATCGTCCAGATGTCGGGACGTACGCCGACCTCGATCGCGATGCACGCGCTCACCCTCGACCATCTCTCCGGCGGCCGGGTCCTGCTGGGCATGGGAGTGAGCGGGCCGCAGGTCGTGGAGGGCTGGTACGGCCAGCCGTTCGCCAAGCCGCTGGCCCGGACCCGCGAGGTCGTCGACATCATCCGGCAGGTGCTCGCCCGGGAGGCGCCCGTGACCAACCCCGGCCGGCACCACCCGCTGCCCTACACCGGCGAGGGCGCGACCGGGCTGGGCAAGCCGCTGAAGCCGATCGTGCACCCGCTCCGCGCGGACATCCCGATCTGGCTCGGCGCCGAGGGGCCCAAGAACGTCGCGCAGACCGCCGAGATCGCCGACGGCTGGATCCCGATCTTCTACACCCCGGGGTCGGCGCCCATGTACCAGCCGTGGCTCGACGAGGGGTTCGCCCGTCCAGGCGCTCGCCGCACCCGCGCCGACTTCGAGATCGCCGCCACCTGCCACCTCCAGGTCGTCACCGGCGCCGAGGAGAAGGCCGCGGTCCTCGACGCGTTGCGGCCCGTGGTCGCGCTCTACATGGGCGGCATGGGCGCCAGGGAGATGAACTTCCACAACCAGGTCTTCGTCCGGATGGGATATGAGGAGCTCGCCGGCGAGGTGCAGAAGCTCTACCTGAGCGGCGAGAAGGACCGCGCCACCGCGCTGATCCCCGACGAGCTGGTCGACGACATGCACATCATCGGCACCGCCGGCGAGGTGCGCGAGCGCGTGGCGCAGTGGGAGGAGACCGGGGTGACCACGCTGCTGCTCTCGCTGCGGTCTCCGGACGAGGTGCGCGCGATCGCGGAGCTGCTGGCCTAGCACCATGCGTGCAGGCGTCGGGCCCCGAGAGCGCCACTTCTCATCCACAGACCGGCCCCTTCGCCGTCGATCTGCGCCGCCTGTGGATGACGGCCGTCGACCTGTCGGTGCCCCTCACGAGCTTGTCGGGAACACATCCGACCGAGGAGGGCTCATGACGAGCAGGACAGCACACAAGCGCAAGGCGACCGCGCGGGCGGCGAACCCCACGAAGGACCCGCTGGAGCGGGCGCTCCTCGGCGGGCCGCGCTGCCAGTGTGAGTGCCAGGGCGGCTGCCGCCGGCGCGCGACCTGTCGCGTCAGCTTCCTCTGCGCCGTCGAGGGCTGTGGCAGCGCAGTTCACACGGCCCTGGCCTGCACGCCGTGCAAGGACAGCTGGCTGCACCAGGCCTCGCACGACCCGACCGCACCGGAGCTGCGCGTGACGCCGCTGTGAAGGGCTCGGGCGGCCTCAGCCCATGGCGGTGGCGAGGATGAGGAAGGCCGCGAGGGCACCGACGACCGCGCCGCCGTAGCAGAGCAGCGCGATCTGCCACCTCCACTTCAGCTGCAGGCCGTCATAGAGCGTGTAGCGGAACCGGTGCGCCGCGTGCACGAGCATGATCGTGAAGATCCCGAGCAGCACCAGGAAGGTCAGCGGGTTGCCCAGGATCGCCCGCAGGTGCTCCCCGGACGGCGGGTCGATCCAGCCGAGCGGGAACGCGAAGGCGAACAGGAACACCAGCACCGGCAGGAACATCGCCGACGTCACGCCGCCACCGCTGAACGCCATCCAGACCAGGGGCAGCACCCGCCGCTTGGTCATCGGGTCACCAGCCACCAGATGAAGGCGGTGACGACCGCGAGCCCGACGTACTGCCCCGCGATGACCACCGGCGCCGGCACCGGCTTCCCGCGGACCCGCAGCGCCATCGCCTGCGGTGTGACCCCGAACCAGGTCACCGTGTGCAGGAGGATGAACGCGAAGCCGACCACGTTGACGGCGATCACGACGGGGGAGTCGGCCCAGTCGAGGAAGTCGTGGTACGCCGCGTCGCCCCGGCCGACCGCGCGGACCAGCAGCAGCAGGAACACGACGAACCAGCCGACGAACAGCGAGCTGAGCTCGCGCATCACGAACACGAAGTAGGTCCGCTTTCGCAGCCACCACCAGGTGGAGATCGGCCGGCGCCAGGTGAGGTCGCTCATCGCCGGCCCCGGGGGAGCAGGAACGCCTTCACGTTCTCCTGGGCGGCCTTGAGCTTGTATCTCTGGATGGCGCCCGCCGGGTCGACGTGCTTGGGGCAGACCCGGGTGCACTCGCCGACGAACGTGCAGCCCCAGACCCCCTCGTGCTCTATCAGCACGTCCAGCCGCTCCCGCGCGCCCTGGTCGCGCGAGTCGAGGTCGTAGCGCTCGGCCAGGGCGATAGCCGCCGGTCCGATGAAGTCGGGGTCGAGGCCGTAGACCGGGCACGCTGCGTAGCAGAGCATGCAGTTGATGCACATGCTGAACTGCTTGTACGCGTCGAGCTCCTCCGGCGTCTGGAGGTACTCGCCGTCGATCTCGCTGTCCGCACCGAGCACGGCATCGTCGTCGCGGATGATCCACGGCTTGACCCGGGGCAGCTTCTCCATGAAGTCGGTCAGGTCCACGACCAGGTCGCGAGCGATCGGGAAGTTCGCCAGCGGCTCCACCCGCACCGGCCCGGGTGCGTAGTCGTCAAGGAACGTGGCGCAGGTCAGCCGGGGCTCCCCGTTGACGTTCATGCCGCAGCTGCCGCAGATGCCCATCCGGCACGACCAGCGGAAGGCGAGGGTCTGGTCCAGCTCGTCCTTGATGTGGTTGAGGCCGTCGAGGACCGTCCACTCCTTGCGCATCGGGACGTCGTAGTCCTGGGTGCCCGGCGGCGTGTTCTTGTCCGGCCGCCACCTGGTCACCCGCATCGTGATGGCCTCCGTGACGGACCCCGTGACGGACCCCGTGTTGGACTCGTCCACCGCTACCTCCCATAGACCCGCTCGCCCGGGGGCCAGCGGGTGATCGTCACCGGCAGTTCAAAGACCCGCGGCGACCCCTCCCCGTCCCGCTCGACGAGGTGGTGGGTGAGGAACCGCTGGTCGTCGCGGTCGGGGAAGTCGGTGCGCTGGTGCGCGCCGCGCGACTCCTCACGGCGCAGGCCGGAGGCCAGCATGCACTCGGCGACGTCGAGCATGTTGGCGAGCTCGAGCGCGGCGACCAGCTCGGTGTTGAAGGTGCGGCTGGTGTCCCAGATCCCGACCTTGGTCGCGCGCTGCTGCAGCTCCCGCAGCCGGTCCGCGCCGGCCGCCATGGCCGGTCCGTTGCGATAGATGCCGGCCACCTCCTCCATCGTGTGCTGCATCTCGCTCCGGACGGGGGCGACCCCGTCGTCCCCGGGTGGCGTGTCCAGGAGCCGCTCGAGGCGGCGCACCTCGTCGTTGGCCTGGGCGGTGACCGACGCCGGGGCCGGCCCGGCGCTCGCGGCGTACGTCGCGGCCGCCCGGCCCGCGCGGGCGCCGAACACCAGCAGCTCCGGGAGCGAGTTGGAGCCGAGCCGGTTGGCCCCGTTGATGCTGACGCACGCGGTCTCGCCCGCGGCATAGAGGCCGGCGATCGGCGTCGCCCCGTCGATGTCGGTGTGGACGCCGCCCATCATGTAGTGCACCACCGGGCGGATCGGGATCATCTCGTGCACCGGGTCGATCCGCTCGTACTTCAGGCACAGCTCGCGCACGAACGGGATCCGGGAGTCGATGAGCTCCTCCCCGAGGTGGCGCAGGTCGAGGTGGACCACCGACCCGTACGGCGACTCGATGGCCCGGCCGCGCTCGATCTCGTGGTAGATCGCCTGCGAGACCCGGTCCCGCGGCCCGAGCTCCATGCTGCGCAGCACCGGCGTCGGCGACGGCGTCCCGAGGTCGTAGTCCTGGAGGAACCGGTAGCCGTCCTTGTTGACCAGCCAGCCGCCTTCGGCACGCGCCGCCTCGGTGATGAGGATGCCGGTGAACGGCAGGCCGGTCGGGTGGTACTGGATGAACTCCATGTCCTTGAGGGGTGCGCCGGCCCGGTAGGCGAGGGCCATGCCGTCGCCGGTGTTGATGTTGGCGTTGGTCGTGAAGGGAAAGACCTTGCCGCAGCCCCCGGTGGCGAGGACGACCGCCCGGGCGGTGATCGCGCGGATCCGGCCGGTGCTGAGCTCGACGGCGACGACGCCGTGGACCCGCCCGTCGTCGACCAGCAGGCGGGTGACGAACCACTCGTCGTACCTGGCCAGCGAGGTGTACTTCAGGGACGTCTGGAACAGCGCGTGCAGCATGTGGAAGCCGGTCTTGTCCGCGGCGAACCAGGTGCGCATCCGCTTCATGCCGCCGAAGGCGCGCACGGCCACGCGGCCGTTCGGCTGGCGGCTCCACGGGCAGCCCCAGTGCTCGAGCTGCAGCAGCTCGCGGGGTGCCTCGTTGACGAACGCCTCGATGGCGTCCTGGTCTCCGAGCCAGTCGCTGCCGGAGATCGTGTCGTAGATGTGCTCCTCGATGGTGTCGTCCTCGGCGATCACCCCGGCGGCGCCGCCCTCGGCGGAGACCGTGTGGCTGCGCATCGGATAGACCTTCGAGACCACGGCCACGTCGAGCCCCGGCTCGGTCTCGGCGATCGCGATGGCTGCCCGGAGACCGGCCCCGCCACCGCCCACCAGGAGGACGTCGTGGTCGGCAAGCACGGGGTCATCACTCACCCCTGAACTCCTCGTCCACGAGCACGTGGCCGCGGTGGTCCACGACCTGGTGGTGGACGCTGCCGTCGTGGAACTCCTCGCGGTGGCTCTGGCAACCGCAGGAGTAGGTCACGTCCTCAGTGATGAGTCCCTGCTGGTCCTCGGTCGTGAACCGCTCGCCGCCGTGCAGGACCCGGCACGGCGCGAGCGCTGAGTCGAAAGCGCGTGACAGTCGTCGTCACGGAGCACCTCCTCGGTGGGTCCGGCCTACAGCGTGCCTGTTCGGGCCGGGGGTTGGGAAGAGTGACCGGGCAGCCGCTGTCACGTTTCGGGTCGCTGTCTCGACTCGGGGGCACAGACACAGTCGAGACGAGAGGTGAGCGCGATGCACGTCTACATCGCAGGCGGCGCAGGTGTGGTCGGGACGCGGCTGATCCCGCAGCTGGTCGGGCGCGGCCACCAGGTGACCGCGACGACGACCAGCCCCGCGAAGGCGGCCGGTCTCGAGCAGCTGGGCGCGTCCGCGGTGGTCGTCGACGGGCTGGACAGCGCCGCCGTGGGCGAGGCGGTCGCGCGGGCGGAGCCGGACGCCGTCGTGCACCAGATGACCTCGCTGGCCGGCCGCCTCGACCCGAAGCACTTCGACCGGTCGTTCGCGCTGACCAACCGGCTGCGCACCGAGGGGCTCGACCACCTGCTGGCGGCGGCCCAGGCCAGCGGCGTCCCGCACGTCGTCGCCCAGAGCTACACCGGGTGGCCCAACACCCGCTCCGGCGGGTGGGTCAAGGACGAGGAGGACCCCCTGGACCCCGAGCCCCCGAAGGCGCAGCGGGAGTCGCTGGCCGCCATCCGCTACCTCGAGGAGGCCGTGCAGAAAGTGGACGGCACGGTGCTGAGGTACGGCGGGTTCTACGGCGACGCGTCCGACCCGATGCTCCCGTTGGTGCGCAAGCGCCAGTTCCCGCTTGTCGGCGGCGGCCCCGGGTACATGTCGTGGGTGCACCTCGACGACGCGGCCACTGCGACGGTGCTGGCGCTGGAGCAGCAGGCCAGGGGAGTGTTCAACATCGTGGACGACGAGCCGGCCCCGGCCTCGGAGTGGCTGCCCTACCTCGCCGAGTGCGTGGGGGCGAAGCCCCCGATGCGGCTGCCGGTCTGGGTGGCCCGGCTCGCGGCCGGCGAGGTCGCCGTGTCGATGCTGACCCGGACCCGCGGCTCGTCCAACGCCCGCGCCAAGCGGGTGCTCGGGTGGGAGCTGCGCTGGCCCTCGTGGCGGCAGGGCTTCCGGCACGGCCTGGCGCAGGGTTGACCCGTGGGTGCCGAGGAGTTCGAGGAGCTGCGGCCGCTGCTGTTCTCGATCGCCTACCGGATCCTGGGCAGCGTCAGCGAGGCCGAGGACGCGGTCCAGGAGACCTGGCTGCGCTACCAGGCCAGCGCGACGGTGCCGATCTCGCTCAAGTCGTTCCTCGCCGCGGTGGTGACCCGGGTCTCGATCGACACCCTCCGGTCGGCGCGGGTCCGCCGCGAGACCTACGTCGGCCAGTGGCTGCCCGAGCCGCTGCTCACCGACGCCGGGTCGACGGCGTACCCCGATCCGGAGCACGCCGCGGAGCTGGCCGACACCGTCTCGATGGCCGCGCTGGTGCTGCTCGAGCGGCTGACGCCCGAGCAGCGCGCGGTCTTCGTGCTGCACGACGTGTTCGCGTTCCCCTTCGCCGAGGTCGCCGAGGTGATCGGCAAGTCCGAGGCGGCCTGCCGGCAGCTGGCCACGAGGGCCCGCCGCCTGGTCGAGGACGGCCGGCCGCGGTTCGACGTGGACCGGCACGAGCGTGAAGAGCTCGCGGCCCGCTTCTTCGACGCGATGACGGTCGGCGACGTCGACGCGCTGCGAGAGCTGCTGGCCGCTGACGTCGAGGTGTACGGCGATGGCGGCGGCAAGGCACCGCAGTGGGCGCGCGTGGTCGTGGGCGCCGACAACGTCGCGCGGATGTTCGGCGGACTGGGGAAGCGGTTCGGCGGGACGGGGATCCAGCTCGAGCGGCACGAGGTCAACGGCCAACCGGGCGCGGTGGTGCGCGACGCGAGCGGCAAGGTCGTCAACGTCATGACGCTCGACGTGCTCGACGGACGGATCCAGGTCGTGCGCTCGGTCATCAACCCCGACAAGCTCCAGCACCTCGGCCCGGTGGCCGACGCCTGGGCGCTGATGCGGGGGACGCCGCAGGACTCCGGCAGGTGACCACGTCCCGGCGTCCCGGGCCCCGAGGTCCAGGTCAGCCGGACGCCAGGGCGTCGCCGGCCGCGGTGCGGGAGTAGACGACCTCGCGACCCTCGCGACGGCGTACGACGAGACCGGTGCGGCGGAGCACCGAGAGGTGGCTGTTGACCCCGCCCGGGCTCCAGCCGGTCCGCGCGGACAGGGTGCGGGTGGACGCCGGCCGCTGGAGGGAGCGCAGCAGCAGCGCGCGTCGCCGTCCGACCAGCTCCTCGAGGGCGCCGTCCCCGGCGGACTGGAGCCACAGGTCGCCGACCCCGGGTGGCTGGTAGGTGAGCGCTGGCTCCCAGGGCGGGTCCACCCGCGGCCAGACCGCCCAGGCGAGGACCGAGGGGATGAGGAGCAGGCCGCGTCCGTCGAGGTCGACCCGGCGTGATGCCATCCGCACCGGGGAGACGACCAGCTCCTGGCCGTCCCAGGTGAGCGTCGGGTCGAGGCCGGCGAACGCAGCCTCGCTCCCCACCGTGGCCAGCCGTCGGGCCCGGGCCGCGATCTCGCCCTCGAGGAAGGCGGACATCCGCTGCCACCACGGGGCCAGTGCCGCCTCCCACAAGGCCCTGGACTGCTCGACCAGGACGGCCACCGCGGTGGCGGGGTCGTCGAGGAACGGCTGCGCCTCCGGAGGCACTCCCTCGGGATAGCCGCGCCGGATGTCGGACCGGACCAGCTCCCGGTCGGTGGCGGCGACCCGGTCGAGCTCGTCCTCGATCCGCGGGTGCGGCAGCACCGGGGGTGGCGCGTCGAAGTTCGGCCAGACGGTGCGGCCGAGTGGGTTCACGGCGTGCACGAGGCCCAGCTCGAGCCCGGCAACCCGGGGTGCCACCTCCTCGACCCACGGCCGATGCTCCGGGAACTGGGAGGGCAGCCGCAGCACGTACGCCGCCGCCGTCAGCTCGATCAGCGGCGAGATCGCGAACCGGGTCCGGAGCAGGTCGTGGCGGCCGAACACGTAGCGGATCGCCGAGCGACGTACGGGCATGGATTCAGACTATTCCGAATCAGTTGGGCTCCGTGCTGACCGGGGGTGCACTGGTGCGACAAACACCGAGAAGGAGCGCGAGATGAGCAAGGTCCTGATGCACAACGTAGTCAGCGTCGACGGCTTCATCGCCGACGAGCAGGACGACATCGGTCCGCTGTTCGACTGGTACTTCAACGGCGAGACCGCCCCGGTCCCGGGCAGCGGGTTCGGGATGTCCGCGGCCTCTGCGTCGTACGTCGGCCAGATGTGGGGCAGCATCGGCGCCCTGGTCATCGGGCGCCGGCTCTTCGACCTGATGAACGGCTGGGACGGACAGCCGCCGACCGGTGACCACGTGGTCGTCGTTTCGCACCGTCCCAAGCCCGAGGGCTGGCACCCGGAGGCGCCGTACCACTTCGTGGCGGACGTGGGCGGGGCGGTGAAGAAGGCCGAGGAGCTGGCCGGCGAGCGCGCGGTCGCGGTCGCCGCCGGCGACGTCGGGGGCCAGGCCCTCGCCGAAGGGCTGGTCGACGAGGTCGCGATGGACGTCGTCCCCGTGGTCTTCGGCCGCGGACGGCGCTACTTCGGTGGCGTCGACGCCCAGCACCTGCTCGAGGACGCCGACGTGGTCATCCAGGGCGACCGGGTGCTGCACCTGAACTACCGGGTACGCCGGACGGACTGACTGGCGTGGTTCCCGCTGTCGATCCTGGGCCGGCGCGCCCGTCACCGGGGTGAGGTCACACCGGTGACCCGTGGAACCGGAGGTCATCATGAGCCACGCCATCGTGCACGCCGAGATCCGATCGAGCGACCCGGACGCCACCCGGGCTTTCCTCGGGGAGCTGTTCGGCTGGACCTACCCGACCGAGGGAGCACTCCCCGGCTACACGTTCGTGGACACCCGGGGGGTGCCGGACCACGTGGTGGGCCTCGCCCAGCAGCTCTGACGGTGGCTGAGGTGCGAGGCGCCCCGGCGCCGAGCCTCGAAGCCTGGTGAGCCGGTGCTGGGACCTGCGCGGGTGTCTTCGCTGCGGAGGTCTCGACAGGCTCGACCAGCGGCGGGCCAGCGGGTGTCTTCGCTGCGGAGGTCTCGACAGGCTCGATCAGCGGCCGGCGACCACGGTGGCTGAGGTGCGAGGCGCCCCAAGCGCCGAGCCTCGAAGCCTGGTGAGCCGGTGCTGGGACCTGCGTGGGTGTCTTCGCTGCGGAGGTCTCGACAGGCTCGACCAGCGGTGGGCCAGCGGGTCTTCGCTGCGGAGGTCTCGACAGGCTCGACCAGCGGTGGGCCAGCGGGTGCCTTCGCTGCGGAGGTCTCGACAGGCTCGACCGGCGGCTGGCGACCACGGTGGCTGAGGTGCGAGGCGCCCCGGCGCCGAGCCTCGAAGCCTGGTGAGCCGGTGCTGGGACCTGCGCGGGTGTCTTCGCTGCGGAGGTCT
>NZ_DASUFR010000170.1:0-10076 GCF_036274455.1 Nocardioides sp. | reverse complement strand
GGTGGCGTGGGTGTCCGGGCTGCGGACATCTCGACGGGCTCGATGAGCGGTGGTGGCGTGGGTGTCCGGGCTGCGGACATCTCGACGGGCTCGATGAGCGGTGGTGGCGTGGGTGTCCGGGCTGCGGACATCTCGACGGGCTCGATCGGCGGGAGTCGGGTCTGCGGCACCTCGCCGGTCGCATGACAGACTTCAAGGCACCGTGACGACCTCCCTGTTGCTGCTCGTGCTCGCGCTCGCACTCGTCGCGGCGTGCGGGGTCTTCGTCGCGGCCGAGTTCTCCTTCGTCACCGTCGACCGCGCGCAGGTCGAGCGAGACGCCGCCGCGGGCGACTCGACCGCCCGCGGGCTCCAGAAGGCGCTCCGGTCGCTCTCGACCCAGCTCTCCGGCGCCCAGGTCGGCATCACGGTCACCAACCTGGCGATCGGATTCCTGGCGGAGCCTGCGGTCTCCGACATCATCGACGGGCCGCTCGACCGTCTCGGCGTCCCCGAGAGCTGGGTCACGCCGATCGCGGCGGCGGTGGGCCTGCTGTTCGGGACCGTCGTCACGATGATCTTCGGCGAGCTGGTGCCGAAGAACCTCGCCCTGGCCAAGCCGATGGTCGTGGCCCGGGCCACGCAACGGTTCCAGCGCGGCTTCACCGCAGTGGTGCGCGGCCCGATCCGGGTGCTCAACGGGTCGGCGAACGCCGTCGTACGCCGGCTCGGGATCGAGCCGCAGGAGGAGCTGAGGTCCGCCCGGAGCTCGACCGAGCTCGCTTCGCTGATCGCCCGCTCGGCGTCCGTCGGCACCCTGGACCCCGACACCGCCGAGCTGATGGAGCGGTCGGTGGAGTTCGGCTCTCGCACCGCCGGCGAGATCATGACCCCTCGGGTGCGCACCGTCTCGTTGGAGGAGAACGACCGCGCGCTGCAGGTCATCGAGCTGGCCCGCGACACCGGACACTCGCGGTTCCCGGTGCTCGACGCCGAGGACACCGTCGTGGGCACGGTGCACGTCAAGAACGCCGTCGCACTGCCCGTGCACGAGCGGGCCACCACCCGCGTCAAGCACCTCATGGTCAAGCCGATCGTGGTGCCTGACACGCTCCGTCTCGACCCGCTCCTGGCGCTGCTCCGCGAGGACGGCTTCCAGATGGCGGTGGTCCTCGACGAGTACGGCGGCCATGCCGGCATCGTCACGCTGGAGGACGTCATCGAGGAGATCGTCGGCGACATCGCCGACGAGCACGACCGGCTCGGCGACCAGGCCCAGCGACGACGCGACGGGTCATGGGTGATCTCCGGTCTGCTGCGGCCCGACGAGGTCGAGGACCTCACCGGGGTCGCGCTGCCGGAGAGTGAGGACTACGACACGGTGGCCGGGCTGGTGCTGCAGGTGCTGGGCCGGGTGCCCAGCACCGGGGACATCGCCGAGGTGCCGGTCCCTGACCCCGGCCAGGACGACGACGACCGGCCGCGCGAGCGGATGGTCACGCTGACCGTCGAGCACATGGACGGCCTGCGCATCGACCGGCTGACCCTCCGGATGCCCGAGGCGGGCCGGCCCGAGCAGCCCGATCGGCCCGACCAGCCGGAGCGGCCACAGGAGGCCGACGCATGAGCGGGGGGACTGCGCTGGTCGTCGCGCTCCTCCTGTTGCTGGGCAACGCGTTCTTCGTGGGCGCCGAGTTCGCCCTGGTCTCCGCGCGCCGCACCCAGATCGAGCCGAAGGCCGAGAGCGGTTCGCGGATGGCCCGCACCACGTTGCGCGCCATGGAGAACATGTCGCTGGTCATCGCGGTCAACCAGCTCGGCATCACCGTCTGCTCGCTGGTGCTCGGTGCGGTGGGCGAGCCGGCGGTGTCCCACCTCCTCGAGCCGCTCTTCGACGCCGCCGGAATGCCGCACTCGTTGATGCACGCGGTCTCGTTCGCGGTCGCCCTGGCGATCGTCGTCTACCTGCACGTCGTGCTGGGGGAGATGATCCCCAAGAACATCGCGTTGGCGGGACCCGACCGGGCCGCTCTGGTCCTCGGCCCGCCGATCTGGGGTGTCGTGACCGTGCTGCGACCGGTGATCGTGGTCATCAACGCGATCGCGTCCGCGGTGCTCCGGCTGATGGGGGTGCGGATGACCGACGAGGTCTCGTCGACGTACACCCGCGAGGAGGTCGCGGCCCTGGTCGAGGAGTCCCGTGGCGAGGGGCTGATCGAGCCGGCGGAGTACGACCGGCTCGCGGGTGCCCTCGGCTTCACCGAGAAGCCTGTCTCGACCGTGCTCATGCCCCCCGAGACACTGACGACCGTGCGCCGCGGCTCGACCGTGGCGGACGTCGAGGCGCTCTGCGCCAGCACGGGCTTCAGCCGGTTCCCGGTGCAGGCCGACGACGGCGAGCTGGTGGGCTACCTGCACATCAAGGACGTGCTCGAGACCGACGAGACCCGGCGACAGCGGGTGATCGAGGACAAGTGGACCCGTCCGTTCGCGACGGTCCGGGACGACGACCTCCTGCACGACGCGCTCGAGACCCTGCAGCGCCGCGGCGCCCACATGGCCCGGGTGGTCGACAGCGAGGGCGCCACGCTCGGCCTGGCCACGCTCGAGGACGTCATCGAGGAGCTCGTGGGCGAGATCCGCGACGCGGCGCACCCTGTCTGATTGCCCGCCCGCGGACGGGCGCGGGACCGCGCGGGTCAGGTGGCCCGCATTAGTCTTTGTCCGAGCCCGGAGCCCTCCGGGCAGGCAGCGAGCGAAGAGCAGGGACTCAGGTGGCCACGGACGCAGCACGCGACACGCGCGTCTGGACCATCCCCAACGCACTGAGCGCCGCACGGCTGGCCGGCGTGCCGCTGTTCCTCTGGCTCGTGCTCGGCCCCGAGGAGGACGGCTGGGCGCTGGTCGTGCTCGCGGTGTCGGGAGCGACCGACTACCTCGACGGCTGGCTGGCGCGCAAGCTCAACCAGACCACGGTCGTCGGGCAGATCCTGGACCCCGTGGCCGACCGGCTCTACATCCTGGCGGTGGTCATCGGCCTCGCGCTTCGCGACGTCATCCCGTGGTGGCTCGCCATCTCGCTGCCGCTGCGCGACCTGCTCATGTGGGGGCTGGTCCCGCTCCTGCGCACTCGTGGCTACACCTCGCTGCCCGTCCACTTCCTGGGCAAGGCCGCCACCTTCAACCTGCTCTACGCCTTCCCGCTCCTGCTGCTCGGTGACGGCGACGACATCGTGGCCCGGCTGGCGCAGGTCTTCGGCTGGGCGTTCGCGATCTGGGGCGTCGGGCTCTACTGGTGGGCCGGGGTGCTCTACGCCTGGCAGGTCTACAAGCTGCTCAGCACGACCGAGCCCCGCAAGGCGACGGCGGTCGAGTGACCACCGACACCACCCCCACCATCCGGGAGCCGGGCCAGCCGCCGCTCCCGGACCGGGTGACCATGCCACTGCTCACGCTGGTCACCAGCCAGGCCGTCGACGAGGACTACGTCCACGCAGCCCGGCGTCGCGCTGCGAACGGTGCCGCCCCGCCCGTGCCGCCGCGCACCCGCTTGCGGGGCGCTGTGGTCGTCACCTGCCTGTTCGGGCTGCTCATCGCCCTGGCCGCCATCCAGACCTCGCGCGACGCCGACATCCAGCAGGCCAGCAGGAACGCGCTCATCGACCGGATCGACGAGCGGAAGCAGGAGCTCCGCTCGCTCGGGGACCGGGTCAGCAGCCTCGAGCGACAGACCAGCGACCTGCAGTCGACCAACAGCCGGGTCCGGGGCAATCTCGCCGAGGCCACGGTGGCGCTGCGCGCGCTCCAGATCAGCACCGGCTTCCTGCCGGTCCACGGTCCCGGGCTGCGGGTCACCGTCTCCGACAACCCCGACGGGAGCGCCGACGGCCGGGTCCGTGCCACCGACCTGCGGCTGCTCGTCAACGGGCTCTGGCAGGCGGGTGCGGACGCGATCGCGATCAACGGCAGGCGGCTCACCAACATCTCCGCGATCATCAACTCCAACATCTCGATCGCCGTGAACCGCTCACCGCTCACGCCGCCGTACGTCGTCTCGGCGATCGGCGACGCCGGCATGGCCGGGCGGCTGCAGGCCTCGACGTCCGGACAGCAGTTCCAGACGCTGACCGACGAGTTCGGGTTCCAGGTCGACCGGCAGAATGAGAGCGACCTCGCCCTCCCCTCCGCCCCCGAGACCCAGCTGCGGCTGCGGTACGCCGGCCAGGAGAGCAGGCCCCCCACCAACCAGGAGGACGCGCCGTGATCGCCGTGCTGGGCCTCGTCGTCGGCATCGTCCTCGGGCTGGTGCTGCGCCCGGACGTGCCGGTGTCGCTCGACCCCTACCTCCCGATCGCGGTCGTCGCCGCCCTCGACGCGGTCTTCGGTGGTCTCCGGGCCTACCTCGACGGGATCTTCGACGACAAGGTGTTCGTCATCTCGTTCGTGAGCAACGTGGTCATCGCCTCCGGCATCGTCTTCCTCGGCGACAAGCTGGGTGTCGGCGGACAGCTCGCCACCGGCGTCATCGTGGTGCTCGGCATCCGGATCTTCTCCAACGTGGCCGCGATCCGAAGGCACCTGTTCCATGCCTGAGACCGAGCTGCCACCGCACCCGGAGAGCCCCGTCGAGCGCGAGGTGCGGGCCTTCGACTACGTGCCGCCCGAGCCGCCGACCGAGCCTCACGAGGACGGCCGCAGCCGGCTGTGGCGGGCGTTCAGCCGTCCGACGCGGGGCCAGGTCGTGGTGGCGGTGCTGGTCGCCCTGGTCGGGTTCGCGGGGGTCACGCAGGTCCGGACCAACCAGGGTGACGACACCTATGCCGGCCTGCGCGAGCAGGACCTGATCGACATCCTCAACGGCCTGGCCGGCACCACCCAGCGCTCCGAGAGCGAGATCCAGCGGCTGGAGGCTACCCGCGACGAACTCCAGTCCGACACCAGCGCCCGCAAGGCGGCGCTGGAGCAGGCCCGGCAGCAGGCGCAGGTGCTCAGCATCCTCGCCGGGACCGTCCCCGTCCGCGGGCCGGGTGTGACGATCACGATCAACGAGGTGTCCGGGCACGTCCGGGTCGCCCCCTTCATCGACATGGTGCAGGCGCTGCGCACCGCCGGCGCGGAGGCGATGCAGATCAACCACGAGGTCCGGGTCATCGCGCAGACGTCGTTCGAGGACGGCACCGGCGGGCTCCTGGTCGACGGCCGGCTTCTCGAGCCGCCGTTCACCGTCGACGTGATCGGCAACCCCGATGCGCTGGTCGCCGCGCTGCGGTTCCCGGACGGCCCGCAGGACGAGTTCGCCCAGGACGACGGCGCCGAGCTGACCTTCAAGGAGGTCACCTCGGTCGACGTCGAGACGACTCGCGACGCGGCCGAGGCTGACGAGGCACAGGCCCAGCAGTAACGTTCCGGACAACGTGCCCATACCGCTTCACCGCGTCCACCGAGGAGACCACGTGTACCCCGACGACCTGTCCTACACGACCGAGCACGAGTGGCTGCGCCAGCCGGGAGAGCACGACGGCTCGGTGCGTATCGGGATCACCCACTACGCCCAGGACCAGCTCGGCGACATCGTCTATGTCTCGCTGCCCGAGCTGGGCGACACGGTCGAGGCCGGCGCGACGTGCGGAGAGCTCGAGTCCACCAAGTCGGTCAGCGACGTCTACGCGCCGGTCTCGGGCGAGGTGGTCGCCCGCAACGAGGCGCTCGACGCCACCCCTGAGCTGGTCAACAACGACCCCTACGGCGGCGGCTGGCTCTTCGAGGTCGTCCCGAGCGACCCCGCGCAGCTCGACGGGCTGCTCGACGCGGCCGCATACCAAGCCACGCTCGACGGCTGAGGGGCCGGGCTGGCACGCACCTGACCGGGCGCGAGGTGCGACGGGCAGGCAGTTCGCCTTGTGCACGCCGCACGGGCTGATAGGTTCGCTGACACCGGCTGCCTCACCCTCAACCTGAGGGTTCGAGCCCGGTGGTGGATCCGACACGGAGGGAGCGCGCAGTGCCGTTCTGCACCAACTGCGGGCACAGCAACCCGGACGACGCTCGGTTCTGCTCCCAGTGCGGCACCCGGCTCGTCTCCGTCGCGGCGGGCGCCGACGCTCCGACCACCACCAACCCGGTGGTCCCCGGGGAGCCCGTGGGGGAGAGCACCGCCACCATCCAGCTCGGCGGCGCCGGTGACCCGAGCAAGACCGAGACCGGCGACCGGGCCCTCAACCCCGTCGACGCCGCCGCGGTCGACGCGCTACCCGCCGGGCACGCGCTCCTCGTGGTCCAGCGTGGACCCGGCTCCGGCTCGCGGTTCCTGCTCGACGAGGACGTCGTTCGGGCCGGGCGCCACCCCGACAGCGAGATCTTTCTCGACGACGTGACGGTCTCGAGGCAGCACGCGGAGTTCCACCGCAAGGGCGATACCTTCACGGTCCGCGACGTCGGCTCCCTGAACGGCACCTACGTCAACCGGGACCGGATCGACACCGTCCAGCTGACCGACAGTGACGAGGTCCAGATCGGGAAGTACCGGCTGGTCTTCTTCTCCGGCCACGAGACCCGCTGACCGGCCCATGGCCACCGAGTCCACCGACTCCTCGACGGCCCGCAGCCCGGTCGCGGCCCGCGGTGCCCGGATGAACATCGGTGAGGTCCTCGAGCTGCTCCGCGAGGACTTTCCGTCGATCTCCATCCCGAAGATCCGGTTCCTCGAGGAGAAGGGGATCGTGACGCCGGAGCGGACCTCGGCCGGCTACCGCAAGTTCTCCCACGCCGACGTCGAGCGGCTGCGCTATGCCCTGGTGCTGCAGCGTGACCACCACCAGCCGCTGGCCCGGATCGGCGAGATCCTCGATGCCATCGACCGGGGTCTCGAGCCGCCACCGCTGGTCGACCTGACTCCGACGGTGCCAGACGTCGCCCTGTCAGCCGACGGGCTGCCGAGCCCCGAGTCGTTCCGCCGCCACGACGACCTGCGCCTCTCGCGGCGCGAGCTGGTCAAGATCGCGGGCATCAGCGAGGAGCAGCTCGACGAGCTGGAGCAGTACGGCCTGGTGGCCGCGCGCCGGGGGACCGGCCACTACGACTCCGACGCGCTGGTCATCGCTACGACGGCGCGCGAGCTGGCGGACTTCGGCCTCGAGCCGCGGCACCTGCGCGCGTTCAAGACCGCGGCCGACCGGGAGGTCGGCCTGGTCGAGCAGGTCCTGGCCCCGCAGCGCCGCGCCTCGGACCCGGCCGCCTCCGCGCGCCGCGAGGACACCGTCTCCCAGCTGGCCGCGCTGTCGGTCCGCATGCACGCCACCTTGGTCAAAGCGGGGCTGAGCAGGCTCTGAACGCGACCGAGCTGGTCGATACCTCGGGCTCTTGTGCCGGCGTGTGGGAGTGGCCGCGCCTGTTCTTCCGTTGTCAGGTTGCTGACCGCTGCACCGGTCCGGCTCCCTGGAGTGGTCAGTGGGCAACCTGGGGGTGGCCCAGGTGGGTTGGTCGGGTTGCCAGCTGACCGCTGCACCGGTCCCGCTCCGTCGAGTGGTGGTCTGCAACCTGAACTGGCCGAGGTGGGTTGATCGGGGTTGCCAGCTGACCGCCGCCCGGGGTTGGCTCCGTCGAGCGGTTCGTCAGCAACCTTCGGGTGGCGGGTTGCGGCGTGCTGCGCGAGCGGCGGCCCACACCACCCACCAGTCACCAGAGCCAGCTCCGCAGCGTCGGCTGCGCCCTGTCGCGCTCATCCAGCGGGGGTAGTGTGAAGGTGTGCGCGAAGTGGATGTCATGGGCGTCCGGGTCGAGATGCCGTCCAACCAGCCGATCGTGCTCCTGCGCGAGGTCTCCGGCGAGCGCTACCTGCCCATCTGGATCGGCGCGGTCGAGGCGACGGCCATCGCCTTCGCCCAGCAGGGCGTCGTACCACCCCGCCCGCTCACCCACGACCTGCTCAAGGACATCCTCGAGGCGACGGGCAACAGCCTCGACGAGGTCCGGATCACCGAAGTTCGTGACGGCGTCTTCTTCGCCACCCTGGTCTTCGGCTCCGGGGCCGAGGTGAGCGCCCGTCCGTCGGACTCCATCGCGCTCGCGCTGCGCACCGGATCGCGGATCTTCTGCGCTGAGGAGGTGCTCGACGAGGCCGGCCTCGCGGTGCCCGCCGAGCAGGAGGACGAGGTCGAGAAGTTCCGGGAGTTCCTCGACCAGGTGACGCCCGAGGACTTCGACGCGCACTGATTTTCTCCCCTCGTGAGCTTCGGCCCCGCGACCATGGCGACGCTCGCTGCGCTCGCAACCTCGGGGGTGGGCCCGAATGAGTGCAGCGACAGGTCTAAGGCTGTGCTTGAGGGTCAGACACACCGGGTGTCGGTCGTTGACCGGCCCGAAGCGTGGCCGTACCTTGAACTGTCCCCGTTGTAGTTCCACGGTTGTGACGCCTGCGGACTACCCTGACCGGGACCGGCCCTTGCGGAGGAGATGCGCGTGAACGAGCAGAACGACACCGGCGAGCTGCGCGACGGCATCGACGCGGCCATGGCCACCGAGGCCGCCGAGGAGCAGGGGCTGCTGTTCACCGATGACGTCTCGCCGCTGCCGAGCGACCTCGGCTACCGCGGCCCGACCGCGTGCAACGCCGCCGGCATCACCTACCGCCAGCTCGACTACTGGGCCCGCACCGGCCTGGTCGAGCCCACCGTGCGGGGCGCCTCGGGTTCGGGGTCGCAGCGGCTCTACTCCTTCCGCGACATCTTGATCCTCAAGGTGATCAAGCGGCTCCTCGACGCCGGGATCTCGCTGCAGAACATCCGCACGGCGGTCCAGTTCCTCCGCGAGCGCGGCACCGACGACCTGACCCGGGTCACGCTGATGAGCGACGGCGCCTCGGTCTACGAGTGCACGAGCAACGACGAGGTCATCGACCTGCTCCAGGGCGGTCAGGGCGTCTTCGGCATCGCGATCGGCGGCGTCTGGCGCGAGATCGAGGGCACCCTCGCCGAGCTCCCCAGCGAGCGGGCCGCCGACGACGTCGAGCCGGCTCCCGGCGACGAGCTCGCTGCCCGCCGGGCCGCACGTCAGACCGGCTGACCCACCGGCCACTGACTCCGCTGACCCGGCAGAAGCTGATCTGACGGGTCAGCGTCATCTGGGCAGTTCGGGCCGGTGCCGCGCCGGATCACCGAACCGCCGGGCGGCGCGGGTAGCATGGGGCGCGCTGACCATCCCGCGCGGGAGAGTCTCCGGTCAGCGTCCCCAAGGTTGGGGACGTGCCCGACCGGAGCGCCGAAGGGGCAACTCCTCCCCGGAACCTCTCAGGCGCAAAGGACCGTGCGGGACAGGCAACTCTGAAGCCCGCTGCCTTGGACTCCTGGGCAGGGAACGACAGAGGGGGAGGGCCCGAACGATCCCGTTCTGAGGAGCCCACCCAGTGTCAGACCACCTCTCGCCCGCCCTTCCCGACCCAACGCAGCTCGACGGCGCACTGCCCTTCGTCGACCGGCACATCGGACTGCGTCCCGAGGACATCGAGACCATGCTGGCCACGGTCGGCTTCACATCGCTCGAGGAGCTGATGGCGGCCGCGGTACCCGGCGGCATCCGGACCACCGCCGACCTCGACCTGCCCGAGCCGCAGAGCGAGCTCACGGTGGCCCGCGAGCTGCGCGAGCTCGCCGCCGAGAACCACCCGGCCGAGGCGATGATCGGGCTCGGCTACCACGCCACGATCACCCCGCCGGTGATCCGCCGCAACGTGCTCGAGGACCCGTCCTGGTACACCGCCTACACGCCCTACCAGCCGGAGATCTCCCAAGGTCGGCTCGAGGCGCTGCTCAACTTCCAGACCGTCGTCGCCGACCTCACCGGTCTGCCGACCGCGAACGCCTCGCTGCTCGACGAGGGCACCGCCGCGGCCGAGGCGATGACGCTGGTGCGCCGTGCCCAGCGCAACGCCGCCGGCCCGTTCGTGGTCGACGCCGATGCGCTCCCGCAGACCATCGACGTGGTGCGCACCCGCGCCGAGGGGATGGGCATCGACGTCGTCGTCGCCGACCTGGCCGACGGCCTCCCCGAGGGCGAGCTCTGCGGCGTCCTGGTCCAGTACCCCGGCGCGTCCGGCGCCGTCC
>NZ_DASUFR010000169.1:0-12632 GCF_036274455.1 Nocardioides sp. | reverse complement strand
CTGCTGCGCGCCACCATTCGGGCACGCTGGCGGCGTTGGCGTCGCTCGATGGGCGGCCAAGCACGTCGTCGCTCCGCCGCCTTGCCATCGCACCCGACTGGTGACGCTCGCGACGCCGCGAATCGGTGGATCCAGGCTGAGACTCGGTCCCCTCAGCTGATGTCCTGGCGCAGCACCCGCACGATCCCGGCGCCGGCGAACGCCGCGGCCCAGCACACGAGCGCCATCGCACCGCCCCACCACGACAGGCGCACGTCGCTGGAGGAGGCCTGCGCGCCACTGAGCACGGCCTGGCTGGCCGAGCTCGGGAGGTAGAGCGCGATGTGCTCCTTGCCGAAGTCCCACGCCGCGATCGCCGCGCCGAGGAGCGGCTCGACGATCCAGGCGACACCGACCGCGATCAGCAGGGCCGCGACCTGGTTGGGGATCAGGATCCCGACGCCCAGCCCGATCAGGGCCCACAGGCTGAGGACCAGCAGGCTCAGGGCCAGGGTGCGGACCACGGTCGCCGACGGGAACGGGTCGGCCCCCCGCGCCTGCAGCGTGATGGCACCCACCACCACCGAGCCGACGAGGCTCAGCACGCCGTACCCGGCGCCGATGACGATGAGAGCCAGCACCTTGGCGCCCATCACCCGGGCCCGGCGCGGCTGGCTGAGGAAGGTGCTGGTGATCGTGTGGTGGCGGTACTCCGCACCGATCTGGATCACCCCGATCACCAGCATCAGCAGGTAGCCGACGCTGAGCCCGGCGGTGTAGACGGTGTTGGCCACCTGCGTGTCGTCGGCCACGATCTCGCCGCCGCCGAACCCGCCGCCGCCGTTCTCGAGGAAGCTCTGCGAGGTGTAGAGGATTCCGAACAGCAGCGCGAAGACGGCCGCGGACGCGACGACCCCGATCGCCATCCCCCACCACAGCCGGGTGGTGAAGAACTTCAGCAGCTCCGAGCGGACCGCCCGCGACATCCCGCTCACACCGGCTCCCCGACGTTGCGGTTGCGGCCCTCGGTCAGCTGGAAGAACAGCGCCTCGAGGTCGGCCTCGTGGCGGCGGAGCTCCCAGACCGGCAGGCCGGCGGCGTGCGCGGCGTCGCCGATGGCGCGCAGGTCGGAGGTGTGCACGAACAGCGCACCGTCGGTGTCCGGCTCCGAGGCGATCTCGCCCAGCGCCCGGGCCAGTGCGGCCGGGTCCGAGGTCCGGACCACGGCTCCCGCACCGCCGGCCAGGTCGGCCATCACACCCTGCCGGACCAAAGTGCCGTTGGCGATGATCACCACGTCGTCGACGGTCTGCTCGACCTCCTGCAGCAGGTGGCTCGACACCAGGACCGTCTTGCCCTGCTCGGCGCAGAGGTGGCGCAGGAAGCCGCGCAGCCAGCGGATCCCCTCGGGGTCGAGGCCGTTGGCCGGCTCGTCGAGCACGAGGAGCTGCGGGTCGCCGAGCAGCGACTGCGCCAGCGCCAGCCGCTGGCGCATGCCCATCGAGTAGCCGCCCGCGCGCTTGCGCGCGAACGCCGGGATTCCGGTCAGCTCGAGCAGCTCGTCGACCCGGGAGTCCGGTACGCCGGCCGCAGCGGCGATGGTCCGCAGGTGGTCCCGGCCGGTGCGGCCCGGATGCACGTCGGTGGCCTCGAGCGCTGCACCGACCACCGACAGCGGCCGGTCGAGCTCGACGTAGGGACGACCGTCGATCGTCGCGGTCCCGGACGTCGGGCGCACGAGGCCGAGCAGCATCCGCAACGTCGTGGTCTTGCCGGCGCCGTTCGGCCCGAGGAACCCGGTCACGCGTCCCGGCGCCACCGTGAAGCTGAGGTCGTCGACGGCGGTGAGCGACCCGAACCGCTTGGTCAGTCCGGAGAACTCGACCGTGACGCCCACGCGCTCGATCCTGCCACGCGTCGATGCCCAGTTCGCGTCAACCCGGATGGCACGGATGAGCTATCGCCAGCGCTTCCACACCGGTGGCATCGTCGATCGATCCGGACCTCGGACGGGGCGGGCGACGGGAACCGCACACTGGAGGGATCGAGCCGTGACCAGCAGCTCCTACGACGCCGACAGCCCGGACCCGGAGGACTTCGACACCGACAGCCCCGTCCGGAAGGGACCCGACGACAGCGAGTCCACGCCGGCCGAGGGCGTCGGGCTGTGCCTCTCCGGAGGCGGCTTCCGGGCGATGCTGTTCCACCTCGGCGTCCTCAAGCGGCTCAACCTGGCCGGCTGGCTGCCCCGGCTGGACCGGGTCTCCAGCGTGTCCGGCGGCTCGATCACCGCAGGCCTGCTCGGTCTCCGCTGGGACGAGCTGACCTTCACCGACGGCGTGGCGACCAACTTCGACGCACTCGTCACCGACCCGCTCCGCGAGTTCGCGCACACGAAGGTGGACGTCCCCGCGGTCGCCACCGGGGCGCTTCTTCCGTTCGTCACGATCTCGGACCGGGTGGTCGGCAAGCTCCGCAGGCTGTACGGCGATGCGACCCTGCAGGACCTCCCGGACCGCCCGCGGTTCGTGATCAACGCGACCAACCTGGAGACCGGGGTCCTCTTCCGGTTCAGCAAGCCCTACCTCGCCGACTACACGATCGGGCTGGTCCGTGACCCGGACGTGGCGCTGGCCCAGGCCGTCGGGGCCTCGGCCGCGTTTCCCCCGTTCCTCTCGCCGTTCGAGATCGACCTGTCCGACGCGACGTGGGACCTCGGCGAGAAGCCGGTGGAGAACCCGTCGCCGGCGTTCCGCAGCGAGATCCTCCTCAGCGACGGCGGGGTCTACGACAACATGGGGCTCGAGACGGTCTGGAAGAAGTACCGGACCGTGCTCGTCAGCGACGCGGGCGGACACATGGGTGCCGACACCGACCCGGGCCGGGACTGGGCCCACGGGATCCTGCGGGTCCTGCACATCCTCGACTCCCAGGTGCGCTCCCTGCGGCGCAGCGCCGTGGTCAAGGCGTTCAAGAGCACAACCGACCCGCACGACGGGTTCTTCATCAGCACCGTCAGCCAGCTCGACACGTGGCCGAAGCCGAAGAACCGGCCCTACCTGCCCACCGACAGCACGGTCACGATGGAGCTGGCGAGGATCAGCACCCGGCTGACAGACACCCCCGACGACCAGCAGGAGGGGCTCGTCAACTGGGGCTTCGCGGCCGCCGATGCCGGGCTCCTCGCCTACCTCGACCCGGACCTCCCGGCCGAGCCGCTCCCCTACCCCGACCGGCCGCTGGCCTAGAGCCGCGCGCGAACGTCAAGGAGGAGTCGCCATGGAGCTGAAGCAGGCGCAGTGGGGACCCGCGACGAGCGAGGGCGGCTACGTCCCGGGCGTCCAGCCGGCCGCCCGCCGGCCGCTCAAGATCTTCGCCTTCGACCCGAGCCTGCGTCGCTCGGCGGGCAACCTCGCGATCACCGAGATCGTCAACGAGCAGCTGACCGACGGCCCCGAAGGCCGGCTGGTCCGGGTCGTCGACTACAACGGGACGAAGAAGGAGTACTACGCACCGGTCGACCTCGACGCGCCGGACGTGCTCATGCAGCGCGGGCTGGACCCGTCCGACTCGGACCCGCGCTTCCACCAGCAGATGGTCTACGCGGTGGTCATGAAGGTGATCGAGAACTTCGAGCGCGCGCTGGGTCGCCCGTTCACGTTCAGGCGTAGACAGAAGCTGACGGTGCTGCCGCACTCGTTCGAGGGCACCAACGCGTTCTACGACTCGGCGTCGACCTCGCTGCACTTCGGCTACTTCACCGTGACCGCGGACGACCCTGGTCCCAACCTCCCCGGGCAGACCGTCTTCACCTGCCTCTCCCACGACATCGTGGCGCACGAGACCACGCACGCGATCGTCGACCGGCTGCGCCGCCACTTCAACTCGGCGACCAACCGCGACGTACTGGCCTTCCACGAGGGGATCGCCGACATCGTCGCGATCTTCCAGCACTTCAGCTTCCCGGAGGTCCTGCAGTCCCAGATCCGCGCGACCCGGGCCGACATCTCCCAGCCAGGCCGGCTCCTCGAGCTCGCCCGTCAGTTCGGCTACGCGACCGGCGCCGGGCAGGCACTCCGGACCACCTCCGTCCAGGGCCCGACCGCGGACGGCCGGAGCACCGCTCCCGCGCTACCCGACCCGAGCCTGTACGCCGAGGTGGTCGAGCCGCACGAACGAGGCTCGATCCTGGTCGCCGCGGTCTTCGACGCGTTCTTCCGCATCTACCGCAACCGCACCGCCAGCCTGGTCCGTGCCGTGACCGGGGGGTCGGGGATCCTGCCGGCCGGAGAGCTGCAGTCGGACCTGGTGGAGCTGATCACGCGGGAGGCGGCGCAGGCGGCGCAGGACGTGCTCACCATGTGCCTGCGCGCCTTCGAGTACCTCCCGCCGGTCGACGTCACCTTCGGTGACTACCTCCGGGCGATCGTCACCGCCGACTTCGAGCTCAACCCGCGCGACGAGTACGAGCGGCGTGCGTGCTTCATCGACGCGTTCCGGCTGCGGGGGATCTATGCGCCGGGGGTCTCGTCGCTGGCCGAAGAGGCGCTTCGCCTCGACCGGCCGCCCCAGCTCGACCCCGGCAAGCCGGAAGCCCGGACCTCGGGCGCCCGGGTGACCATCCCGTCGGACCTGGTCACGGGGGTCCTCCTCAGCCAGTTCGACTTCGTCGACGACGACGGTGCGCGCCAGCAGCGGCCCGACCACTTCCCGACGCTCGTCAACTTCGCCCGCGAGCATGCGACCGCCCTGCAGTTCGACTCGAGCATGGCCGAGCACATCAGGCTCGAGGGCTCCCACTCGAGCTACTACATCGACGAGAACGGCCAGCTCAAGGTCGAGCTCGTGGTGCAGTGGACGCAGACGCCACCCAGGGGCGACCCGCGGCGGGTCGAGGTGGGTGGGGTCGTGCTGCGAGCAGGCACGACCGCGGTGTTCGCCTCGGACGGCACCGTGCGCTACGTCCACGCCAAGCCTCTCCCCGCGGCCAACCTGCACGCCTCGCAGAACGAGGTCGGGGAGAAGCGCAAGCAGGAGTTCGACGACTACGTGAGGACGCTCGACGCCCAGGACTCCGTCCAGCTCTGGGCGGGCGAGGAGTACGAGCAGAGCCGGATGCAGGTCCGCGCGCGACTCACCGCCGCACACCTCGCGCAGTCCCGTGGAGGGCGCGGCGATGGCTGAGGTCCTGGTGCGCATGTACGACGTGGGGTTCGGTGACTGCTTCCTGGTCGAGTTCCCGCGCGACGACGGGACCGCCTTCCGGGTGCTCGTCGACTGCGGCTCGCACAGCTCCGGCCACCCGCGCAAGGGCTGGAGGATCTCCGAGGTCGTGGCCCGCATCGTCAAGGACCTCCAGGGCGCACCGATCGACATCGTGGTGGCCAGCCACCGGCACCAGGACCACGTCAGCGGCTTCGGCGACCCGGGCTGGCAGGACGTGACGGTCGGCGAGGTCTGGATGCCCTGGACGGAGAACCCTGACGACCCCGATGCCACCCGGATCCGCAACCGTCAGAGCAGCCTCGCGCTCAACCTCACCAACGCGTTCGCGTCCGCCGAGTTCACCGCCCGCTGGACCGCGACCGAGCAGCCTGTGGCGCTGCAAGCCATGGTCACCAACTCGCTCACCAACGAGGTGGCCATGCGCACGCTCCACCACGGCTTCGCCGGACGCCCACGCCGCCGCTTCCTGTCCACGGCCAGCACGTCGAGGATCCGGCCAGCGGACTGCCCCGGGCTGACCGTGCACCTGCTCGGCCCGTCCCGCGAGCCGTCCGTGATCCGTGACATGGATCCCCCGTCGGGCCAGTCCTACCTGCGTTTCCAGACCCCCGCGGCAGCACCCACACCGGACGAACCCAGGTACTCACAGACGTTCAGCGAGTCGCAGCAGCCCTTCTCGTCCAGCTTCGTCGTCCCCGGGATGACGTTGGGCGGCACCGGAGCCGACCGGCGCATCCAGGAGGCGGCGGCCGGCATCATGCGCGACACCGACCTCGCCACCGCGGTCAGCCTCGACAAGGCCGTCAACGGCACCAGCCTGATGCTGATGTTCGAGTTCGGCTCGGCGTACCTGCTGTTCCCGGGCGACGCCCAGTGGGGCACGTGGAACGCCGTGCTGACCGATCGGGCCACCCGTGAGCTGGTCTCGCGGACGACGTTCTACAAGGTCGGCCACCACGGCAGCCACAACGCCACCCCCAAGCAGTTCCTCGAGGACGTGCTCGAGCCGGACCACAAGATGTGGGGCTGCGCGGCGTCGGTTAGACCCATATCGTTCTGGCCCGAGATCCCGCGGGCGCCGCTGATGAAGTCGCTGGCAGGTCACTCCTCCCGCGTGGTCCGCAGTGACAAGCCCGGCCGGGGCCGGAAGGGGGTCGGTGTCCCCAAGGGCGGCGGCGTCGTGCTCCTCCACGTGCCGAGCTGAGCCTGGCCCTACCGCAGCGCCCGGCTCCGGCCGCGGAACTCCGCGACCACGCTCCCTCCCCGGCGGACCGTGACGTCGTAGATGCCGGACCGGCCGCGCAGCGAGCGCTCCTCGGCGGTGGCCACCAGGACGTCGCCCTCGTGGGCCGGCTCCAGGAAGCTCACGTCGAAGCCCGCGGCGACGGTGCGGCTGCCGCGGGAGTTGCAGGCCAGCGCGAAGGCGCTGTCGGCCAGGGCCGCGACGAGACCGCCGTGCGCGACGGCGTACCCGTTGACCATGTCGCGCCGGACCGTCATCGAGACGACCGCGCGGCCCGGCCCGAGCTCGGTGAGCTCCATCCCCATGGCCCGGCTGGCAGGGTCGTCTGCCCACATCTGCCGCGCCGTGTCCAACGGGTCGACGTCCAACGCGTCGGCGGGCTCAGGCATCGAAGTCCACGGTGACCGACTCGCCCACCGGGTAGGACTGGCAGGTGAGCACGAAGCCGGCCTCGACCTCGGCCGGCTCCAGCGCGTAGTTGCGGCGCATCTCGACCTCGCCCTCGGTGACCCGGGCCCGGCAGGTGCCGCACACGCCGCCCTTGCACGCGAACGGGAGGTCTGCCCGCATCGCCTGCGCGCCGTCGAGAACGGTGTCGTCACGCGACAGCGCCGCGGTCGTGCTGAGGCCGTCGAGGACCACGGTCACCTCGGTCGTCTCACCGGTGGCCGACGCCTCGGCCCGATGCAGCTCGGGTGGCGGCTCGTCGACGTAGAACAGCTCGAAGTGGATCCGGTCGCGGGGTACGCCGAGCTCGGCGAGCACCGCCTGGGCGTCCAGCAGCATCGCGTGCGGCCCGCACAGCCACACGTGGTCGAACCGCGCGACGGGGACCACCGTGGTCAGGAGCCGACGCAGCCGGTCGGTGTCGAGCCGGCCGGAGAACAGCTCGACGTCGCGTGGCTCCCGGGAGAGCACGTGCACGAGCTGGAGGTGCGGGCCGTAGCGGTTCTTGAGGTCGGCCAGCTCCTCGGCGAACATCACCGACCCGGACGTGCGGTTGCCGTAGAGGAGCGTGACCTCGCCGTCGCTGGAGAGCACGCTGGAGGCGACCGAGAGCATCGGCGTGATGCCCGAGCCGGCCGCGACGCAGAGATGGCGGCCGCCCTCGAGCAGCGCCGGGTCGGGGCAGAACCGGCCGCTCGGCGGCTGCACCTCGATCTCGTCGCCGGCCCGGACGTCGTGGACCAGCCAGCGGCTGAACAGGCCGTCCGGGATCTCCCGCACCCCGACCCGCGGCCTGGCTCCGGCCGGCGCGCAGATGCTGTACTGGCGCCGCTGCTCACTCGGTCCATCGGCGGCGTCGACGAAGCGGCGCAGCGTCAGTGACTGCCCGGGCGTGAACGCGAACTCCTCGGCGAGCTCGTCGGGCACCTCGAAGGTCACCGCGACCGCGTCGTCGGTGAGCTCCTCGACGGCGGCGACGGTGAGCTTGTGGAAGGCGGCCTTCCTGGGGGCCGCCGCCGCGCGCACCTCGGCGGTCGACGACATCAGATCTCCTTGACGTGCTCGAACGGCTCGAGACACTCTGCGCAGCGGTAGAGGGCCTTGCAGGCGGTCGCTCCGAACTCGCTCGACAGTCGAGTTTTCTTCGAGCCGCAGCGCGGGCAGGCGACCACGCGCGCGGTGGGCAGCAGGGTCAACGGGATCGGGCCGCTCCGGCTCGGTGCGGGGCCGGGCGCCGACAGGCCGTGCTCCCGCAACGCCCGGCGGCCGCGCTCGGTGATCCAGTCGCTGGACCACGCCGGGCTGAGCGCGATCTCGACCCGTGCGTCGTACCCGGCGTCGGTGAGCCGGTGCACGAGGTCGTCGCGCATGGTCGCCATCGCCGGGCAGCCGGAATAGGTCGGGGTGATGGTGACGACGACCTCCTTGCCGGACTCGCGCACGTCGCGGAGCACGCCGAGGTCTTCCAGCGTCAGCATCGGCAGCTCGGGGTCGGTGACCTCCGCGGCGATGGCGTAGGCGGTGCTCACCACAGCCCCCTCGGATGTGCGCGGGCGACGACCTGCATCTCGGCGAGCAGCCGGGACAGCGCCTCGGTGTGCCCCGTGCCCGCCATCGGCGCGACGTCGGGCCGCTCGACGCCGGAGACCGCGAGCACCTGGTCGAGCACGACGTCGACCTCCGGACCCACGTCGTAGGCCGCGGCGAGCTCGGCGTACAGCGGCCACAGCTGGGCGAGCCCCGCCAGCAGCCGGCGCCGGGACTCCTCGGTCCCCTGGGCCAGCGTCAGGAACCAGCGGCCGGCGTAGTCGCGGTGATAGGTCAGCTCCTTGACCCCCTTCGCCGCGATCGCGGCCAGCACCGGGTCGCGGTGCGACGCGAGCCGCTCGAAGGCCGCCAGCCGGACGGTGGCGAACAGCAGCAGCCGCGCGATCGTGTGCGCGAAGTCGCCGTTCGGGACCTCCACGAGCCGGATGTTGCGGAACTCGATCGCCTCGCGGAAGAACGCCAGCGCGTCCTCGACCGGCACCGGCGACCCCTCGGGCAGGGCCGGTACGACGGACGGGTCGGCGGCCGCGGCACGCGCCAGCAGCAGCCGGGCCTGGCCGAGCAGGTCGAGCGCGATGTTGGCGAGGGCGATGTCCTCCTCGAGGTCCGGAGCGTTGCTGCACCACTCGGAGACGCGGTGCGACATGACGAGGGCGTCGTCCCCGAGCTGGAGGCAGTACGCCGCGAGCTCGCCGGCGTCGAGGTCGGTGGGCACGGTCGTGTCGACGCCGGCCAGCGGGTCCTCGAAGTCGGTGCCGAAGGCCCAGTGGGACGTGTCGCCCGGTGCATCGTGCTCGGCGAGCAGGCCGTCGTACACGCTGCCGTGCTCCTCGTTGGGGTCAGGGGTGGAGTGCGACATCGGGTCTCACATGTGCGGGACGTTGTCGGGGATGGCGTAGAAGGTCGGGTGCCGGTAGACCTTGTCGCCAGCCGGCGCGAACAGTGGGTCCTTCTCGTCCGGGCTCGAGGCGGTGATGTCGGCGGCCTTCACCACCCAGATCGAGACACCCTCGTTGCGGCGGGTGTAGACGTCGCGGGCGTGGCGAAGCGCCATCTCGTCGTCCGCCGCGTGCAGCGACCCGACGTGGACGTGGTTCAGCCCACGCTTGCCGCGGACGAACACCTCGTAGAGCGGCCACTCCCGAGTCGTTGATTCCGGACTTTTGCCGGTTGGGTCCGTCGTTCCGCCGGTTGATTCCGGAGTTCCGTCAGTGGTCATCGTTCGCAATCCCCGACTCGACCGGCGGAACTCCCGACTCAACGGGCGGAACTCCCGACTCAACCGGCGGAACTCCCGACTCAACGCGGGCGGCGAAGGCCATGGCCGCTTCCCGGACCCAGGCGCCGTCCTCGTGGGCGCGCCGGCGGTGGGCGATCCGCTGGGCGTTGCACGGGCCGTTGCCCTTCACGACCTGCATGAACTCCTCCCAGTCCGGCTCGCCGAAGTCGTGGTGGCCGCGCTCCTCGTTCCACCGCAGCTGGGGGTCGGGGAGGGTCACGCCGAGCGCCTCGGCCTGCGGGACGGTCATGTCCACGAACCGCTGGCGCAGGTCGTCGTTGGTGTTGCGCTTGATCCCCCACGACATCGACTGCGCGGTGTTGGGCGACTCGGCGTCGGGCGGACCGAACATCATCAGCGAGGGCCACCAGAACCGGTCCACCGACTCCTGCACCATCGCGCGCTGCTCCTCGGTGCCGCGCATCATCGTCATCAGCAGCTCATAGCCCTGCCGCTGGTGGAACGACTCCTCCTTGCAGATCCGGATCATCGCCCGCCCGTAGGGGCCGTACGACGTCCGGCACAGCGGCACCTGGTTGCAGATCGCGGCGCCGTCGACCAGCCAGCCGATGGTCCCGACGTCGGCGTACGAAAGCGTCGGGTAGTTGAAGATCGAGGAGTACTTCTGCTTGCCGGCCAGCAACAGCTCGGTGAGCTCCAGACGGGAGACGCCGAGCGTCTCGGTGGCCGAGTAGAGGTAGAGCCCGTGGCCGGCCTCGTCCTGCACCTTGGCCAGCAGGATCGCCTTGCGTCGCAGCGACGGCGCGCGGGTGATCCAGTTGCCCTCCGGCTGCATGCCGATGATCTCGGAGTGCGCGTGCTGCGCGATCTGACGGATCAGGGTCCGGCGATAGCCCTCGGGCATCCAGTCCCGTGGCTCGATCCGCTCGTTGCGCGCGATCGTGGCGTCGAAGTCGGCCTGCAGCCCGGCCTCGTCCTCGGTGGTCGTCACTGGTCCTCCAGCATTTACTGACCTTTCGGTCTGTAAATGGTGCCAGGGGATGGGGCATGGCGCAACCGGCCCGGAGTTGGCAAGGATGCGCAGATGGCGACCGAGCGTTCGACGTTCCTCCTCGACGAGACCCAGATCCCCACGCAGTGGTACAACCTCGTGCCCGACCTGCCGGCCCCACCGCCGCCGCCGCTGCACCCGGGCACCCGCGAGCCGGTCGGCCCCGACGACCTGGCCCCGCTGTTCCCGATGGCGCTGATCGGGCAGGAGGTCACCGGCGACCAGTACGTCGACATCCCCGGCGGCGTCCTCGACGTCTACCGCATCTGGCGGCCCTCGCCGCTGGTGCGCGCCCGACGGCTGGAGAAGCTGCTCGACACCCCGGCCAAGATCTTCTTCAAGTACGAAGGCGTCAGCCCGGCCGGCTCGCACAAGCCGAACACGGCGGTGCCGCAGGCCTTCTACAACCACGAGGAGGGCGTGCGCCGGCTGACCACCGAGACCGGCGCCGGCCAGTGGGGCACCGCGCTGGCCTTCGCCACCGCGCAGTACGGCATGGAGTGCGAGGTCTGGCAGGTCCGCTCGTCGTACGACCAGAAGCCGGCCCGGCGCACGATGATGGAGGTCTACGGGGCGACGCTGCACCCGAGCCCGTCCGACCTCACCGAGGCAGGCCGTTCGGTGCTCGCCGAGCACCCCGACTCCACCGGCTCCCTCGGCATCGCGATCTCCGAGGCGGTCGAGGCCGCGCTCCAGCGCGAGGACACCCGGTATGCGCTCGGCTCGGTGCTCAACCACGTGCTGCTGCACCAGACCGTGATCGGCCAGGAGGCGCTCCTCCAGCTCGAGCAGGCCGAGGCCGTCCCGGACGTCATCGTCGGCTGCACCGGCGGCGGCTCGAACTTCGCCGGCCTCTCATTCCCGTTCATCCGGGAGAAGCTGGCCGGCCGGATGGACCCCGTCATCCGCTGCGTGGAGCCCGCGGCCTGTCCGTCGCTGACCCGCGGCGAGTACCGCTACGACTTCGGCGACACCATCGGCATGACCCCGCTGCTCAAGATGCACACCCTCGGTCATGGGTTCATCCCCGACTCGATCCACGCCGGCGGGCTCCGCTACCACGGCATGGCGCCGCTGGTCTCCCATGTCTACGAGCTCGGCCTGGCTGAGGCCGAGGCGATCCCGCAGCTGGAGTGCTTCCAGGCCGCGCTGATGTTCGCGCGGACCCAGGGGATCGTCCCGGCCCCGGAGCCGACGCACGCGATCGCCGCCGCGATCCGCGAGGCCAACCGCTGCAAGGAGAGCGGCGAGGAGAAGACGATCCTCACCGCCCTCTGCGGCCACGGCCACCTCGACATGAGCGCCTACGAGTCCTACCTGCACGGCTCGATGCAGGACCTCGACTTCCCCGAGGAGGAGCTCCGCGCCGCGATGGAGGCGGTCCCGGTCGTCTGACCAAAGCACTGGTGGCTGAGGTGCGAGGCGCCCTAGCGCCGAGCCTCGAAGCCCGGTGACCCGGGGCCGGGGCCCACCCGGGTGCCTTCGCTGCGGAGGTCTCGACAGGCTCGACCAGCGGAGGTCGAGCGGGTGCCTACCCTGCGGAGGTCTCGACAGGCTCGACCAGCGGAGATCGAGCGGGTGCCTACCCTGCGGAGGCCTCGACAGGCTCGACCAGCGGCAGGCCACCACGGTGGCTGAGGTGCGAGGCGCCCCAGCGCCGAGCCTCGAAGCCCGGTGAGCCGGTGCTTGGACCCACCCCGGGTGCCTTCCCCACGGAGGTCTCGACAGGCTCGACCAGCGACGGGCCAGCAGGTGCCTATCCTGCGGAGGTCTCGACAAGCTCGACCAGCGGTGGGCCAGCAGGTGCCTTCGCTGCGGAGGTCTCGACAGGCTCGACCAGCGGAGGTCGAGCGGGTGCCTACCCTGCGGAGGTCTCGACAGGCTCGACCAGCGGAGAT
>NZ_DASUFR010000168.1:0-21413 GCF_036274455.1 Nocardioides sp. | reverse complement strand
GACGTTGAAGCGCGACAAACCGGCCAGCGTCATCGGCACGTCGACCACCTCGACGAGGGGGTCGGCGTCGGTGCCGCCCTCGAGCACGCTCACCCAGCCGTCGATCACGGTCGTGGCACGGCCGCCGTCCGCGAGCACCTCGCGCAGGGCCGGTGAGTCGGGGTCGCGCGAGAACACCCAGGGTCTGGCGCGGATCGCCGTCCGCGTCGCCAGCACGCGCGGGTCGTCGGCGTTGAGCACCGCCCAGCCGTCACGGCGGGTGATCCGCGGGACGACCGACTTCACCTCGGCGAGCTGGTCGACGGTGTCGATGCCGTGCATGCCGAGGTGGTCTGCGGAGACGTTGGTGACCACCGAGACGTCGTTGCGGGTCAGGCCGATGCCCTTGAGCAGGATCCCGCCGCGCGCGGTCTCGGTGACCGCCAGCTCCACCTCCGGGTGGGCCAGCACGCGGCCGGCGCCCGAGGGGCCCGAGTAGTCCCCCGCCTCGACCAGGACGCCGTCGATGTAGATGCCGTCGGTGTTGGACCAGCCGACGAGCTTGCCGGCGGTGCGGGCGATGTGCGCGATCATCCGCGACGTCGTGGTCTTGCCGTTGGTGCCGGTGACCGCGACCACCGGCACCTTCGGCGTGATCGTGTGCGGCGCCACGCCGGGCTCGGCCGCTGCGACCCGCGCGGCGGCCGCGTCGACCACCGCGTCGATCTCGCCGCCCGGCACCGCGTCGAGCACCTCGGCGATCGCCGTACCCATCACCTGCGCGCGGGTGCGGTGCCGCCAGGGGAAGGCGACGACGATCCGGTGGGGGTCGCTGGTGGGCCGCACGCGGACGGCGAGCCGGGTCGCGCCCGACTCCGAGGCGACCGCACGCACCAGCCGGCCGACCGCGCGCAGCGCGAACCGCTGCCGGAAACCCGAGTCCGGCGGCCCGGGCCGGGCGTTCTTGAGCCCGATCCGCTGGGCGAACCTCCGCGCGGTCTCCTCGGGGACCGCCGCCAGCCCCGCGATGTCCAGAGTCAGCTTGATCGCGGCACGGGGGAAGTAGAGGTTCGGTCCCTCGAGGACCCGGAGCTCGACCAGCGAGCCGGGTGCGTCAGTCACGCCGCGGACGTTACCCACTCCGCTGCGAGGCCGGCGAGCGGAGTGAGCCTTGGAGGTAGACGACTAGGCGCCCATCGCGTGGAAGCCGCCGTCGACGTGCACGATCTCGCCGGTCGTGGCCGGGAAGAGGTCGGAGAGCAGCGCGCAGATCGCCTTGGCGGTCGGCTCGAGGTCGGTGTTGTCCCAGCCCAGCGGCGCGCGGGTCCCCCACATGTCCTCGAGGTCGCTGAAGCCCGGGATCGCCTTCGCAGCCAGCGACCGCAGCGGGCCGGCCGACACCAGGTTGACCCGGATCCCCTCCGGGCCGAGGTCGCGGGCCAGGTAGCGCGCGCACGACTCGAGCCCGGCCTTGGCCACCCCCATCCAGTCATAGGCCGGCCACGCGACGCTGGCGTCGAAGGTCAGCCCGACCACGGAGGAGCCGGAGGACATCAGCGGCCGGCAGGCCTGGGTCAGCGACATCATGGAGTAGGCCGAGACCTGGAGCGCCTGCGCGACGTCCGGCCACGGACCGCCCATGAACTTGCCGCCGAGGAGCGTCTCCGGGTTGCCGTAGGCGATCGAGTGCACGACCCCGTCCAGCCCGTCGACGTGCTCGCGGACCGCGTCGGCCAGCCCGGCCAGGTGGTCGTCGTCGGTGACGTCGAGCTCCAGCACCGGCGGCTCGCTGGGCAGCCGCTTGGCGATCCGCCGCGTGATGCCGAGCGCCCGGCCGAAGTTGGAGATCAGGACGGTGGCGCCCTGCTCCTGGGCGAACTTCGCCGCCGCGAACGCGATCGAGCTGTCCATCGTCACGCCGGTGACGAGGATCCGCCTGCCCTCGAGGATGCCGCTCATCTGATCAGTGCCCCATTCCCAGTCCGCCGTCCACCGGTATCACGGCGCCGGTGACGTACGCCGCCCCGTCGCCGGCCAGCCAGGTCACCGCGGCCGCCACCTCGTCGGGGGTGGCGTAGCGCTGCAGCGGGACCTGCGCCCTGATCGCCGCCTTCTGCTCGTCGGTCAGCACCCCGGTCATGTCGGTCTCGACGAAGCCGGGCGCGACGACGTTCGCAGTGATCGACCTCGAGCCGAGCTCGCGGGCGATGGAGCGCGCCATGCCGACCAGGCCGGCCTTGGAGGCGGCGTAGTTGACCTGGCCGGCGGAGCCGAGGAGCCCCACCACCGACGACACGAACACGATCCGGCCCCGGCGCAGCCGCAGCATCCCCTTGGCTGCGCGCTTGGCCAGCCGGTAGGAGCCGGTCAGGTTGGTCTCGATGACCTTGGACCAGTCCTCCTCCGACATCCGCAGCAGCAGCGTGTCCTGGGTGATGCCGGCGTTGGCCACCAGCACCTCGACGGGTCCGTGCGCCTCCTCGACCTGCGCGAAGGCCGCCTCCACCTGCTCGGCGTCGGTGATGTCGCAGCGCACGTCGAGGGTGCTGTCGGGTGCGCCGCCGTTGCGGGTGGTCACCGCGACCTTGTCTCCTTGCGCCACGAACGCCTCCGCGATCGCCCGCCCGATCCCGCGGTTGCCGCCGGTGACCAGCACGGACCGGCCGTTGGCCTCGCTCTGCTCGCTCACCCGGGCGACGCTATCGACTACCGGGGAGTACGCCGAAACAGGTGCCACCACCGACGCCGCTCCTCGGCGAGCGGGACGATGCCCGGCGCGCGGTCCGACGGCTGGCCGGCGTACATCGCGTCCCACCAGCGCACGCCCGCAGCGATGAAGTCGTCCAGGTCCATCCCGGTGCCGGTGCCGTCGACCACCGAGAGCTCGGCGAACCAGACCTTGCAGTCCAGGTGCGCCTCGCCCCGGATGTCCTGGAACAGCGTCAGCACGTGGCCACCCGGCCCGCCGAGGGGCAGGTCGAGGCTCAGTCGGCTCTGCCAGGACGGCCAGCGCCGGTCCTCGGCGTCGACGAACTCCCAGCCGTAGACCGGGGTTCCCCCGTGGCGGCGCAGCACGTCGCGAAGCCCGGCCAGGTCCAGCGGGACCACCGGCGCGTCGGGGTCATCCCAAAGGCCCTGCCGGTAGGACGCCACCAGGCGGGCGCACCGCGACATCCGCAGCGTCCGACGGGGGTCGGCCACCTCGTCGCCGTTCTCGTCGCGAGCCAGCACCGTGAGCAGCGCCGACACACTGTCGCCATCGACACTCAGGTCGTGCCACTCGGCCTCGTTGAGCGCGACGCCGAGGCCGTCGACCTGGTCAGGCGTCACTCATCGTCCTCCAGGCGGAAGCCGACCTTGAGTCCAACCTGGAAGTGCTCGACCTTGCCGTCCTTGATCTGGCCCCGCACCTCGGTCACCTCGAACCAGTCGCAGTGCCGCAGGGTCTTGGCGGCCCGCTCGACGCCGTTGTGGATGGCCCGCTCCAGCCCGTCCGGCGAGGTGCCGACGATCTCGGTGACGCGGTAGGTGCGGTTGGTCATTGCGAACTCCCTGGTCGTGGCCGGCGGTCGGGCCCTCGACTTTACCGACGCGACGTGGTGTCCGGGCGCGGCGTACAGTTGAATCCATGGCCCGGGACCGCAGCCGCGAGCCCGAGGCAGTGCGGATCACCTCGGCGGCGGCCAGCCGGAACGACGACATCGACGCGCGCCAGAGGCGCTACCTGTTCTCGATGGGGGTCCGCACGCTCTGCTTCGTGGGGGCGATCGTCGCGGCGTCGTTCGGTATCCACTGGCTGTGGCCGATCCTCATCGTCGGCGCGGTGGTGCTGCCCTACGTCGCGGTCGTGATGGCGAACGCCGCCACGACCAGGGACGACGGCGTCGCGCTGCTCGACCACAGCAACCAGCGGGAGCTCGGCACCGGCCCGCCGTCCCACTGAGCGAACTTTGCGGATTTCACGGTTTGATTCCCGGCGCGGACGTGGAACACTTCTAGAGCCGCGAGGGCTTGCCCGAGCGGTGTGGTGCCGGACAGCTCTCCCCGTGGTTGGCCGGCACCACTTTTCATGTCCGGACCTCTTCGCAACCCGATGACCGAAATCTGCTCAGCCAAGCGCTGCACCGCGCCCGCCGCGTGGGCTCTGCGCTGGAACAACCCCCGGTTGCACACCCCTGAGCGGCGCAAGGTCTGGCTCGCCTGCGAGGAGCACAAGGCGTCGCTGTCGGACTTCCTGGGCGCCCGCGGCTTCCTCAAGGAGGTCGTCGAGCACGTCCCGGGGGCCGACGAGAGCGTCTGAGGTCCAGACCAGCGACGGGAGGAGTCAGCCCCCGATCGCGGACATCGGCCGGTCCGGCTGCAGGAAGCTCGGGTCGTCGATCCCGTGACCGGGCTTCTTGGCGGCCATCGCGGCCAGCCACCGCTCGGCCAGCTCGGCGTCGCCGGCGCCGGCCCGCATCGGCGTGCGCAGGTCGGACTCCTCGCGGGCGAACAGGCAGTTGCGGACCTGCCCGTCGGCGGTGAGCCGGACCCGGTCGCAGGTCCCGCAGAAGGGTCGGGTCACCGAGGCGATGATCCCGACCGTGGCCGGGCCGCCGTCGACCAGGAACAGCTCCGCCGGTGCGCTGCCGCGTGGCTCGAGGGCCGGCACCAGCACGTGGTGCTCCTCCAGCGCGGCCATGATCTCGTCGGCAGTCACCATCTCGTCGCGTCGCCAGCCGTGCTGGGCGTCGAGCGGCATCTGCTCGATGAAGCGGAGCTCGTAGCCGCGCTCGAGGCACCAGTCCAGCAGCTCCGGCGCCTGGTCGTCGTTGACGCCGCGCAGCAGCACGGCGTTGACCTTCACCGGGCCGAGCCCCGCGGCCCGCGCCGCCTCGAGGCCGGTGACGACGTCGGCGAACCGGTCGCGCCTGGTGATCTCGTGGAAGGTGTCGGACCGGATGGTGTCGAGGCTGACGTTGACCCGGTCGAGGCCGGCGTCCTTGAGTGCCTGCGCGGTGCGGGCCAGGCCGAGCGCGTTGGTGGTCAGCGATGTCTCCGGGCGCGGCTCGAGCGCGGCCGTGCGGCGCACGATGTCGACCAGGCCGCGGCGTACGAGCGGTTCACCCCCGGTGAACCGCACCTCCCGGACGCCCAGCCGCTCGACGGCGACCCCGATCAGCCGGACCACCTCGTCGTCGGTGAGCTGTTGCTCCTGAGGGAGCCAGTCCAGCCCCTCCGGCGGCATGCAGTAGGTGCACCGCAGGTTGCAGCGGTCGGTCAAGCTGACTCGCAGGTCGGTGGCGACCCGGCCAAAGGCGTCCGTGAGCGGCTGCACACGAAGAAGTCTACGTTTCAACCGGTGGCGGCCCGCTGGGTAGCGTTGCGGGGTGCCGTCCTTCCGGTTCCTGCTGAGCCGGCGCTGGATCCTGTTCGCGCTGGTCGTGGTGGTGCTGGTGTATGCCACCTGGTGGCTCGGCGGCTGGCAGTTCCGGCGGCTGCACGACCGGAAGGCCGACAACCAGATCATCAGCACCAACGAGCACCGCCCCGTGGCCCCGGTGGGCGAGGTGCTCGCCCCGGGCCGGGACGCGTCCGCCCAGGACGAGTGGCGGCTGGTGAGCGCCACGGGGACCTACGACGCCTCGCAGACGGTGGTCATCCGCTACCGCACCCGGGACGGGGCGCAGGGCGTCGACGTCGTCGTACCGCTCGTCACCGCCGACGGCACCGCCCTGCTGGTCGACCGCGGCTGGGTGGAGACCGACCCCAGCGGGGCCAACCGCAGCGACATCCCCGACCCGCCCACGGGCGAGGTGGACGTGACGGGATACGTCCGGCAGAACGGCACCGGTGACAGCACCCGGGTCTCCGACCTCTCGGCCCGCTCGATCAGCAGCGAGGCGATCGGGCCGGCAATCGGGCACCCGGTCTACGGCGGTTTCGTCGCGCTGAAGTCCGAGGACCCCGCACCGGACACGATGCTGGCGCCCGTCGAGCTGCCCGAGCTCGACAACGGGCCGCACTTCTTCTACGGGCTGCAGTGGTGGTTCTTCGGGCTGCTGGCAATCTTCGGCTTCTTCTACCTGGCCTACGACGAGTGGCGCAACGGCCCGCGCGGCGAGCGGCCGGTCCGCAACCAGCCGAGGCCGAAGTCGAGGGCCCGGCTCCAGGCCGAGGCCGCGAAGCGGCAGATCGAGGCCCAGAAGGCGGCCCAGAAATCGACTCAGAGCGCGCGCAACTCCACCGGCTCGCCGTAGCGGCCCACCGGCTCCGGCGGCGACCCGAGAAGCTTGTGTGCCGACTCATCCGCTTCTGTGCCGAGATCTCGGCACAGAAGCTCAGGGGTCACCGGATATCCGGTGACCCCGACGTTTCGCGTGGGTGCCAGCCCCATCGGTGGGTTTGCGGAGGGAAATCGGCACCTGGTGCCGGAGATCCTCGGCAAAGCCGGGTCCGGCGGTTTTGCACCGCATCTCGGCGTCCTGAGTGGCCAGTTTGCGGTGCAAATCGCAGAACACGCCCCGGGCGGCCGCGCATGCGGGGCGGAGCTTGCTCCGCCCTTGCGCGCCCCCCAGTACGCCGGCCGGGACCCGCGGTCAAGGACGCGCGAAGCGCGCCCCGAAGGGGTGCGAAGCATCCTTGACGGCGGGTTGCGGCGTGCTACGCGCGCGGCCGCCCACCCACGGATCCGTCACAATAGCCGGGCATCCGGTGACCAATCCCGACCGGATCAGAGCTGCATCACCACGGCCTTGGGCTCGGTGAAGAACTCGCGGCTGAAGGTGCCGCCCTCGCGGCCCACGCCCGAGTCGCCGACGCCGCCGAACGGCGCCCTCAGGTCGCGGATGAAGAAGCAGTTCACCCAGACCGTGCCGGCTCGCAGCGCCGCCGAGACCCGGTGGGCCCGCGAGAGGTTCTCGGTGAAGACCATCGCGTTCAGGCCGTACGGCGAGTCGTTGGCCAGCCGGACGCCCTCGTCCTCGGTGTCGAAGGGGTGCACAGTCACCACCGGTCCGAACACCTCCTCGCAGACCAGCCGCGAGTCCAGCGGCGCGTCGACGACGACGGTCGGCCGGACGAACCAGCCGTCGGCGGGTCCGCCGGTGAGCATCCGGCCGGTGCCGGCGGAGACGTCGTCGAGGTAGCCGGAGACCTTCTTCCAGTGCTCCTCGGAGGCGAGCGGGCCGAGCTCGGTGGCCGGGTCCTTGGGGTCGCCCATCCGCAAGGCCTCGGCCGCCGCGACGAAGCGGGACAGGAACTCCTCGTAGACCCCGCGCTGGACGAACAGCCGCGACCCGGCCAGGCAGACCTGGCCGGCGTTGCTGAAGATCGCCTTGACCGACCACGACACGGCGTTGTCGAGCTCGGCGTCGTCGAAGACCAGGTTGGCGCCCTTCCCGCCCAGCTCGAAGCTGACAGGGCACAGCCGAGCGGCCGCCGCCTGGCCGATGGCCCGGCCCGTGCCCGACTCCCCGGTGAAGGTGATCCGGTCGACCCCGCGGTGCTCGGTGAGCGCGGAGCCGGCCGAGTCGGGGCCGTAGCCGTGCACGACGTTGAGGACGCCGGGCGGGAGGCCCGCCTCGGTGGCGAGCCGGGCGAGCAGGGTCGCCGACTTCGGGGTGTCCTCGGCCGGCTTGAGCACCACGGTGTTGCCCCACGCCAGCGCCGGGGCGACCTTCCAGGACTCGAGCATCAGCGGGAAGTTCCACGGTGAGATCGCGGCCACGACACCCACGGGCTGGAAGACCGAGTAGGCGTGGTGGCCGGTGTCCATGGGGAACGTCTCGCCGGTGCTCAGCCGGGCGTGGTCGGCGAAGAACCGGAGGTTCTGGGCCGTCCTCGGCACGTCCTTGGTCCGGGCGTCGGTGACCGGCTTGCCCATGTCGACCGTGTCCGCCATGGCCAGCTCGTCGACGTGCTCCAGCACGAGGTCGGCGAGCCGGTGCAGCAGCGCGCCCCGCTCGGCGAGCCCCATCCGCGGCCACGGTCCCTCGTCGAACGCCCCGCGCGCCGCCGCTACCGCGCGGTCCACCTCGGTCTGGCCGCCGAGCGCGACCTCGGCGTACGCCGCCTGGGTGTAGGGGTCGACGGAGTCGAACCGGGCCCCGGACTCCGACTCGACGTCCTGGCCGTCGATGTGGTGGGTGATCAGCTCCATGTGCCAGTCCCCTCTCAGCGGGCGCCGACCGCGTGCAGGTCGCGCTCCTGGGCCAGTTGGAGCGCGATGTCGATCAGCATGTCCTCCTGGCCGCCGACGTAGCCGGCCTCGCCGGCGCGCTGGAGGATCTCGTGGGCCGCTACGCCGTAGCGCTCGGCGGCGTGCTCGGCGTGCAGCAGGAACGACGAGTAGACGCCGGCCCAGCCCTGGACGATCGCGGTCCGGTCGGCCTTCGGCCAGCGCGGCAGGAAGGGCCGGACGACCTCCTCGGCCGCGTCGAGCACGCCGCCGACGTCGACGCCGGTCTCGACGCCGAGGTGGTCGAAGGTCGCGGCCAGCACCTCGGTCGGTGAGTTGCCGGCCCCGGCCCCGAGCGCGCACAGCGACCCGTCGATCTGGCGGGCGCCGGACTCGAAGGCGAGCACCGAGTTGGCCACGCCCAGCGAGAGGTTCTGGTGGCCGTGGAAGCCGACCTGCGCCTCCCGGCCGACCTCTGCCACGAGGGCCCCGATCCGAGCCTCGGCCTCGGTCAGGACCAGCGCGCCGGCCGAGTCGACGGCGTAGACGCACTCGCAGCCCGCGTCGACCATGATCCGGCCCTGCCGGGCGAGCTCCTCGGGCGAGGTGCGGTGGCTCATCATCAGGAAGCCGACCGTCTCCATGCCGAGCGACCGGGCCAGCCCGAAGTGCTGGATCGAGACATCCGCTTCGGTGCAGTGGGTGGCGATCCGGGCCACCGAGGCGCCGGCCTCGCGGGCGTTGCGGAGGTCGTCCATGGTGCCGATGCCGGGGACCAGCAGGATCGCGATCCGCGCCTGGGTCGCCTCCTCGGCCGCGGCGCGGACCAGCGTGATGTCCTCGACCTTGGAGAAGCCGTAGTTGAACGACGAGCCGCCGATCCCATCGCCATGGCTCACCTCGATCACCTCGACGCCGGCACGGTCGAGGGCATGCACCGTGGCCCGCACCTGCGCCTCGGTGAACTCGTGGGACATCGCGTGGCTGCCGTCGCGCAGCGTGGTGTCGGTGATCCTGACGGGCCGCTCGGTGCCGGTCATGCCGAGACCTCCGCGAACCGGGTGGTGGCCACGAGCTCGCCGACCCGGGCCGCCGCCGCGGTCATGATGTCGAGGTTGCCGGCGTAGGTCGGCAGGTAGTCGCCGGCGCCGAGCACCTCGATGAAGACCGTGACCCGCCCGTTGCCGTCCCACTTCTCGCGCGGCGGGTCGTACTGCGGGTCGGCGCGCAGCGTGTAGCCGGGGACGTACTCCTGCACCTCCGCCACCCGGCGGTGCACCGACTCGGTGATCGCGTCCTGGTCGGCGTCCGCCGGGATCGCGCAGAAGATGGTGTCCCGCATGATCATCGGCGGCTCGACCGGGTTGAGCACGATGATCGCCTTCCCGCGCGGGGTGCCGCCGAGCTCGCGAACCGCCCGGCTGGTGGTGTGGGTGAACTCGTCGATGTTGGCCCGGGTCCCCGGCCCGGCCGACTTCGAGGCGACCGAGGCGACGATCTCGGCGTACGGCACTGGAACCACGGTGGAGACCGCGTGCACGATCGGGACGGTGGCCTGGGCGCCGCAGCTGATCATGTTGATGTTCGCGGAGTCGACGTGCTCCCGGAAGTTCACCGGCGGGCAGACCAGCGGCCCGACCGCGGCCGGGGTGAGGTCGACGGCGACGATGCCGGCCTCCTCGAGGCGCGCCGCCGCGGCCCGGTGCGCCTTGGCCGAGGTCGCGTCGAAGACGATCTGCGGCAGCTCTCCGCGCGAGAGCAGCCAGTCCAGCCCCCCGGCCGAGGCCTCGATCCCCAGCGACCGGGCCCGCTCCAGCCCGTCGGACTCGACCACGCCGACGACGTACTGCACGTCGATGACGTCACTGCGCTGCAGCTTCGCCAGCAGGTCGGTGCCGATGTTGCCGGGACCGATGATCGCGGCTCGTGCCTTCATGCGTCCCACCTCGGGATCTCGTCCTCCTGCGGGATGTTCACCTCGGTGACCCGGTTGCGGTAGCTCACCGTGGCGGTGCGCCCGCCGTGCTTGACCCGGACCACGACCTCCTCGGTGTTGACCGGCTCGCCGGGATCGTAGCCGTGCGCCCAGGTCGCGAACGCCCGGATCGGCCCGGAGTGCGTGGCCGCGATGATCCGCTGGCCCGGCGACTCGGCGATGAGCCGGTTGAACCCGGTCCAGAAGCGCCGCACGCACGCCTGCGGCGACTCGAAGTACATCAGCGGGACCGTGAGCCACAGCTGGATCGGGTCTGCGCCACCGAGCTGGGTCCGGTAGAACCGGTCGATCTCGACCAGCCACCGGGGCCGGTCCCCCACGGCCATCCGCTCGAGCTTCTCCATCTCGGCCTGGTACTTCCGGAACGACGCGGTGATGTCACGCACACCGTCCGGGCTCCAGACCTGGAAGTTCTTCAGCTCCTCGACGGGCTCTGGCTCGGTCACCTCGGCCTCGCGACCGTACTGCGCCAGCCCGTCGAGCAGGCCTCGGTGGATCTGCTCAGCGGTCTGGCGCGCCCGATTGGTGGGCGCGCAGACGATGCGCATCTGCGGCCACTCCCGCAGCGTCCGGGCCAGGGCCTGACCGCGCTGGTGGGCCTGCCAGGCCCCCATCGGGGTCAGCCCGGCGTCGGTGGAGTAGCCCTGGGTGATGCCGTGCCGGATGATCCGGATCTCGGTCGTGTAGGTGTCCCGGAGGGTGCGCTCCTCGGGGATGATCTCGTGGCTGCGGGTGACCGCGGCGTACTCCGGCGCGAACCGCTCGCCCTCGTACTCCAGCGGCACCGACCGCACCCGGGCCGGCGTCTCGTCCCGGCGGTCGCGGAACCGGCGGAGGTAGAGCGGGACGGACTGGTCCTCGACGGGTTCCTCGGGCGGCGCCGGGCGCGACCGACGCTCGGTGTAGCGGGCCAGGTAGAGCGGTGCGTCCGTCCGGTCGGTACGCCGGAACGTGTCGCCCCGGCTGGTGGTGCTCATCAGCTGTGCACCGTGAAGAACCGCTCGTTGACCTCGCGGGCGTAGTAGAACATCGCCCGGCCCATCTCCTCCTCGGTCCAGGTGATCGGCTCGAAGTCCGGGTCGACCCAGTAGCCACCCGTGAAGACCTCGTTGCGGTTGCCGACCGGGTCGAAGAAGTAGACGGTGTAGCCGCGGGTGACGCCGTGCCGCGTCGGCGCGACGTCGATGGTCACGCCGTTGAAGGCGAGCTGGTCGGCGGCCTCGCGGACCGCGTTCCAGTCGTCGAGCCAGAACGCGAAGTGGTGGAGCGCGCCGTTGGGGCCGGTCACGATGGCCAGGTCGTGCGGGGTGTGCGAGCGCTCGAGCCAGGTGGCGATCTGGTGGCCGTCGTTGGCGAGGATCTGTTCGGTGAGCCGGAAGTCCAAGACCTCGCGGAAGAAGCGCGTCGCCTCGTCGACGTCCTCGGCCATGATGAAGATGTGGTCGAGCCGCGGCGGCGCGATGCCGACCAGGTTGCCCGGCCGCGGCGGCGGGTTGAACAGAGGCAGCATGTTGCCGACCTTCTCCATCCCGAAGCCGAGCTCGACGGTGTGCCCCGAGGGCGCCTCGAACCGGATGGCCTCCCCCCAGCCCGGGCCGAGCTCGCCGGCGCCGTACCTCTTGACCGGGATGCCGTGGCCCTCGACCCGCTCTGTGTAGTGGTCGAGGTCGTCGAGCTCGGCCACCTTGAAGCTCATGTGGTCCAGGCCGTACGTCGGTGCCTGACGCAGCACCACCGAGTGGTGCTCGTGCTCGTCCCAGCACTTGAGGAAGACCCGGTTCTCCTCGTGCGCGGTCTCGACCAGGCCGAGCACCTCGGTGTAGTAGGCCGTGCACAGCTCGAGGTCGGGGACCCGGATCTGGACGTGCTGCAGTCGGAGGATGCGGTCACTCATCACGAACCCCTCAGGTGTGGAAGCGCAGGAACCGCTGCGCCACGACGTTCTCGTAGTAGAAGAGCCCACGGCCGAACTGGTCCTCGGTCCAGGTGATCTCCGGGAAGTCCGGGTCGGGGCTGTAGCCGCCGGTGAACACCTCGTTGCGGGTGCCCAGCGGGTCGAAGAAGTAGATGGTGTTGCCGCGGGTGACCCCGTGCCGGGTCGGGCCCTGGTCGATCTGCACGCCGTTGTAGGCGAGGATGTCGGCCGACTTGCGGACGTGGTCCCAGTCGTCGAGCCAGAACGCGAAGTGGTGCATCGCGCCGTTGGGGCCGTTGACGATCGCGACGTCGTGCGGCGAGTGCGAGCGCTCCATCCAGACCCCGAGCTGGTGGCCGTTGGCGTCGAGCACCTGCTCGGTCATCCGGAAGCCGAGCACCTCCTTGAAGAACGCGTGCGCCTCGCCGACCTCCTCGGCGTTGATCAGCAGGTGGTCGATCCGCGGCGGCGCGATGCCGGGCAGGTCGGGCGGCGGCACGGGTGAGGGGTTGAGCTTGCCCAGGATGTTGCCGACCTTCTCGAGCTCCCAGACCAGCTCCATGGTCTGCCCGGACGGGATCTCGAACCGGATCGACTCGCCCTGGCCGATCTCGTCGCCGCGGGAGATGCGCTCGACGTGACAGCCGGCCCGCTCCAGCCGCGACTCGAGCTCGGGGAGGTCGTCCTCCTTCTCGACGCGGAAGGAGAACAGGTCCATCCCGATCCGGGTGTCGGTCCGCAGCCGCAGCGAGTGGTGGTTCTCCTCGTCCCAGCACTTGAGGTAGACCGCGTCGTCGGTCCGCGCCGAGACCTGGAGCCCCATCACCTCGGTGTAGTACGCCGTGGACAGCTCCAGATCGGGCGTCCGGACGTCGACGTGGGCGAGTCGTAGCACTCCCATTTCCTGCCTCCTTGACTCCCGAACCTAGGGACGGTTAGCGTTCCGTGTAAAGGAAGGGTGTTCCATATGACGGAACAACAAGCCCAGCGACAGCCACCCGGGCCTGAGGCGATGCGCGCGGCCGTCGCCGGCTACGTCCAGGAGATCCACCGCGCCTACGTCGACCAGGCCGCGACCTTCTCCCCCGGCGTGCGTGGCCGGATGCCGCTGATGGCCGCCTCCCGGATCACCGTCGCGGCCGCGGCGGCGCGGAACCTGCACCTCCTTGCGACCACCGAGCCGCTCGGCCCGCTGCGCGGGCAGGAGGTCGCGACCGAGTCCGAGTACGGCGGCGTCTCCTGGCAGCTCCGCTTCTTCGACCCCGTGGTGCTGCCCGACCTCGGGCTGCTCGAGGAGCGCGACGCACCGGCGTTCGAGGAGGTCAAGCGGGCGCTCGGCGTCGGCACCGTCCTCTACCACGTCGTGGCGCAGCCGGGCGCCGGGCTCTCGGCCCACCAGGCGACCCACGTCGGCACCGGGCTGGCCAACGGTCACTCGGCCGCGGCCCGGGACTTCGAGACGATCCGCTCGCGGGTCCGGGGCCGGGAGTCGCTGGTCGACGAGCTCGCCGGCGCCGCGGTCGCCGGGCTGCCGCACGCCCAGGCGCTGCTGGCCCGCCAGATCTCGCCCTACGACGAGGGCGTGCGGGCCGCCTGCGAGGCGGACAGCCCCGACCCCGAGGCGATCCGCAGGGCGCTCGTCGCCGCCGTCGGCGGCCGCCGCCAGTGGATGCCGGCAGGGTCCGGTCATGAGTGACGCGGGCCTCTCCTCGGTCGGCAACGCGGCCCGGCTGCTCAAGGCGTTCCTCTCCCGTGAGAAGGAGATCGGCGTCTCCGAGCTCGCCCGCCGCCTCGGCCTCGGCAAGAGCACGGTGCACCGGCTGCTGACCACCCTGCTCCAGGAGGGGCTGGTCGAGAAGACCGCGGGCGGGGGCTACCGGCTCGGGCTCACCATGTTCGAGCTCGGCCAGGTGGTGCAGTCGCACATGGATCTGCACGGCGCCGTCGGCCCCGTGCTGGCCTCCCTCCGGGAGGAGACCCACGAGGGGTGCCAGGTCGGGGTCCTCGACGGCCACGAGGTCGTCTACATCGACCGGCTGGAGAGCTCGCAGACGCTGCGCCTGTTCAACGAGACGGGCCGGCGGGTCCCGGTGCACACGACGTCGTCCGGCAAGGTCCTGCTGACGCACCTTCCCGACGACGAGCTGGAGCGGGTGCTGGCGGCGGCCGCGCCGCTGGCCCAGATGACGCCGCGGTCGATCACCGACCCCGCCGAGCTGCGCGCGGAGCTGGCCCGAGTCCGGGCCCGCGGCTGGGCCGAGGCGGTCGAGGAGCGCGAGGTCGGCGTGGCCTCGATCGCGGCGCCGGTCCGCGACGCCACCGGGCACGTGGTCGCGGCGATCAGCATCGGCGCGCCCGCGGCGAGAATGGGCGCCCAGCAGCGCCGCCGGCTGGCCGAGGTCGTGGTGGAGGCCGGAGAGGCCGCCTCGCGACGGCTCGGCTGGTCCCCCGAGACCCGACACCTGCGAGAGGGCTAGCCGCCATGCCGATCACCGACGCGCCGGGGAAGGCGCGAGCGCTCTACGACGCCCGCCGGGACCGGGTGCAGATCAAGCCGTTCACCGACGACGACCCGACGCTCGGCATGGCCGACGGGTACGCCGTCCAGAAGGAGCTCGTCGAGCTGATCCTGGCCGACGGCGACACGATCGTCGGCTACAAGGTCGGGCTCACCTCCAAGCCGATGCAGAAGATGATCGGCGTGGACTCCCCCGACTTCGCGCCGATCCTCGGGTCCACCGTCCACGTCGACGGCGGCACGGTCTCGCTGTCCACGCTGATCCAGCCCAAGATCGAGGCCGAGGTGGTCGCGGTGCTGGGCTCCCGGCTGCAGGGGCCTGGAGTTTTGGTGAGCGACGCCGCGCGGGCGGTCGCGGGGGTGAGCGCCTCGGTCGAGATCGTCGACTCGCGGTTCGAGGACTGGCGGATCAAGCTCGCCGACACCGTCGCCGACCTGGCTTCCAACGGCGCCTTCGCCGTGTCGTCGCGGATCGTGCCGCTCTCCGAGGTCGACACCCGGCTGGTCGGGATGGTGCTGACCCGCAACGGCGAGCTGGTCGATACCGGCGCCGGCGCCGCCGCGCTCGGCGACCCGCTGGCCGTGGTCGCCTGGCTGGCCAACGTGCTCGGCGAGCGCGGCATCGCGCTCGAGCCTGGCCACCTGGTGATGACCGGCGCACTGCACGCCGCCGTACCCATGGCCGCCGGTGACGTGTTCCGGGCCGACTTCGACCGGCTCGGCCCGGTCACGCTGAGGGTGGTGGCGTGATGGACGTCCAGGAGCTCGCCGACCGGCTCACCAAGGCCCGCACGTCGATCACTGCGATCCCCCAGCTGAGCGACGATCACCCCGGCCTCGACCTCGAGACGGGCTACGCCGTCCAGCGGCTCCTGCGCGAGGGCCGCGGGCCGCTGGTCGGGTGGAAGCTCGGCGTCACGAGCCGCGCCAAGCAGCAGCAGGTCGGGGTCGACTCGCCCATCTACGGCTTCCTGGCCGGCGACCACGTGCTCGACCCGGGTGAGCCGCTGGTCACCGGCGAGCACATCGCCCCGCGCTGCGAGCCCGAGATCGTCTTCGTGATGGGCCGCGACCTCGCCGGCACCCGCGTCAGCGCCACCGACGTCCTGGCCGCGACGGCCGGCGTCGCCGTCGGGATCGAGGTGCTCGACTCCCGCTACACCGACTACCGGTTCACGATGCCGGACGTCGTCGCCGACAACGCCTCGGCCGGCCGCTACGTCGTGGGCACACCCGTCCCTCCCGGCGGCATCGACCTGCGGCTGGTGGGCGTGGTCCTGGAGCACAACGGCGAGGTCGTCGCGACCGCGTCGGGTGCCGCGTCGCTCGGCCACCCCGCCTCGGCCGTGGCCTGGCTGGCCCGCTCGCTGGCCGGGTCCGGCGAGGGGCTCCGCGCGGGCGACATCGTCCTGTCCGGTGGCCTGACCGCCGCCGTCCAGGTGTCTGCTGGTGACGTCGTGGTCGCGACCGCGGACCGGCTCGGCTCGGTGGAGCTCGCGTGCCGGTGATCCAGGTGCCGGTCGGCGAGCCCGGGGGGCGGGAGCGCTGGACGGTCACGCACGAGGGCCGTTCCTACCTCGTCCTCGACCTCGGCGACCGGCTGGTCGTCACCGATGCGCTCTGCCCCCACAAGCAGACCCCGCTCCTCGACGGGCTGCTGCGCGACGGCTGCCTGGTCTGCCCCGGGCACTGGTACGCCTTCGACCTCGTGACCGGTGCCTGCCGCACCGCGGCCGAGACCGCGCTGCGGCTGCACCCGGTCGTCGAGGACGACGGCACGCTGTACGCCGAGATCACCGTCGAGCCACAGCTCTCCTGGTCCGAGCGGCTCAGGGCGCACGCCCGGGGCGCCCCGTAGCCCTCACTCCGCGTGCTTGCCGGCGACCCAGCCTCGGTCTCCGAGCAGCTCCTCGGCGCGACCCGCCGGAACCTCCTCCAACGGGGTGGCCATCGAGTCGTTCCAGCGGTTGAAGACGCCGAACATGCAGACCACGCCGAGCAGCTCCACTATCTCGGTCTCGCTCCAGTGCGCGGCGAGCACCGCGTAGGACTCATCGGTGACCGCGTTGGGGACCGAGGCCGCCTCCATCGCGAAGTCCAGCGCGGCCCGCTCGGCCTCGGTGAACAGCGGGCTGGTGGCGTAGTCGTAGATCGCCGCCATCTTCTCGTCCGACACGCCGTGCCGGGTGGCGCTGACCGTGGTGTGCGCCTTGCAGTACTGGCAGCCGGACGCGGTGCTGGCCACGTGCGCCACGAGCCGCTTGAGGCCGAGATCGACCTCGCCATCCGGGGCGAAGACCGCACGGTTCAGCGCGATGACGGCCTTGGCGATCGCCGGCACGCGCTGCATCGTCAGCAGGCTGTTCGGCACGAATCCGAGGGTCCTGGTGAAGTGTCCGAGCGCCTCGGCGAGCTCGGGGTCAGCGCAGTCCTCGACCGGGACCGGGTGCATGCGTGCCACGCGGACAGGGTCCAGGCGCCACGCTGTCCCGCGCACCGGACGTCCCGGTGCGCGGGACAGGGACGCCGTCGCTCAGGCCGGCAGACCGGTCTGGAACGGACGGAGCTCGACCTTGCCGCGGCACGCCTTCGAGGCCTCGGCGGCCAGCCGGAGAGCGACGTCGCGGTCCGGCACGTCGATGATCCAGAAGCCGCCGATGAACTCCTTCGCCTCCGGGTAGGGGCCGTCGGTGACCACCGGCTTCTCGCCCTGCCCGTCGACCACCGCCGCCTGCGCAGCCGGCTCGAGGCCGTCGGCGAAGACCCAGTAGCCCTCCGCCTGCAGCTTGTCGTTGAAGGCGCCGGTCTCGGCCATCGACTCCTGCATCTCCTCCTGCGAGGCGTAGCCGTAGAACTCGCTGTCGTACTCCGCGGGGCCGTAGACGGCCATCAGGTACCTGGTCATGGACTCATCCTCTTCGATCGGTCGTGGGCAGCCCCACCGGCCGCCCCTCGCCGTGGCCACGAACAGCGCGGCCGCGATCCGACATTCCGTCTGGCGGCCTTTCTCCGACGATGACGTATCCGACACCGCCGCCGCGGCTCCGCCATGTCACAGGGGCCGCCCATGCCGTCAGCCGCGGGACCGGCCCGTGGACAAGTCGATCGAAGCGAGGCAGCCATGGCCAGTTCGGGCAACAGCACCGCGGGCTTCCGCGTGCTCACGGCCAACATCCAGTCGTTCCCCGAGAGCGCGCTGACGCTCTCCCAGGCCGAGGAGGACCTGAGACGCAACGCCGACGTGGCCGACATCGTCCTGCTGCAGGAGATCGCCAAGCGCTACCAGGGCCTGGTGAAGCGCGCCTTCCCCGCGGCCGAGTGGGAGGTCTTCTTCGGCGCCGACGACAACAGCGAGCCGATCGCGTTCCGCCGCAGCATGTTCCGGAAGCTGGAGGGACGCGCGATCCTGCTCCACCCGGCGCGCGCGGGGCTCCACTTCCGTCGCCACACGACCTACCTGCACCTCATGGCGCAGCCGAGCGGCCTCGAGTTCCACGTCACCAACCTGCACATGGTCGCCGGCGCGTTCGCCAAGCCCCCGCGTCCGAGACGCGCCGAACGCGTGAAGGAGTGGAACGACGGCATCGCCAAGCACCTCACCTTCATCGATTCGCTGGTCGAGAAGGGCGACCCGGTGCTCGGTGGCGGCGACTACAACCGCCAGCTGAAGCGGCACCCGTCGCTGGGCGGCTCCATCGACGGCGAGCTCGTCAAGTACGCCGTGGACCAGTCGGCGATCGACCTGCTGTGGTTCATCGACGGCGACCGGCACCGCTGGAGCCTTCGCTCGCGCAAGGTCTTCGCGGGCCGGGAGGGCAAGCGGCCGCAGCGCAACAGCGACCACGCCGCTCGGCTCGCGACCGTGGTGCTCAGCAAGAGCAACGTCCCCGGGATCCCGTTCCTCACACCGGGCAAGCCGGCCGTCGGCTCCCACAACGGCACGTCAGGAGGCAAGAAGGTGAAGGCCAAGAACAAGCCCCCCACATCCCCCGAGCCGGGCGGGACAACGCCCGACCAGCCGAGGACGAAGTGGCCGAAGCCGTTCGAGAAGACGACCTTCGGCGACATCGGTCCGAAGGTCGTCGACTGGAAGACACGCGCTGCCCTCGAGGAGGCCGAACGATTGCTGGGCTACCGGTTGACGATCGTCAAGGGCTCCTACAACACGACCGACGACGCGTCCAAAGGCACGCACGACAAGGGTGGCGTGGTCGACCTCCGGCCGTTCGACCACGAGCGCAAGGTCCAGGTGCTGCGGTCGATCGGGTTCGCCGCCTGGCGCCGGCTTCCGTCCGAAGGTCCATGGAAGGAGCACATCCACGCGGTGCTCATCGACCACGGCAACCTGTCCGCCGCGGCCAAGACGCAGGTCGCGGCTTACCGAAAGGGCCGCAACGGCCTGAAGAACAACGCGGTCGATCGCACGCCGCGGCCCCACCCCATCCCGGTGTTCACCTACCCGCCGAAGCGCGAGCAGCAGCCCGACCCTGCCGAGGGCCACGCCAACGGCCACGCCAACGGCCACGTCGGCGCGGGTCACCAAGCCGGCAGCCAGCCGAGGCCGCTAGCGTCGAGTGCGCCGTACCCGCCGCACCGCATGCTCGACGGCGTCGACACCAGCCACCACCAGTCCGGCAGGATCGACCTGCGCAAGGCTCAGCACGCAGGCCTGCGGTGGTGGTACGTCAAGGCCACGGACGGCGAGACCACCGTCGACGAGACCTACCGCAAGCGCATCAAGGAGGCGCGGAACGCCGGCGTGCCCGTCGGCTCCTACCACTTCGCCCGCCCGGACGGCGGGGACGCGGTGAAGGAGGCGCAGCACTTCCTCGAGACCGCCCGGATCCAGCTCGGTGACATGCTCCCGATGCTGGACCTGGAGGGCCGCGCCGTGCTCTCGCGCGAGCAGCTCACCCGGTGGGTGGGTGTCTGGGTGACGACGGTGCGCAGGGACCTCGCGAAACGCGGACTGATGGCGACGCCGGTCATCTACACGCCCTTCGACCTCGACGACGCGTTCGGCTGCAAGCTCTGGGTCGCTCGTTACAGCGACGACTTCCGCGAGCCGCGGATCCCGGAGCCCTGGACCCGCGCGGCCATCTGGCAGCACTCCAACGGGAAGGTGGGACCGATCCGCAACGTCCCAGGTTTCGGCCCCGTCGACGTCAACGCGATGCACCCCGACCTGCCGCTGTCGGCCCTCCGCGTGCGGCGTCCCCGCGGAGGGGACGACCTCGACCGGATCCGTCGCGACCTGCAGGCGGCCATGAAGCGTCTGGACGACGCGCTCGACCGACTCCCCGAGAGGAGCACACGATGAACAGCCTGTCCGTGATCGCCGGCATGCTCCAGCGGCTGCCCACCACCGTGCGGCGAGCTCTGTACAGCTTCGTCTCGCTCGCCGGCCTCGTGCTCGCGGTGGCCCAGCTGCTCGGCTGGGACGACCTCGGACCGATCAGCGTCGCGCGGGCACTCCAGGCATACGCCCTGGTGTCGCCCGCGGTCGGCGTGGTGGCCGTTGCGAACGTGACCCCAGCCCCACCGGACGTCGAGGACTTCGACCAGGACCTCGACCAGGACTTCGACCAGGAGCTCGACGACGACGTCGACCTCTCGTCGTTCGTCCCGGCCGCTCAGGACGACTTCTCCGCCTAGCGAGGCTCAGAGCCCGAGCACCAGCCGCTTCCCGCACGCCCGGGAGACACACACCATCATGCAGTTGTTGGCGGCCTTCTCCGGCTCGCTGAGCACGTAGTCGCGGTGGTCCACCTCGCCCTCGACCACCTTGACCTCGCAGGTGCCGCAGATGCCCTCGCGGCAGTCGCTGAGCACGTCGACGCCCTCGTCGAGCAAGACGTCGAGGACCGACCGGTCGGGCGGGACCGAGACGGTGCGGCCGGACTCGGCGAGCACCACGTCGAGCGAGTGCTCCGCGGCGGGGTCGCGCTCCACCACCGGCGCCGAGAACCGCTCCAGGTGCAGCGCACCGGCCGGCCAGGCCGCCATCCGCTCCTCCACGGCGCCGAGCAGCGCCTCGGGGCCGCAGCAGTAGACCAGCGTGGCCGGTCGGGGCGAGCCGAGCAGCCCGTCGAGGTCGAGCAGGCCGTGGGTGTCCTGCGGCCACAGCGTGACCCGGTCGCCGTACCGCGCCAGCTCGTCGGTGAACGCCATCGACGCGGCGGTGCGGCCGCCGTACACCAGGGTCCACTCGGCGCCCGCCGCCGTGGCCGCCGCGAGCATCGGCAGGATCGGGGTGATGCCGATGCCGCCGGCGACGAACACGTACGCCGCGGCGGGCTCGAGCCGGAAGTGGTTCCGGGGGCCGGCGAACTCCACCGTCTGGCCGGGCCGCAGCGTGTCGTGGACGTAGGCCGAACCGCCTTGTCCGGCCGGCTCGCGCAGGACGCCGAGCCGGTAGCGGCGCCGGTCGTGCGGGTCCCCCGACAGCGAGTACTGCCGGGACAGGCCGCTGGGGAGCACCAGGTCGAGGTGGGAGCCGGGCTCCCACGACGGCAGGTCGCGGCCCTCCGGGTCCACCAGCTCCAGGGACACCACGCCGGCGGACTCGTGGGTCATCGAGTGAACGAGCAGGGGCATGCCCGCGATGGTCGCCACCGCGTGCTTCCTTGCAGAACGCCGTCCCGCGGACCAGAACGGGGAGGTCCCGCCCTGCGGAACGGTCTCCCTTGTCCGAACCCACCGGCGAGGGGACGCTGTGCGGCATGGCCCCGACCGCGCGCGCCCTCATCCTCGACCTGGGCGGGGTCGTGCTCCGCAACGGCCGCGAGCTCGTGCGGGGCAGCGTCGTCGAGGAACGGCCCGCGCTCGCAGCGTACGTCCGGGAGAC
>NZ_DASUFR010000167.1:0-22862 GCF_036274455.1 Nocardioides sp. | reverse complement strand
CGGGCTCATCGGCACCAAGGTGCGTCGGCGTCCAACCGTGGCGACCACCCCACCACTGTGACCCGACACCCGCCCGACGACAGCCCCCAGCAATCTTTTTCTACCCAGGTGCGGCGAAGCCGCCGAGAAGCTCAGCCACCGTGACGGCTCGTCGCTGGCGCTCCTCGCACCTCAGCCACCGTGACGGCTCGTCGCTGGCGCTCCTCGCACCTCGGCCACCGTGACGGCCCGGCGCTGGGGCGCCTGGCACCGCAACCACCGGGCTGCCGTCGTTCCTCGGTCAGCTCACGACGGCTGGTAGCTCCCGAAGGACCAGTGGTTGCCCTCGGGATCCAGCACCGAGCCACCGCGGCCGCCGTAGTCCTGGTCGGTCATCTCGAGGACGACCGTCGCGCCGGCGTCGACCGCCCGTGCGAAGGTGCCGTCGGGATCGTCGGTGACGAGGTACGCCGCGGAGCCGCCCACGTTGTCGACCACGCCCTCCGGGCGCCGGGAGCCGAACATCACCCCGCCGCCCTCCGGCCAGAGCCACTCGGCGTGGTGGACCACGGAGGGGTCCTGGTCGTCGCGGAACGTCGCGTGCTCGGTGAAGCCGACCGCGGTGAGCCACGCGATCATCCGGTCGGCGTCCGCGAACGACATCGAGTGCCAGAGCTTGATGTGAGCCACAGAGTCAGCAGTCATGACCTCACGATGCTGCGGAGGCCGGTTCGAGGTCTCGGAGGAATGGGAACTCCTCGCGCAACCACGTGCTGGGAGCGCATCCGGCCAGGTCGGACCACTCACGGGCGAGGTGCCCCTGGTCGGCGTAGCCGCACACCGCGGCCACCTCGGCCAGCGGCGCACGACCCATCAGTGCCCGGGACGCCTGGAACCGGGCCACGCGCTGGTACTCCTTGGGCGCCAGCCCCGTCTCCTCGCGCACCAGCGTGCTGAGCCGGCGGCGGCTGTAGCCGACCTCGTCGGCCACGTCCGCGACCCGTTCGCCGCGGGTCAGCCCGGCGAGCGCCCGCCCCACCTCGGCTCGCGGCGCGGCCTCGCCATGGCGGCTCAGCGCCCCGAGCAGCGCCCGGACCACGGCCCTCGAGCCCTCGTCGGCCCCCTCGTCGGGGCTGACGTCGTGCAGCCGCTCGGGCAGGTCGGCGAGGTCCGGTGCCACCTCCTCCAGCTCCAGGAGCTCGCCGGCGAGCTCCGCGGCCGGCACGCCGAGCAGGGCCCGCGCGCCCGCGGTGGTCAGCCCCACCTGCACCCCCCGCTGCACGCCGTCGTGGTGGATGGCCGCCGGCGCCGCATGCAGCCCCGACACCGTCGACCAGCGCCGCTGCCGCTGGCTCTCGTCGGCCCAGCCGACGTCCAGGGGCTCCCCCATCGGCAGCACCAGGGTCAGGCTCGTGGTCGGCAGCCCCCGGTGCATCCCCGGCGCGCCCAGGTCGCTCTCGTAGGCCACCAGCTCGGTGACGTACGGCGCCAGAGCAGCGGGAACGGCGGCCACGTCGCGATAGTCCCAGACCTTCCCAAGGTTCTCCACGGCTCGAGCCGGCTGGGAAGGTCTGGGACTATCCCGCCGTCACAGCTGGGTGGTGTCGAGCAGCTCGCCGAGCTCCTCACGGGTCAGGTCCCGGAGCTCGCCGGGCTTGAGCTGGCCGAGCGCGACCGGGCCGATCCGGGTGCGGGTCAGCCTGCGGACCGGGTGACCCACGACGTCGAGGAGCCGCCGGACGATCCGGTTGCGGCCCTCGTGGATGACAAGCTCGACGATGGTCTTTCCGCCACCGCGCTGCACGATCCGCGCAGCGGAGACCGTGACCGGACCGTCGTCGAGGGTGACGCCGTCCCGGAGCCGCGTCAGCGTCGCCTTGGAGACGTCGCCGGCGACCTCCGCGACATAGGTCTTGTCCACCTCGTACGACGGGTGTGCCAGCCGCTGGGCGAAGTCGCCGTCGTTGGTGAGGATGATCAGGCCGGAGGTGTCGGTGTCGAGGCGGCCCACGTGGAAGAGTCGTTCGGGCCGGTCGGCAACCAGGTCGGAGAGGGTACGGCGGCCCTCGGGGTCGGACATGGTGGAGACCACGCCGCGCGGCTTGTTGAGCGCGAGGTAGACGTTCGGCGAGACCGGCGGCAGCCGGCGGCCCTCGACGCGGATGACCGCGGTGCGCGGGTCGACCTTGGTCCCGAGCCGGGTGACGACCTCGCCGTCGACCTCGACCAGCCCGGCCAGCATCAGCTCCTCGCAGCGCCGCCGCGAGGCGACGCCGGACTGGGCGAGCAGCTTCTGGAGCCGGACCAGGCCGTCGTCCTCGGCGTCAGGTGGGTTCGGTTCCGCCATCGGGTTCGGTGCTGGGCCCGGGCTCGGGCGTCTCGGGGTGTGGGTGGGGCTCGGGTGGGGACTGGGAGGCCACCGCCTCGAGCTCGTCCTCCATGTCGGCGAGGTCAGGGAGGTACGGCGCCAGCTCGGGCAGCTCGTCGAGGGACTGCACACCGATCCGCTCGAGGAAGTAGCCGGTCGTGCGGTAGAGGTGGGCGCCGCTGGACTCGTCGACGCCGGCCTCCTCGACCAGGCCGCGGGTGAGCAGCGTGCGGATCACCCCGTCGACGTTGACGCCCCGGATCGCCGAGACCCGGGCGCGCGACACCGGCTGCTTGTAGGCGACCACGGCGAGCGTCTCCAGGGCCGCCTGCGTGAGCCGCGCCTGCTGGCCCTCGAGGACGAAGGCCTCCACGACGGCGGCGTACTCCTCGCGGGTGTAGTAACGCCAGCCGCCGGCGACCTGGCGCAGCTCGAAGCCGCGGCGCTGCTCGTCGTAGTCCTCGGCCAGCAGCTGGAGCTCGGCCACCACCGCCTCGACGGGGTGGCCCACCGCGGTCGCCAGCGCGACCGCGTCGAGCGGCTGGTCGGCCACCATCAGCACCGCCTCCAGCGAGGGGCGCAGCGGCGCGCGCGGGACGTCGACCAGTGTCTCCTGGTCCGCGCCTGTCTCGGTCACGGTCGTCATTCTGCCTCCGGCTCCTCTGGCTCGGGGGTGGGCTCCGGCTGGGGCTCGTCCTCGGGCGGGGCGCCGTCGAACTCGTCGGTCACCAGCTCGTCGGCGTCGACGTCGTCCTCACCGGTCCAGCGGACGGTCAGCTCCCCCAGCGGAGTCACCTGGTCGAAGCCGACCGCACCTTCGCGAAAGAGCTCGAGCAGGGCCAGGAACCGCGCGACCGTGGTGAGCGTGTCCGGCGAGTCGCCGCAGAGGGCCCGGAACGTCATCGTCCCCTGGCGGCGCAGCCGCTCGACCACGACCACGGCCTGCTCGCGGACGCTGACCCGGTTCGCGTGGATGTGCTGCAGGCTGACCTCGGGCACCGGCTTGGGCTCGAGCGCCTTCGCGGCCAGCGCGGCGAACTGGTCGAGCCCGATCCCGATCAGCACCTCGGGGAGCAGGGTCGCGAACCGCTCCTCCAGCCCGACCGAGCGCGGGTAACGCCTCGACTCCCCCGCCAGCCTCTCCTGGAGCACCGAGGCGATCCCCTTGAACGCGCGGTACTGGAGCAGCCGCGCGAAGAGCAGGTCGCGCGCCTCGAGGAGCGCGAGGTCCTCCTCGTCCTCCACGTCGCCCTGCGGGAGGAGCCGGGCCGCCTTGAGGTCGAGCAGGGTGGCCGCGACCAGCAGGAAGGACGAGGTCTGCTCGAGGTCCCACTGTCCTGGATCTCCTGGCGAGCCCGCCGCCTTGACGTGGGCGATGAACTCGTCGGTGACCCGGGACAGCGCGACCTCGGTGATGTCGAGCTTGTGCTTCGAGATCAGGCTGAGCAACAGGTCGAAGGGGCCCTCGAAGTTGTCGAGCCGGACCTCGAAGCCCGCGGACTCGGCTGCGTCGACCGGCTCGACGTCCGTGAGCGTCATGCCCTTCCGGGGTCCCCGCGGAAGCGCTCGACTTCCGCGCGGAGCGCTCCCTCTGAGCGCTTTCGTGGGTTCATCATTCCTCGTTCAGACGGCGGACCAACGCGCTGGCCTCGCCGTTCTGCTCGAGGTCGGCCAGGACCAGGTGCAGCGCCTCGCGGACCAGCCGGCCGCGGTCGACGGCCAGGCCGTGCTCGGCCCGCAGCGCGAGGCGGGCGTGCTCGAGCTCGAGCAGCTCGCCGGCGGTGACGTAGACCGTCATCTTCTCGTCGTGCTTGATCCGGCCGCTGGGCTTGCGGCGTACGTCGGGATCGTCGTCCGGCTGGTCGGGGACGGCCCGGACCGCTCCGCGCGTGGAAGCCCCCTTCGATTGACGGAGTCCCGCCCCGCCATGCGCATCGGCGTCCTGCTCGTCCTCGGTCGGCCGGAAGAGGTCGTCCGCGGCGGGCAGGCTCACTCGTCTGGCCATCGGCTCAACGCCTCCTTCGCGAGCTGACGGTAGGAGTCGGCGCCGGCGGAGTTGCTGGCGTAGGTCGTGATCGGCTCGCCGGCGACGGTGGAGTCGGAGAACTTCACGGTCCGGCGGATCACGGTGTGGAACACCTTGTCGCCCCACGCCTGGACCAGCCGCTCCATGACCTCGCGGCTGTGGAGGGTGCGGCCGTCGAACATCGTGCCGAGCACGCCGTCGATGCGCAGCCGCGGGTTGAGCCGCTCGCGGACCTTGTCGATCGTGCCCTTGAGCAGCGCTACCCCGCGCAGCGCGAAGTACTCGCACTCCAGCGGCACGATCACGCCGTCCGACGCGGTGAGCGCGTTGACGGTGAGGAGGCCGAGCGAGGGCTGGCAGTCGATGAGGACGACGTCGTACTCCTCCAGGGCCGGCGCCAGGACCCGCATCAGGGTCTGCTCCCTGCCGACCTCGTGAACCAGCTGCACCTCGGCGGCGGACAGGTCGATGTTGGAGGGGAGGAGGTCCATGCCCGGCACGCCGCTGGGGACGACGACATCGTGGAGGCTCACGTCCGGCTGCATCAGCAGGTTGTAGACGGTGAGCTCCATCTCGTGCGGGTTGAGCCCCAGCCCTACCGACAGCGAGCCCTGCGGGTCGAAGTCGACCAGGAGGACCTTGCGGCCGTACTCGGCCAGCGCGGCGCCGAGGTTGATCGTCGTCGTGGTCTTGCCGACGCCGCCCTTCTGGTTGCACATCGAGATGACGCGGGCGTTGCCGTGGGTCGTCAGCGGCTTGGGCTCCGGGATCACCGGCATCGGCCGGCCGGTGGGGCCGAGCTCGCCGGGCGTCTCGTGGACGACCTGCGCCTCCGGCTCGGGGGTCCGCGGTGCGATCGGCTCGAACGGGATGGGCTCGGTGAGCAGGGCCGCGTCGGTGCGGGCCGCCTCAACAGGGGCCGCCTCAACCGGGGCCGCGTCGACAGGGGCCGCGTCGACGGGCGGAGTGTCGACAGGGGAAGCGTCGATGGGGGAAGGGGGCATGGCGTCGCTCGGTTCACTGGGTGGGGGCGGCGGGGGTGCTACCCGCGGCGGCATCTGCGGAGCGGCCGAGGACCCACGTCCGAACCTTGCTCCGAACCGGTGCGCGCCATCGCTCATGGGTGTCCTCCGCTCTGGGCCGTACTGACACCCAGCAACCTAATTTGTCGACACAGCGACTTGTGGCCGACGCGCCCGGGACTCTAGGTCCGGGTCAGAACATCGACAAGGGGTTCGAGGGATACCCCCAGCCCGTCACCAAATCTGTGGAGAGACGGTGGGCAGACCCGCGCGCCCCTGCACAGCACAACCCGCCCTGTTGACAGGGTTGTGGACAGGTCCGGGACATATCCGTTCACTCGAGGAGGTCCTGGTAGTCCGGGTGACGGTCGATCCATCCCTTGATGAACGGGCAGCGAGCGATGACCTTGCGGCGGCCGTCCGCGCGTACGCCGTCCAGGGCCGCGCGAGCCAGCGTCGAGCCCACGCCCTTCCCCTCGTAGGACTCCTCGACCTCGGTGTGGGTGAAGACGATGAGGTCGTCGGCGGTGTCGTAGAACGCCACTCCGGCGAGCTCGCCGTCCACTCGCGCCTCGTAGCGCTTCTCGGCCTCGTTGTCGGTCACCTCGACGTCGGACATGCCGACGACACTAGGTCGTGCCCCAGTTGCCGCTTGTCAACCCCCCGATCGAGTCAGGTCCTGGGCATGCGAGGCGAGTCACACTCGGTGGGTCGGAAGACAGGCACACGGGGCCGACCGGCAGGGCGCGGCGATCGGGGGATCCGCCAAGGCCTGCAGGGTTGACGAGGGGGGATCAGCCGTCCAGCCGGCGGAGCGCGGTGGCGAGGACCACCGCCTCCCCGGCGGCGTCGGAGGCGTCGAGGTCCACGGTCGCCTCGATCGCCCAGTCGTGGTGACCGGCCGGGTCGTGGAGGATCTGGCGCGTGTGCCAGGTGCGGCCGGCGTCGTCGATCGCGAGCAGCGCGGGGCCGCGCGCGTCGGCGTCGAGCCGGATCTCGTCGTGCTCGGCGTAGTAGGCCTCGAGCGCCGCGTCCCAGTCCTGACGGCTCATCGCGACCTCGAGCGGCGGCTCGACGAGCTCCGCGGTGGTCGCTTCGAGGGCGGCCAGGGCGTCCACGTCGTCCCGCGCGGCCAGCTCGACACGGCGCCAGAGCGCGTTGCGGACCATCACCCGGAACGGCCGGGCCTGGGCCGAGATCGGCCGTGGCGGCGGGGGTGGGGCGTGCTCGGCCACGTCCGGCCGCACGTGGGCCGGGTCGGCGAGCGCCTCCCACTCGTCGAGGAGCGAGGAGTCGACCTGGCGGACGGTCTCCCCCAGCCACTCCACCAGCTCGTCGAGCTCGGGCGTTCGGTGCCTGTCGGGGACGGTCTGACGCAGCGTCCGGTAGGCGTCGGTCAGGTAGCGCAGCACCAGCCCCTCCGACCTGGCCAGCTGGTAGCGGGCGACCAGGTCGGTGAAGCCCATTCCCTGCTCCCACATCTCCCGGACGACCGACTTGGGCTCGAGCGAGTCCGGGTCCAGCCAGGGATGGCTCTCGCGGTAGAGCTCGTAGGTCGCCTCGAGCAGCTCGGCCAGCGGCCGCGGCCAGGTGATCTGTTCGAGGAGCTCCATCCGCTCGTCGTACTCGATCCCGTCCGCCTTCATCGCCGCGATCGCCTCGCCGCGCGCCTCGTGCTGCTGGGCCCACAGGACCGGCCGCGGTGGTTCCAGCACGGCCTCCACGACCGACACGACGTCGAGGGCGTGGGTCTCGGCCTCGGGGTCGAGCACGTCCAGCGCGGCCAGCGCGAAGTGGGCGAGCTCCTGGTTCAGCGCGAAGTCGTCGGGCAGGTCCACGGTGAGCACGTAGCGGCGGCCGAGCTCGTCGGGCTCGTCCAGGCGGGTCAGGATGCCCGAGCGGACCAGCGACCGGGCCAGCCGCAGCGCCCGCCGGGCCAGCCGCCGCTGCTCCCGGGGCGGGGAGTGGTTGTCGGTGAGCAGCCGGCGCAGCACCGGGAACGCGTCCTCCTCGCGAGACGCGACGTTGACGATCATCGAGTTGTCGACCCGCATCCGGGAGACGAGCGGCTCCGGTACGCCGGCCACGAGCTTGTCGAAGGTCTGCTCGGTCCACACCACCGTGCCCTCGGGCGGCTTCTTCAGCTGCGGCTTCGACCTCTTCTTCGGGTTCGCGGCGTTCTTCGCCTCGGCCTTCGCCTTGGCCCGCTCGTTCTCGATCACGTGCTCGGGCGCCTGGACGACGACGTAGCCCGCGGTGTCGAAGCCGGCCCGGCCGGCCCGCCCGGCGATCTGCAGGAACTCGCGGGTGCGCAGGATCCGCTGCCGGCGGCCGTCGAACTTCGCCAGCCCGGTGAACAGCACGGTCCGGATCGGGACGTTGATGCCGACCCCGAGGGTGTCGGTGCCGCAGATCACGGTGAGCAGTCCGGCCTGGGCGAGCTGCTCCACCAGCCGGCGGTAGCGCGGCAGCATGCCGGCGTGGTGGACCCCGATCCCCTTCTTGAGGAGCCGGGACAGCGTCCTGCCGAAGCCGGCGGTGAACCGGACGCCGGACAGCCGCTCGGCCAGCTCGGGAGCCGGCTTGGGGAGGTAGGACGCCTGCAGCAGCGAGGTGGCGTGCTCGACGGCGTCCTTCTGCGCGAAGTGGACGACGTACGCCGGCGCCTGGTGGGTCGAGACGAGCTCCTCGAGCGTCTCGCTCAGCGGGGTCAGCGCCCAGCTGAACGTCAGCGGCACCGGTCGCTCGGCGCTGGTCACGGTGGCGGTCTCGCGGCCGGTCCGTCGGGTCAGGTCCTCGGCAAGGTCGGAGACGTCGCCCAGCGTGGCCGACATCAGCAGCAGCTGCGCCTGGGGCAGCTCGATCAGCGGCACCTGCCAGGCCCAGCCGCGGTCGGGCTCGGCGTAGAAGTGGAACTCGTCCATCACCACGAGCCCCACGTCGGCCCGCCGGCCCTCGCGCAGCGCGATGTTGGCCAGGATCTCTGCGGTACAGCAGATGACCGGCGCATCGGCGTTCACCGCGGCGTCACCGGTGAGCATGCCCACGTCGTCGGTGCCGAAGGTGGCACAGAGCTCGAAGAACTTCTCGCTGACCAGCGCCTTGATCGGGGCGGTGTAGTAGGTCACCTGGTCGCGGGCCAGCGCGGCCGCGTGTGCCGCCACCGCCACCAGCGACTTCCCGGAGCCGGTCGGGGTGGCCAGCACGACGTTCGACCCGCTCAGCAGCTCGAGGACCGCCTCGTCCTGGTGCGGGTAGAGCTCCAGCCCCTGCGCGGCTGCCCAGTCGACGACCGCGGCGTACACGTCGTCGGGGCTGTCCCCGGCCCTGACCTTCAGCGTGGGGGTCATCGGTCCGCCCGCGTAGGGGCCACCATCGATGATCATCACTCCCGAGCGCGCGGGTGCGCGCTGGCGAACACCTCGCGCAGGGAGTCGACGGTCACCAGCGTGTAGACCTGGGTGGTGGTCACCGACGCGTGCCCCAGCAGCTCCTGGACCACGCGTACGTCGGCCCCGCCGTCGAGCAGGTGTGTTGCGAAGGAGTGTCGCAGCGTGTGCGGCGAGACGTCGCGGGTCACGCCGGCCCGCTCGGCCGCCTTGGCCAGCACCGCCCAGGCCGACTGCCGCGAGAGCCGGCCACCCCGCGCGTTGAGGAAGAGCGCCGGGGTGCCCTTGCCCACCGAGACGAGCTCGGGGCGGCCGCGGACCAGGTAGGCGTCGACCGCGGCGAGCGCGTAGGAGCCGACCGGGACGATCCGCTGCTTGCCGCCCTTGCCGCGCAGCAGCACCGTCTGGTCGACCGTGTCGAGGTCGTCGACGTCCAGCCCCACTGCCTCGGAGATCCGGGCGCCGGTCCCGTAGAGCACCTCCAGCAGCGCTCGGTCGCGCAGCGCCAGCGTCGTGCCCGGCGCCCCGGCGGCCTCGAGGATCGACTCGACGTCGGCCAGCGGGAGCGCCTTGGGCAGCCGCTTGGCCGGGGCCGGTGGCTTCACGCCGCTGGCCGGGTCGCTGCCGGCCAGCCCGTCGGCGAGCGCGAACTTGTGGAACCCGCGCACCGCCACCACCGTGCGTGCCGCGGAGGATGCGCTCAGGGCCGCATGATCGGCGTCGCCCTCGCGCAGGGCGACCAGGAACCCGGAGACCGTCGCCTCGGTCACGTCGTCGAGCCGGCCGATCCCCTCCCGGTCGAGGTGCTCGAGGTAGCGGCGCAGGTCACGGCGGTACGACGTGAGCGTGTTGGCAGCGAGGCCGCGCTCGACCGCGAGGTGCTCGAGGTAGGTGCGGACCGCCCGGTCGAGCTCGTCCGCCCGGGCCGGGGTGGTCTCGGTGTCTACGCCAGCACCTCGTCCGGGCCGATCGCCTCGATCCCGAGCGCCTCGCCGACCGGCTTGTTGGTCAGCTGGCCGGCGTGCGTGTTGAGCCCCAGGGCCAGGCTGTGGTCGTCGCGCAGCGCCTGCTCCCAGCCCTTGTTGGCCACCGCGACCGCGAACGGCAGCGTGGCGTTGGTGAGCGCGTAGGTGCTGGTGTTGGGAACGGCGCCGGGCATGTTGGCCACGCAGTAGAACGTCGAGTTGTGCACGGGGTAGGTCGGCTCGGCGTGCGTGGTCGCGTGGGAGTCCTCGAAGCAGCCGCCCTGGTCGATCGCGATGTCGACCAGCACCGAGCCCGGCTTCATCCGGCTGACCAGCTCGTTGGAGACCAGCTTGGGCGCGGCCGCCCCGGGGATCAGGACGGCGCCGATGACCATGTCGGCCTCCAGGACCTGCTGCTCCAGCGCGAGCCTGGAGGAGGCGAGCCCGTGGACCCGGTTGTTGTAGCGCCAGAACGACATCCGCAGCTTGTCGAGGTCGGTGTCGAGGAGGGTGACGTCCGCGCCCATGCCCAGCGCGATGTTGGCGGCGTTCTGCCCGCTCACGCCCGCGCCGATGATGACCACCTTGGCGTTGGCCACGCCGCCGACCCCGCCCATCAGGACGCCGCGGCCACCCTGGGCCTTCATCATGAAGTAGGCGCCCACCTGCGGCGCCAGGCAGCCGGCCACCTCGGACATCGGGTAGAGCAGCGGCAGCCCGCCCGAGGGCAGCTGCACGGTCTCGTAGGCGATCGCAGTGACCTTGCGGTTGATCAGCTCCTCGGTCAGCGGCTTGTCCGCGGCGAGGTGGAGGTAGGTGAAGAGCGTCAGGCCCTCCCGCATCCGGGCGTACTCCTCGGCCACCGGCTCCTTGACCTTGAGCACCATGTCCACGCCACCGTCGGTGCCCCAGGCCTCCTCGGGGGTGTCGACGATGGTGGCGCCGGCCGCGCGGTACTCCTCATCGGGGATCGACGAGCCGACCCCGGCCTCCTTCTGGATGAGGACCTGGTGGCCGTGGGCCACCAGCTCGTGGACGCCGATCGGCGTGATGGCCACGCGGTACTCGTGGTTCTTGACTTCCTTGGGGACTCCGACCTTCACCTGGCTGAGACTAGTGCGTCGGCGCCCCGGTGCCGACGAGGCCACGGGCATGGGCGGTAAGCACCGCGACCATGACCGGCGCGTCGTGCGCACGGCCGTCCAGGCAGGCCGCCAGCAGGTCGTCGAAGGGCACCCAGAGCGTCTCCATGTCGGCCTCCTCGTGCGCCGGGCGGAAGTCGCCGCGATCGGCCGGCCGGAGCCCCCGCGCCAGGAAGTAGTGGATCTCCTCGGTGCTGATGCCGGGTGAGCTGTACGCCGAGACCAGCGGCCTCCACACGTCCGCCTCGAGCCCGGCCTCCTCCAGCAGCTCTCGCCGGGCGGTGGCCTCGGGATGCTCTCCGGCGACGTCCAGGAGCCCGGCCGGCAGCTCCAGCATCCGCATCCGCGCCGGGTGGCGGTACTGGCGCAGGCAGAGCACCCGCTCGTCGTCGTCCACCGCGAGGACCACCACGGCGCCCGGGTGCTCGAGCACCACGCGGGTGAACGGCTCCCCGTCGGGCTCGTCGGGGTGTCGTACGCCGTCGGCACGGAGCGCGAACGGCAGCTCGGACCGGTAGAGGTCCTCGCTGCCCTCCACCGGCCAGCTCTCGGGGACGTCCGACACCTCGCCTGCCACCCGGCGGAGGCTACCGTTCCGCCCATGACCGATCCCTCCTCCCCCGCCAGCCTCACCGAGGAGGAGGCCCGGACCCGGGCCGCGCTGATCGAGATCGAGCGGTACGACATCTCCGTCGACCTGCGCCAGCTGCTCGAGGGCGAGCGGTGGCTGGCGAGCTCCTCGGTGAGCTTCACCTGCCGCCGTCCCGGCGCCACCACCTTCGTCGACGTCGTCGGCGAGGTCGTCTCGGCCCGGCTCAACGACGTCGAGCTCGACGTGTCCAGCCACGCCGCGGGCCGGCTTCCGCTGCCGCCGCTGGAGGCCGACAACACCCTCGTGGTGTCGTCGGTCCAGGCCGACACCGGCAGCGGCAACGCGATCCTGCGCACCGTCGACCCGCAGGACAAGCTCGTCTACGTCTGGTCGTCCTTCGAGCCGGACGGCGCCAAGCGAGCCTGGGCCTGCTTCGACCAGCCCGATCTCAAGGCGGTGCACGGCTTCCAGGTCAGCGCCCCGGCGGAGTGGTCCGTGGTGAGCAACTGCCCTCCGGAGGTGGTGCTCGACCGCGACGACGGCGGGCGGCTGTGGGTCTTCGAGGACACCCCCCGGCTGTCGACGTACGTCGTGGTGGTCAACGCCGGCCCGTTCCACGAGCTCCGCGAGCAGCGGGGCGGCCACAGCCTCGGCCTCCACTGCCGCCAGTCGCTGCGGCCCTACCTCGAGCGCGATGCCGAGGAGCTGTTCCGGGTGACCGAGCAGGGACTGGCCTTCTTCGAGGAGCGGTTCGCCCAGCCGTTCCCCCAGGAACGGTTCGACCAGGTCTTCGTGCCCGACATGGGTGGAGCGATGGAGAACTGGGGCTGTGTGACCTGGAGTGACAGCGTGCTCTGGCGCACCCCGCCGACCTACGCGCAGCGCCAGCTCGTGGCGACCGTGCTCCTGCACGAGATGGCACACATGTGGTTCGGCGACCTCGTGACGATGCGCTGGTGGGACGACATCTGGCTCAACGAGGCCTTCGCCTCCTTCGCGGCCACCTGGGCCGCGGTGTCGGCCACGGAGTACGCCGACGGCTGGGCCAGCTTCCTCACCGGGCGGCAGCTGTCGGCGTACCTGATGGACATGGGCCCGGCCAGCCACCCGATCCGCAACCCGGTTCCGGACGTCGACCACGCCATGGCGAGCTTCGACCACATCACGTATGCGAAGGGTCAGGCGGTGCTTCACCAGCTGATGGCCTACGTGACGGAGGAGCGGTTCGTCGAGGGGCTGCGCCGCTACTTCGCCGGCCACGCGTGGGGCAACGCGACGCTCGCGGACCTGATGAGGGCGATCGGTGACGCCTCGGGCCGGGACCTCGCCGCGTGGACGGAGAGCTGGCTGGACCGGGCCGGCACCGACACGCTCAGCCTGGTCGGGACCACCCTGCTCGCCTCGAGCCCGGACGGCGGCGAGCCCCGGCGGCACGCGCTGCGCATCGGCTCCTACACCCGCACCCCGGCGGGGCTGGAGCAGATCGGCGACCTGCGCGTCGAGACGGCCGGCACCACGACCCAGCTCCTCGACCTGCCCGTGGCGGACCTGCACCTCCTCAACGACGGCGACCTGACCTTCGCCTCGGTGCGGACCGACGAGTCGTCGCTCCAGACCCTGCTGGCGCACGCGGCGTCCCTCCCCGAGCCGGTCAACCGGGCACTCGCGGTCGGCACCGCCTGGGACATGCTGCTCAAGGGCGAGCTCTCCACCGGCGACGTGCTCGACTGCCTGCTGAACGTGCTCGCGTCCGAGCAGAGCCCCGGCGTGGTCGAACCGGGGCTCGCCCTGGCCCTGCAGGCGGCCGAGCAGTGGAGCCCGACGGTGCTGATCCCCCGCCGGCTGGCCCGCCTGGCCGCGGTCGTGGTCGCGCGCGCGGACGAGCCGGAGCACCGGCACGCGGCCCTGCGAACGCTGGCCTGGTCCGCATCCACCCCGGAGCACTTCGAGCTGCTGGACGCCGCCGCCGAGGGCGACTTCGACCTCGCCTGGCGGACCATGGTCCGACGCGCGTCACTCGGCCGGTACGACGAGGGGGCGGTGCAGGCCCTGGCGGAGCAGGACCCGAACCCCGAGGCCTACCTCCGCGCCTACGGCGTCGTCGCGGCGCGACCGGTCGCGGAGGCGAAGGCCGAGGTGTGGGAGCACTTCTGGCGCGACCGCACCATCCCCGCGGGACCGCCGGCCCAGGAGTTCGCCAAGTGCTTCTGGCGGCCGGTCCAGCACGAGCTGATGGTGTCGTGGGCGCACCGCTACCTCGACGAGATCGAGGCGCTCTCCGGCGAGGGGCTGCTCGCCGCGGGCACCAAGGTCCGGGCGATGCAGCCCACGACCTGCGACCAGGCCTGGCTCGACCGGGCCCAGGACCTGGCCGACGCCGAGAGCACCATCCCGATCGTCCGCTCCGGGCTGCTGCAGGCGGTCGACACGCTCACGCGGGTGCTGGACGCCCGGACCTGAGCCGCTGCCTCAGTCGTCGACCTCGACAGGCTCCCGGCGCAGCCCCGACTCGTCGATCGGGAAGCGCAGCTCCTTCTGGCGCTCGATGGCCGCGCCCACCAACCCCTTGAACAGCGGGTGCGGACGCGTCGGCCGCGAGCGGAGCTCGGGGTGCGCCTGGGTGGAGACGTAGTAGGGGTGCTCGTCGCGGGACAGCTCGACGAACTCGACGAGGTTGTTGTCCGGTGAGGTGCCGGAGAACACCAGGCCGGCCCGCTCGAGGGTGTCGCGGTAGGCGTTGTTGACCTCGTAGCGGTGCCGGTGACGCTCGTCGATGCGCTCCGCGCCGTAGGCCTCCCGGGCGATCGACCCGGGCTTGAGCAGGGCCGGATAGAGGCCGAGCCGCATGGTGCCGCCGAGGTCGCCCGCACCCTCCACGTAGGCCAGCTGCTCCTCCATGGTGGCGATGACCGGCTCGGGGCTGTCGGGGTCGAACTCGGTGGAGTCGGCCTTCTCCAGCCCGGCCACGTTGCGGGCGTACTCGATCACCATGCACTGCAGCCCCAGGCACAGGCCCAGCGTCGGGATCCGGTTGGTCCGGGCGTAGGTGAGCGCGCCGATCTTGCCCTCGAGTCCGCGGACCCCGAATCCGCCCGGGACGCAGATCGCGTCGACGTCGTGGAGCAGTCGCGAGGCGTTGACCGGGTCCTGGCACTCGTCGGACGCGATCCAGCGGATCTTGACCTCGGCCTCGTGGGCGAAGCCTCCGGCGCGCAGCGCCTCGGCCACCGAGAGGTAGGCGTCGTGCAGGTCGACGTACTTGCCGACCAGGGCCACCGTCACCTCTTCCTTCGGGTGGTGGACTCGCCGGAGCAGGTCGTCCCAGACCGTCCAGTCGACGTCGCGGAACGGCAGGTCGAGGCGGCGTACGACGTAGGCGTCGAGCCCCTCGCGGTGCAGGACCTTCGGGATGTCGTAGATCGAGGGGGCGTCGGCCGCGGTGACCACGGCCTCCTGGTCGACGTCGCACATCAGCGAGATCTTGCGCTTGATGGAGTCGGGGAGCTCGCGGTCGGCCCGGCAGACCACCGCGTCGGGCTGGATGCCGACCTGGCGCAACGCGGCGACCGAGTGCTGGGTGGGCTTGGTCTTGAGCTCGCCGGAGGGGCCGATGTAGGGCACCAGGGAGACGTGGAGGAAGAAGCAGTTGTCGCGGCCGATGTCGTGACGGACCTGGCGGGCCGCCTCGAGGAACGGCAGCGACTCGATGTCGCCCACGGTGCCGCCGATCTCGGTGATCACCACGTCGACGTGCGCACCGTCGGGCGTCGTGCCGCCCATGGCGAGGATGCGGTCCTTGATCTCGTTGGTGATGTGCGGGATCACCTGCACCGTGTCACCGAGGTAGTCGCCGCGGCGCTCCTTGGCGATCACCTCGGAGTAGACCTGCCCGGTGGTGACGTTGGCGATCTGGCCCAGGTCGGTGTCGAGGAACCGCTCGTAGTGCCCGATGTCGAGGTCGGTCTCGGCCCCGTCATTGGTCACGAACACCTCGCCGTGCTGGAAAGGGTTCATCGTCCCGGGGTCGACGTTGAGGTAGGGGTCGAGCTTCTGCATCGTGACCCGGAGCCCTCGGGAGCGGAGCAGCCGGCCGAGGCTGGACGCCGTCAGGCCCTTGCCGAGCGAGGAGGCGACGCCTCCGGTGACGAACACATGCTTGGTCGGCATCGGGGGCTTCATGGACCTCCATCCTATGGCAGGGGTGGGGGTCGGACCGAACTGCGACGCACCGTGTCAGGACAGCGCTCTCGCGGGAGCGGCCACCTCCAGCAGCTCTCGCGCGTGGGCCAGCGCGCTGTCGGACTCGGCCATCCCGGCCAGCATCCGGGAGAGCTCCTTCTCGCGCGCGGGGCCGTCGAGCACGGTGAGGCCGGAGCTGGTCACCGACCCGTCGCTGGCCTTCTCGACCAGGACGTGGCGGTCGGCGTACGCCGCGACCTGGGGCAGGTGCGTCACGACCAGGACCTGCGCGGTCCGGGCGAGCTGGGCCAGCCGGCGGCCGACCTCGACCGCGGCGGTGCCACCCACGCCGGCGTCGACCTCGTCGAACACGAACGTCGGGACGGGGCTGGTCCCGGCGAGGGCCACCTCGAGGGCCAGCATGACCCGGGACAGCTCTCCGCCGGACGCGCCCTTGTGGAGCGGCCGGGGCTCGGTGCCGGAGTTGGCCGCGAGCAGGAACTCGACCTCGTCGACGCCGCTCGCGGTGTGGCGCAGCCATCGGTCGGCGACCCGCAGCGGGCTGCCGCTGGGAGGCGGGTCCGACGCCGGCGGCTCGGCGTCGTGCTGGGTGACGGTGATCTCGAGGCGGGCGTCGGGCATCGCGAGCAGCGCCAGCTCGGCGGTGACCTCCGCGGCCAGCCGGCCCGCCGCCTCGGAACGGGCCGCCGACAGCGTCTGGGCCACCTCCGCAAGCTCCGAGCGCAGGGACTGCTGCTCCGCGCGGAGCGACCCGATGTGCTCGTCGGTCCCGTCGAGCTCGAGGAGCCGGGCCGCGGAGGCCTCGGACCAGGCCAGGACCTCCTCCACCGTCTCGCCGTACTTGCGGGTGAGCGCGGTCAGGGCCGCACGGCGCTCGGACACCGCGGCCAGCCGTGCGGGGTCGGCGTCGACGCCGGCGGCGTAGGAGGCCACGTCGGCCGCGACGTCGGAGAGGAGGTAGGTGATCTCGGCCAGCCGGTCGGCCAGCGCCCCGGCCTCCGGGTCGTGCTCGCGGACCCCCTCAAGCACGCTGCGGGCCGCCGAGGCCGCTCCCAGTGCGTCGGGGTCGCCGGTCTCGCTCGAGAGCGCCTCGCGCGCCTGCTCGGCGGCGGTGCGCAGGGCGTCGGCGTAGCCCAGCCTGGCCTCGTCGGCGGCGAGCTGGGCGTCCTCGCCGGCCTTGGGGTCGACGGCCTCGATCTCGCCGAGCCCGAAGCGCAGCAGGTCGGCCTCGCGGGCGCGCTCCCGCGCACTGGCCACGACGTCGTCGAGCTCGCGCTCGGTCGCCTCGAGCCGGCTGTGCAGCGCCGCGTAGGCCGCCCCCAGCGCCAGCACCGGCTCTCCCCCGAACCGGTCCAGTGCCTCGCGCTGGGCCCGCTGGCGCAGCAGGCGGTGCTGGTCGGACTGGCCGTGGACGGCCACCAGCGGCTCGGCCACCTCGGCCAGCCTGGACACCGGCACCGCCGCGCCCCCGACCCAGGCCCTCGACCGTCCCTCGCTCGACACGTTGCGGGCGAGTACGACGTGACCGTCCTCGACCTCGCCCCCGACCTCGTCGACGGCGGCGCCGAACCCCTCGAGGCCCTCGGCGTCGACGACGCCCTCCACCCGCGCCGCGCGGGCGCCGGTGCGGACCATGCCGCTGTCGGCCCGGCCGCCCAGCAGCAGCCCGAGGGCGGTCACCACCATCGTCTTGCCGGCGCCGGTCTCACCGGTGATGACGGTCAGCCCCGGGCCGAGCTCGAGCCGCGAGGACTCGATCACGCCGAGCTGGCCGATCCGGATCTCCTCGAGCATCAGCCGCTCTCCGGGTCCTGGGTCCGGCGCCGGCCGCGCCATCCCTGGACCGGGAGGTCGAACTTCGCGACCAGCCGGTCGGTGAACGTGGCCTCGTGCAGCCGGGCCAGCCGGACCGGCTGCTCCGCGCGGCGTACTTCGATCCGCGCGCCCGGCGGCAGGTCGACCGCCCGGCGGCCGTCACACCACATCACGCCGACGCCGTCGGTGCGGGCGATCACCTCGACGGCGAGCAGCGAGCCGGGCGCGACCACCAGCGGCCGGGCGAACAGCGCGTGCGCGCTGATCGGGACGACCAGCAGCGCCTCGACGGTGGGCCAGACGATCGGGCCCCCCGCACTGAAGTTGTAGGCCGTCGACCCAGTCGGCGTGGCCAGCACGACCCCGTCGCAGCCCCACCGGGACAGCGGCCGGTTGTCGATCTCGACGACGACCTCGATCATCCGCTCGCGAGCGGCCTTCTCGATGCTGGCCTCGTTGAGCGCGAAGGTGTGGGTGACCAGCTCGCCGTCGCGGAAGGCGCGCACGTCGAGCGCGAGCCGGTCCTCCGGTGTCCAGTGGCGCTCGACGATCGCGGCGATGACGTCCTCGACGTCGTCCACCTCCGCCTCGGCCAGGAAGCCGACGTGGCCCAGGTTGACCCCGAGCACCGGCGTGCCGCTCTCCCGTGTCACCTCGGCCCCGCGCAGGATCGAGCCGTCGCCGCCCACCACCACCGCCAGCTCGCAGTCGGCGGCCAGGCCGGTGTCACCGTCCACGATCTCGATGGGCGGGTCGTACGCCGACGCCTCCACACCCAGGTCGGCCGCCTCCTGCGCCAGCAGCCGGACCACGATGTCGTGCTCGGTGAGCGCCTTGCAGAAGCTGAGGGTGACGTCGCGGGCCGCGTCGCGCCCGGTGTGCGTGAGCACCAGCACGCGCCGGACCGCCTCGGCGTGGTCGAGGTGCGTCGGTGTCACGTCGCCAAGCCTCTCAGACCGCACCCCCGTGGCTGGTCAGGGCTGCACGGCGTTGTGGATGTCGTCCGCACCGATCTCAGCAGGACCGCGGCGCAGCCACAGGAAGAACTCGACGTTCCCCGACGGCCCCGGGAGCGGGCTGCGCGCCACCGCCCGGGCTCCCCAGCCCAGGCTCGCAGCCCTGGCCGCCACCGCAGCCACCGCCTCGGCCCGCAGTGCCGGGTCACGGACCACGCCGCCCTTGCCCACGCGGTCCTTGCCCACCTCGAACTGCGGCTTGACCATCAGCACCAGGTCGCCGTCCTCCCGGGTCACGGCGACCAGCGGCTCCAGGACGAGCTCCAGCGAGATGAAGGACAGGTCCCCCACGACCACGTCCACCGGTCCAGCGATCAGCTCGGCGGTGATGTCGCGGATGTTGGTGCGGTCGTGGACCTGGACGCGGTCGTCGGACCGCAACGACCAGGCCAGCTGGCCGTAGCCGACGTCCACGGCGACCACCTCCCCGGCGCCGGCGCGGAGCAGCACGTCGGTGAACCCGCCCGTCGACGCCCCCGCGTCCAGGCAGCGCCGCCCGGCCACGCTCAGCCCCAGCGGCTCGAACGCGGCCAGCGCCCCGGCGAGCTTGTGGCCGCCGCGGGAGACGTAGTCCGGCCGGTCCGGGTCGACGGCCACCACGATCGCCACGTCGGTGGTGACCTGGGTGGCCGGCTTGGTCGCGGCGGCGCCGGACACCGTCACCCGGCCGGCGTTCACCAGCTCGGCTGCGTGCTCCCGCGAGCGCGCCAGGCCGCGACGCACCAGCTCGGCGTCCAGCCGCAGCCGGCGAGGTGGCACGGGCGATGTCTCCTCAGGCGGGCTCGGGGTGGTCCGGCTCGGACAGGTCCTCGCCGCCAGGTTCGTCGAGCGCCCGGCGCAGCTGGACCTGGGCGCTCTCGAAGACGCCCACGTGCTCCTCGATCGGCCGCTCCTCGAGCTCCTCCACGGCCCGGATCACGTCGTCCACCCGGTCCACGCCGGTCCGCACCCGCTCCGGCGTGCCCGGCTCGGGCTCCGGGTCGGAAGCAGGGTCGCCCGTCGGCCCAGGGGGGTCCGGCAGGTCGTGCTCGGGGTGCTGCGTCATGGCCGAACGCTACCCCGGCGGCGTGACCCCTTCGGTCCCCACCGGCGCCCCGGTGTCGTCGAGGTGCCGCCAGGCGGCCACTGCCGCCACCCGCCACCAGTCGTCGGCGTCGCCGCCCCCACTGACCTCGAGCGCGCCGCCGGCCACCGTGGCCGTCCACCCGCCCAGGGACACCTCCGGCTCGGACACCTCAGGCGCCTCGTGCGCGCGGTCGAGCCCGGCGAGATCCGCCGAGAGATAGGTCGGGCGGAGCTCCGGCCGGGCGGCCACCAGCTCGGCCAGCCCGGTCACCCCGGTGAGCACCAGCAGCGAGTCGAGCCCGGCCGCGCGTGCCCCCTCGATGTCGGTGTCGAGCCGATCGCCCACCATCAGCGGCCGCCGGCCGCCACAGCGGCGCACGGTCTCGTCGAGGAGCGGTCTGGCCGGTTTGCCCGCCACCACCGGGTCGACACCACTGAACCGCCGCAGCGTCTCCACCAGCACCCCGTGCCCCGGCGCGGTGCCGTACTTGGTCGGGAAGGTCAGGTCGGTGTTGCAGGCGACCCACCAGAGCCCGTCCCGGATCCGCACGGCGGCACGCATGATCTGGCGCCACAGAACATCGGGGCCGTACCCGGTCACCACCGCCTCGGCCTCGTCCTTGACGCCCACCGGGCGCAGCCCGGCCGCGATCACCGCCTCGACCAGGCCACCGGCACCGAGCACCACGACGGGCGCGCCGGTGCCCAGCCGCTCCTGGAGCAGCCGCGCCGCGGCCTGGGCCGAGGTGACCACGTCGCCGGCGTCCGCGTCGACGCCGAGCTCACAGAGGTGGTAGGCGACCTCGGCCGGGGGTCGCGCCGCGTTGTTGGTGATGAACGCGACGCGCATCCCGGCCTCGCGGGCCTTGGCCACGTGCTGCGGAGCGCCGGGCACGGCGTCCGGTCCGACGTAGACCACCCCGTCCAGGTCGAGCATCGCCAGGTCGTAGCGCCGGTCCAGCGGCTCGGCGGAGCTGCCCAACGACGCCGCCAACGACGGTGACTGTGCCAAGACCCGACTCCTCCTGCCGGCCAACTAGAATCTGGTGATGGACCCGGGCGGCGTGGTCGTTCCTCCCTACGTGGGGCAGCCGTTGCGCCTCGCGCCCTTCCACGGGGTCCGGCTGAGCCCGCGGCGGATCGGAGACCCCGCCTCGGGGCGCCTCCTCGCCCGACCGTACCGGGCGGTGGCCGCCCGCCTGACGCAGTGGCAGGAACGCGGACAGCTCCGCCGCGACGAGGAGCCGGCGCTGTACCTCCATGAGTACACCGCGGCGGGGCTCACCGTGCGGGGCCTGGTCGGCGCGCTGGACATCTCGCACCGGGCCAGCGGCCCCGGCGACCGTGCCGTGCTCCCGCACGAGGGCATCCACCCGGTGCAGGCCGACGAGCTGGCCGACCGGATGACCGAGCTCCAGCTCAACCCGGCCCCGATCCTGCTCGTGCACCGTGCGCCCGACGGGCTCCGGGCCCTCGTGCACCGCGTTCTCGAGCAGGAGCCGGTCGACGACTTCGTGGACCGCAACGAGCAGCGCCACCGGGTCTGGCCGATCCGCGAACCGGACCTCCTCGCAGCCATCGACCGGGAGCTGGCGCCCTGCCAGGCCCTGATCGCCGACGGCCACCACCGGTACGCCGCCTACCTCCGGATGCAGCGTCGCGCACCCGGTGGACCCAACGACCGCGGGCTGGCCATGCTCGTCGACCAGGAGGACACCCCGCTGTTCCTCGGCCCGATCCACCGGATCCTGACCGGTGTCGGACTCGACGACCTCGCGGCAGCAGCCGAGGTGGTCGGCGCCGGCTTCGACCTGGTCGACCGTCCGGCCGCCGTGCATGCCCTCGGCCCGGCCACGCTGGCCGCGACCGACGGGCGCCGCTGGGCGACGGTGAAGCTGCACCTGCCCGACGACCGCGCCGCGGTCGAGCAGCTCCACGACGACCTGGTCCCTGCGCTCCCGCGCGGGCCGCAGCGGATCGAGTACCACCACTCGGTCGAGTCGACCCTCGACCACCTGCGCAAGGACGGCGTGGCCGTGCTGATGCCCGCACCGGACGTCGACCTGGTGCTCAAGATCGCTGCGGACGACCGGCTGCTCCCCGAGAAGGCCACCTCCTTCCAGCCCAAGCCGAGCGTGGGCGTGCTGATCCGCTCGCTCCGCGACGAGTGACCGGCGGCGGGACGCGTCAGCCGCTGCCGGTCACACGTTGCACCCTGCGGCCTCCGGTCAGCTCGACCTCGACCCGCGAGACGGTTGCCCCGCCGGCCCGGAAGAATCGTCGTCGGAGGGCGCCGCTGACGTCGACGACGTCGCCGGCCTCCCATTTCTCGACCTGCGTCTTGAGCCGCCCCGCCCACACCGCGCACTCCAAGGAGTCGACGCGCTGACGGGGCCGGTCCCTGCCGGGCGGCAGCGGCGGCCGCTCCACGACGACCCTCAGGTTCCAGACCGTGTCCCCGCTCGGCAGCTCGCGCAGCCGCGGTGTGGCGGCCAGCCGTCCCACGAGTCGCACCTGGTTGGCGGACTCCCCCTGGCCGTCGGCCACTCCGGGAGCCCCCGCTGCTTGTCCTGTCCTGCGTGCAGTCATCTCACAACACCTCCGCGCGCCACGCTTCCCGGCAGCGCGGACAGCGAGGGCGAGAGCCGCGGCCGGCTGTGGACGACCGGCCACGACCGGCCTCCTGTGGACCTCCCGCGGACGTATCGAGGTAGGAAATGCAAGAAGGCCACCTGCGCGAACGCAGGTGGCCTTCTCGAAAGATGTCCGGCGACGTCCTACTCTCCCACAACCCTCCGGTTGCAGTACCATCGGCGCTGAGAGGCTTGACTTCCGGGTTCGGGATGGGACCGGGTATTTCCCTCTCGCTAAGGCCGCCGTAACTCTTGCCGGCCGCTCGACCGCACTCCTGCATGAGGGCACGGGAGCAGCCGAAGCTACGTGATGTTCAGTTGTCTGAACTCTTCTTCGTGGACGCGAGCATTGGTTGCAGCAGCAGGTTCGCACAGTCAACCGTGTTGTCTTGGTTGAGTGTTTGTGGGACAAGCCCTCGGTCTATTAGTACCGGTCGGCTGGGCATTACTGCTGTACACCTCCGGCCTATCAACCCAGTGTTCTGCTGGGGACCTTACCTACTTATGTAGTGGGAAACCTCATCTTGAAACGTGCTTCCCGCTTAGATGCATTCAGCGGTTATCACTTCCGAACGTAGCCAACCAGCCGTGCTCTTGGCAGAACAACTGGCACACCAGAGGTTCGTCCATCCCGGTCCTCTCGTACTAGG
>NZ_DASUFR010000166.1:0-7340 GCF_036274455.1 Nocardioides sp. | reverse complement strand
CTAGTGTCCCGCGTTGGAAGTACGGTGCCTAAGTCCGTGCTCCGAGTGCGTGCATCGCAAGGCGCCGGAGCGACGCTCTACCTCTTCGTCCAGCGAGCGACGGCAACGCCGCGAGGTGCGCGCTCGGGGTGCGGAATTAGGTGCCGAACTTTCGACGCGGGGCACTAGCTCCCCGGCGGCGGGACGGGCAGGCAGAGCTCGTTGCCCTCCGGGTCCTGCAGGACCACCCAGGCGACCTGTGGACCCTGGGTCCCGCCGCCGATCTCGGTGGCACCGAGCGCGAGCAGCCGCTGCTTCTCGGCCAGGCTCGGCGCGGCGGTGCTGCGCAGGTCGAGATGGACCCGGTTCTTCACCATCTTGGCCTCGGGCACCTGCTGGAAGAGGATCCGCGGAGCGCGCTCCAGACCCTCCGGATGGCGGATGGCGGCGCCGCTCGCCCAGACCAGTGCGCCCCGGTGGTGGGTGGTCTCGGCCTCGGTGGCGAAGCCCTGGTCGATCATCGACCGGATGAACCCCGCGTCCTGGGGCTCCACCTCCCAGCCGAGCACCTCGGCCCACCAGTCGGCGAGCGGGTGCGGCTCGGCGCTGTCGACGACGATCTGGACGGTGTAGGGCTGCGCTTGGCTCATGGCGACAGTCTCCGTGAGCCCACCGACACCGGGCGGGGAGGGGCGGAGAAGACCGGCTTCCGGCTTGACCTCAACCCTGGTTGAAGGGGGAGCGTTGCTCGATGTGGTCTCTTCCCGCCGCCGGCGTAAGAACCAGATATCGGTTAGCCCCTGTCGGCGGTCGGCACTAAAATCGTTGACGATGACAACACCGGAGCCCGCCGCTGGCCGCGCCGAGCCACCAGCCGGGATCCACTCGTTGTGGCGGCTGCGCGGCTACCTCAAGCCGCACCTCCCCGCGCTCGGGGTGATGACGGCGGCCGCGGTGGGAGGTGTCGGGCTCTCGATCACCATCCCGCTGGTCACCAAGGCGATCATCGACGGCCCCATCACCGACCGTGACCTGGGTGCGCTGCTGCCCCTGGGCCTGCTCGCGCTCGGGCTGGGTGTGCTCGAGGCGGTCCTGATCTGGGTCCGACGCTGGGTGCAGTCCAACGCCGTGCTGGGCCTCGAGACCGAGATCCGCCACGACCTCTACGCGCGGCTCCAGGAGCTCCCGATGAGCTTCCACACCAAGTGGGAGTCGGGCCAGCTGCTGTCGCGCGCGACGCAGGACCTCTCCGCGATCCGCCGGTTCAGCGGCTTCGGCCTGCTGTTCCTGGTCATCAACGTCCTCCAGGTGACCGTGGTCACCGGCGTACTGCTGCACATGTACTGGCCGCTCGGCCTGGTCGTCGCGGCCACCGCCGTCCCCGTCGTCTGGCTCTCGATGCGCTTCGAGAAGGCCTACGTCGTGGTCTCGCGCCGCGTCCAGGACGAGCAGGGCGACCTCGCCACGCTGGCCGAGGAGGGTGCGGTCGGCATCCGGGTCATCAAGAGCTTCGGCCGGTCCCAGCACATGTCGGCGCGCTACGAGGACGCCGCGCGCAGGCTCTACGGCACCTCGATGGACAAGGTCCGCCTCTCGGCGAGGTTCTGGAGCTTCCTCGAGGTGATCCCCAACGTCGCGGTCGTGATCGTGCTGCTGCTCGGCGCGATCGGCGTCGGCAAGGGCGAGCTCACCCCCGGTGAGCTGGTCGCATTCATCACCTTGCTGCTCTCGCTGGTCTGGCCGGTGGCGAGCCTCGGGGTGATCCTGGCGATGGCGCAGGAGGCGATGACCGCCGGCGCCCGCATCCTGGAGATCTTCGACACCCAGCCGGACATCGTCGGCGGCACCCGCACGATCGCCGAGCCGCACGGCCACCTGCGCCTCGAGGGCGTCCACTTCGCCTTCTCGGACAGTGACGCGCCGGTGCTGCGCGGGCTGGACCTCGAGATCCTCCCGGGCGAGACGGTCGCCCTCGTGGGCGCCACCGGCTCCGGCAAGACGGTGCTGACCTCGCTGGTCCCGAGGCTCTACGACGTCACCGGCGGCCGGGTCACCATCGACGGTGTCGACGTCCGCGAGCTCGACCTGCGTCACCTGCGCACGCTCGTCGCGACGGCGTTCGAGGAGCCGACGCTGTTCTCGATGAGCGCCCGCGAGAACCTCACGCTGGGCCGCGCCGACGCGACCGACGCGGAGATCGCCCAGGCCCTCGACGTCGCCCAGGCAGGCTTCGTGCACGACCTGCCCTGGGGGCTCGACACCCGGATCGGCGAGCAGGGGCTGGCCCTGTCCGGTGGGCAGCGGCAGCGGCTGGCGCTGGCCCGGGCGGTGCTGGCTCAGCCGCGCATCCTGGTCCTCGACGACACGCTCTCCGCACTGGACGTGCACACCGAGAAGCTCGTCGAGGACGCGCTCCGGCGCGTGCTCGCCGACACCACCGGCCTGATCGTCGCCCACCGCGCGTCGACGGTGCTGCTGGCCGACCGGGTCGCGCTGCTCGAGGGCGGCCGGATCACCCACATCGGCGACCACCGCGAGCTGCTGGCCACGGTGCCGGCCTACCGCGACCTGCTCGGCTCCGATGCGGACCTCCCCGAGGAGGTGAGCGCATGATCACCCCACGAAACCGCGCCGAGGAAGCGCTTCGCGCTGTGCGCTCGCGCTTGCGCGGGCACCCCGCAGAAGCATGAGCACCGACACCACGCCGCCACCCGAGGTCCCGGTCGACGAGACCTCCTCGTGGCGCGGGCTGGCGAAGGTCGACGCCGACGAGGCCGCCGAACGGATGACCGCCGGGACGCTCGGGGGCGGGTCCCGGCGGCTGCTCGGCGAGCTGCTGGCGCCCTACAAGCGCGCCATCCAGCTGCTCATCGGGATCGTGCTGGTCGAGAACGCCGCCCGGCTCGCGATCCCCTACCTCGTCAAGGAGGGCATCGACACCGGCATCCCGCCGATCCAGGCCAACGACGACCTGAAGCCGCTGCTCGGGATCGTGGCGATCATGGGCGTCGCGACCGTGATCCAGGCCGTGGCCCGTCAGCTGTTCCTGGTGCGGTCTGGCCGGATCGGGCAGGACATCCTCTTCGAGATCCGGCGCAGGGTGTTCCGGCACTTCCAGGTGCTCAGCCCGGCCTTCCACGACGCCTACACCTCGGGCCGGGTCATCTCGCGGCAGACCTCCGACGTCGACGCGATCTACGAGATGCTCGAGACCGGCTTCGACGGCCTGGTCACCGCGGCGCTGACGCTCGTCGGCACCGCAGGGCTGCTGCTCTTCCTCGACGTCAAGCTGGGCCTGGTCGCCCTGCTCTGTGGTCCGTTCCTCGCCTGGATCACCCTCTGGTTCCGGCGCGAGTCGGCCAAGTCCTACAAGGTCACCCGCGAGAAGGTCGCCCTGGTCATCGTCCACTTCGTCGAGTCAATGGGCGGCATCCGCGCGGTGCAGGCGTTCCGCCGCGAGCCCCGCAACCAGGAGATCTTCGACGACGTCAACGACCAGTACCGCCGGGCCAACCTGGTCGCCTTCCGGCTGGTCGCCTGGTTCATGCCCGGGATCCGGCTGATCGGCAACCTCACCATCGGCGTCGTGCTGCTCTACGGCGGCTACCGCGCCTACCACGGCGACGTCACCGTCGGCGTGCTCGCGGCGTTCCTGCTCTACCTGCGCCAGTTCTTCGAGCCGATGATGGAGATCTCGCAGTTCTACAACACCTTCCAGTCGGCCTCGGCCGCGCTCGACAAGCTGGCCGGCGTGCTCGACGAGGAGCCGTCGGTCCCCGAGCCGGCCACGCCGACCACCCTCGGCCACGTCCGGGGCGAGCTCCGGTTCGACCACGTCGACTTCGAGTACGTCGAGGGCCGGCCGGTCCTGCCCGGCCTCGACCTGACCGTTCCCGCGGGCCAGACCCTGGCACTGGTCGGCACGACCGGCGCCGGCAAGACCACGCTCGCCAAGCTGGCCACCCGCTTCTACGACCCGACGGGCGGGCGCGTGCTGCTCGACGGCACCGACCTCCGTTCGATCAGCTCCGCGCAGCTGCGCGACAACGTCGTAATGGTCACCCAGGAGAACTACCTCTTCTCCGGCACCGTCGCCGACAACATCCGCTTCGGTCGGCCCGGCGCCACCATGGACGACGTCGTCGCGGCCACCATCGCGCTCGGTGCCCACGAGTTCATCCTCGAGATGCCCGACGGCTACGACACCGACGTCGCCAACTCTGCAGGCCGGCTCTCCGCCGGCCAGCGGCAGCTGGTCGCCTTCGCCCGCGCCTTCCTCGCCGACCCGGCGGTGCTGATCCTCGACGAGGCCACGTCCTCGCTCGACGTGCCCTCCGAGCGGCTGGTCCAGCAGGCGCTGCGCACCGTCCTCGCCGGCCGCACCGCGGTGATCATCGCCCACCGCCTGTCGACGGTGGAGATCGCCGACCGGGTGCTGGTCATGGAGCACGGGCGGATCGTCGAGGACGGCGCTCCTGCGGAGCTGATCGCCGGCGGCGACGGCCGCTACTCTCAGCTGCACCAGGCCTGGCTGGAGTCGCTCGCCTAACCCGCAGCGCCCACTGGCTCGCGCCGGCCATCACTCTCGACGCGGTCGGTAGCGGATCCACCCGGGCGCGTCCTGGCTGGTGAGCCGGGCCGGCGGCAGGTAGTCGGGTCGACGGTCGTCGGGGTTGAGGCGGACCTGCCAGGGCGTGTGGTGGAGCACGCGGTGGTGCTCGCCGCAGACCAGGACGAGGTTGTCGAGGCAGGTCCGGCCACCGTCGACCCAGTGGATGATGTGGTGGGCGTGGCACATCACGGGCGGACGAGTGCACCCGGGGAAGGTGCAGTGCCGGTCGCGGGCCACGAGGGCGCGCCACAGGACAAGAGTGATCAGGCGCGAGAGACGTCCGACGTCCAGGACCTCACCGTCGGTGCCGAGGCAGACCGGGATGAGCTCGGCGTCGCAGGCGAGGCGTCGCACCGCGGCCACCGACAGCCGCAGGCCGTCGTCGGTCGTGGCCTCCGCGGCAGGCTCCCGGCCGAGGCCGGTGGCGAGGGTCTGGAAGTCGACGGTGATGGCGAGCCGCGGGCGCGCCCCATGGGAGGAAGGCACGCGCTCGGTGTCCAGCGCGTGCTGGGCCAGCTCGACCAGGGCGTCGAACATGCGGGCCCCGTGGTCACGCGGGTCGGTCTCCACCTGGCAGCCAGGGGTGTCGGGGTCGACGGCGGGGGCGGGCCTGGTGAGGGGGAGCAGGGCGGCGCGGAGCACGGCGCCGTCCTCGACACTGCCCGCGCCCTTGATCCGCACGCCGCCGGCGCCGTCGTCGGTGACCGCGAGGAAGCGGCCGGAGTGGGCGGCCCGCTCCTCGCGCTCGAGCGCGGCCTCGTCGCGGCGTTTGGCGCGGTCGGGATCGACCACGTCGGCGAGGTGCCGGGCGGTGCGGGCCAGCTCGGTGGCGTCGAGCTGCCGGCCCTCGTCGAGCAGCGCCTGCTCGCCTCGCGCCCGCAGCGTCGGGCTGGAGGGCAGGGTGTCCACCGCATCGCAGATGATCCCGGCCTGGTCCGCGGACACCTCAGCCCGGCGCAGGGCCTCCAGGGTGCGCTGCCGCTCGGTGACCAGCTGCCGGGCATGGACCACCGCCCGCCGCCCCTCGCGACGGCTCAGCCCGGCGAGGTGGGTGAACCAGTCGGCGGTCGACCCCCAGTGGAGCCGCTTGCGAGCGAGGTCGCGGAGATCGGCCTCGGCCAGCAGCTCGGCCTCGAGCGCGGACAGCTGTCCCTTCAGCTCCTGCACCGCGGCCAGGCCGTCGACGAGCTCGGCGTCGGAGAAGCCGGTGACGAGGCGGTCGTCGAGCGAACCCACCCGGACGCGCGCGTCGGCCAGCACGGCGGCTGGGGATGCGATCGAGTCCACTGGTGGCTCCGGAGTCGAGACCGATGCCCGCGGAGCGACCACGGGACTTGGGATGACCTCGATGCCAGCGCGCCACCGAATGGCGAGCTCCGGGAGCACGGACCCGGAGGACTACTGCATCTGTGCTGCATTCATTCGAACACATGTTCGAAGGCGGTGTCAAGTCCCTGCCCACAGTCCCTGGCCACAAGTGCACACAGCTGAGGACAAGTGCCGCGCCCGCACGTCACCTCCGGATCGTCAGCGCCTGCACCGTCTCGACCGGGCGGAAGCCGGCGGAGACATAGGTCGCCACGGCTGCGGTGTTGCTCTGCGGGGTGGCGACCGACACGCCCGAGGCGCCGGCCGCGAGGCAGGCGTCGACGATGGCGGCCGTCACCGCGCGGCCGAAGCCCCGGCCCCGGTGGGCCGGGTGCGTGGCCAGCGGCTCCAGGATCGCCGGGCCGCCGGGGACCGAGAGCCACCCGGTGGCGGCCGCGGCGGGCGCTCCGTCGTCGAGGACGACGAGGTCGAGGTCGGCCCGGAAGCCCGGTCCGGCGGCCATCCGGTGCCACGTGGGCTCGTCGAAGGTGGAGCGCTCGAACCCGTTGCGCTGGACAGTCACCCGGGCCCGCACGTGGGCCGACCCGAGCCGGACCACCCCTCGGTCGGCGACCTCCCACCGTTCGGCAGACGCGTACAGCGACACCCAGGGGTCCGGGTCCAGCTCCCACCCACGACGGACCAGCTCGTTGCGGAGCGCCGAGCCCGGGACGACGTCGCTCCAGAGCTCCGGGTGGGGGCCGGCGTCGACGACATCGGCCACGGCGACCGCGAGAGCCGCGTCGCCGATCAGGTCCGGACAGGCCCGCGGTCGGGACGTGGCTCCTTCGATCAGGGCGACGGCGACCAGGCCGCGGTCGGCCCACCAGGCATGCACCGTCCCGGCCAGCACCTCGTCGGCCAGTCGCAGGTGCCAGCCCAGGTCCCCGGTGTGCAGCAGGGGAGCGTACGTCGTGCCGGCGTCCCAGCGCGCCACCTCGGCCACCACGGCGGCTGCGCTGGTCCGGTCCAGGACCTCGTGCCGGATCACCGGCCGACCGTACGGCCGAGCTCCGGTGTGGCTCGACCGATTATTCGGGCTCTCGTGACTGATCGGTGGGTGCGCGCGATCCGGTGATACGGCGCACAACGGCGGGTGCGCCGAGCCGTTGCCCAGCGCCGGGCACCACCAGAGGCAGGGCCGGGGTTCTGTAGCGACCCATCCGCTTCTGTGCCGAGATCTCGCTACAGAAGCGCAGGGGTCACCGGATATCCGGTGACTCTGACGCTTGCGGTGGGGTGCGGCGTGCTACCCGCGCGGCCGCCCACCCACGGATGGGTCACAAGAGCCGGTTTTCGCGGTCAGCGCGGCTCGGGCGACCCCGGCCGCACCAGCCCGTGCTCGTAGGCGAAGACCACCGCGTGCACGCGGTCGCGCAGG
>NZ_DASUFR010000165.1:0-26637 GCF_036274455.1 Nocardioides sp. | reverse complement strand
GAGGTCATCCTCAGCGCCGGCTTCGTCGGCTCGGCCCAGCTCCTGATGCTCTCGGGCGTCGGCCACGCCCAGCACCTCAAGGACCACGGCATCGACGTCGTCGCCGACCTACCGGTGGGCGACAACCTGCACGACCACCTCTTCCACGCGCTGACCTTCCACGCGACCACGTCCAGGATGCGGGGCACGCCCCTCTTCTTCGCCAAGGGTGTGGCCAAGGAGGTCGCCCGGCCCGGCCGGTCGTTCCTCGCGCACACGGTCTTCGAGGCCGTCGCCTTCGTTCGTACGTCGCTGGCGACCGACGTGCCCGACCTGCAGCTGCACCTGCTGCCGTGGGCTTACGTCTCGCCGAACCAGGACGAGCCGATCCGCCACGACGTGGACCCACGGCCGGCGTTGACGGTGCTGACCACGCTGATCTACCCGCGCAGCCGCGGGACGCTCCGGCTCGCCAGCACCGACCCGGCCGCGGCCCCACTGATCGACTTCCAGTACCTGGCCGACCCGGCCGACCTCGACGTGCTCGCCGAGGGGTCGGAGATGGTCCGCGAGATCATGGGTGGCGCGGCGTTCGGCGGTGCGGTCAAGGAGGAGATCCACCCCGGTGCCGGGCTGACCGGCCAGGAGCTCCGCGACGAGATCCTCAACCGGGCCACGTCGGTCTACCACGGCGTCGGTACCTGCCGGATGGGCGTCGACGAGCTCGCCGTCGTCACCCCCGACCTCAAGGTCCGAGGTGTCGACGGGCTGCGGGTGTGCGACGCGTCGATCATGCCGTCGGTCACCGGCGGCAACACCAACGCGCCCGCGATCATGATCGGCGAGCGGGGCGCGGACCTCGTCCTCGGAAGGGGCTGACGCCGATGGCACTCCAGCGACCCGCGACCCTCACCGACGCCTTCCTCGAGCGGCTGGTCGCCTGCGTGCCGTCGACCAGCGGCGGCGCGTGGAAGCTCACCGAGGTCTACACCGGTGACCTGCTCGTCGAGCTGCCGCAGTCCACGCCGGACGACGTCGCGGCGGCGTACGCCGAGGCGCGGGCGGTGCAGGAGGAGTGGGCGGCGCGGCCGGTGAAGGATCGGCTCGCCGTGTTCAAGCGGGCGCACTCGCTGTTCATCGACAACGCGCACACCACCACCGACCTGATCCAGGCCGAGTCGGGCAAGAACCGCCGGATGGCGATCGAGGAGACCTGTGACCCGGTGATGGTCATGTCGCACTACCTCAAGCGGGCGCCCAGGCTGCTCAAGCCCGTCAAGCGCGGCGGCCCGGTGCCGGTGGTGTCCAGCTCGACCGAGATCCGCGTGCCCAAGGGCGTCGTCGCGATCATCGCGCCCTGGAACTTCCCGTTCGCCACCGGAATCTCCGACGCGATCCCGGCGCTGATGGCGGGCAACGGCATCGTGCTCAAACCGGACAACAAGACCGCCCTGTCACCGCTCTACGGCGTCCAGATGCTCGAGGAGGCCGGCCTTCCGCGCGGGCTCTTCCAGGTGGTCTGCGGGGAGGGCCCGGACGTCGGGCCCGCGCTGGTCGACCACGCCGACTACGTGATGTTCACCGGCTCCACCGCGACCGGCCGGGTCATCGGCGAGCGCGCCGGCCGGAACCTGATCGGCTGCTGCCTCGAGCTCGGCGGCAAGAACCCGATGATCGTGCTGCCCGATGCCGACCTCGAGGAGACCGTCCAGGGCGCGCTGTTCGGCGCCTTCGGCAACACCGGTCAGATCTGCATGCACATCGAGCGGATGTACCTCCCGGCGTCGCGGTACGCCGAGTTCCGCGACCGCTTCGTCGCCGCCACCGAGGCGCTGTCCCTCGGCGCGTCGTACGACTTCGGCCCCGACGTGGGCTCCCTCGTCTCGCCCGACCACAAGGACCGCGTGCAGTCGCACGTCGAGGACGCCGTGGCCAAGGGCGCCACGGTGCTGACCGGTGGGCGTGCACGGCCCGACCTGGGGCCGGCGTTCTTCGAGCCGACCATCCTCGAGGGCGTCACCAAGGACATGCTCGCCGGCGTCACCGAGACCTTCGGTCCGGTGGTCGCACTGCACTCCTACTCGACGGTCGACGAGGCGGTCGCGCTGGCCAACGACACCGACTACGGCCTCAACGCCTCGGTATGGGGCGGCGACGTCGCGGCTGCGTGCGGCGTTGCCCGCCGGATCGAGTCCGGCAACGTCAACGTCAACGACATCCTCGCCGCGGCGTTCGCGTCGAAGGGCACGCCCTCGGGCGGGATGAAGCAGTCCGGCGTCGGCGCCCGCCACGGCGACCAGGGGCTGCTGAAGTACACCGACGTGCAGAACCTCGCGGTGCTCAAGAAGCAGGTCATGGGCGCGCGGCCCGGCCAGGACTACGAGAAGTACGTCAAGGGGATGCTCTCCGGGCTGAAGCTGATGCGCCGGACCCGGATCCGGTGAGCCTCCCGCCGACTCCATGTAACTGACTGTTCAGCACACTGCCATGCGCGAACTCAGGCATGGCAGTGTGCTGAACAGTCAGTTACAAGTGGCGGGGCGGCCAAGGCAGGTGGTCCAGGCGCTCAGGCCCCGCGTTGGGCCCGGAGCTCCCGCGCCTGCCGGACCAGCCGCTCAGGGAGCTGGTCGCCGAAGCGGGCGAGCGTGTCCCGATACTCCGCGAGCAGCCGCTTCCTGGCCGACGCGCGGTTCGGCGGCCACAGGTCCTTCCAGATGATGTGCGACGTCCCCAGCCCCTCACGGCCGAGCTCGATGTCTCGCTTGCGAGCAGCCCACATCACTTCGTGCGGTGGATCGGCTGCGACCCCGCCCGCCTCGGGTGGCCTGAACTTGATCTCACCGTGGAACTCGAAGATGTGACGACCCACCCGCAGATCTCCCCACGCGACGCGCCCGCTCTCCAGGCGTGTCGGGAACTGAGGATCGATGTCTCCGATCTGTAGTTCCGCGACGAGCATCCTCGCCATCGTCTCCGCGAGGTTGGCTGCCTCCGGTCGCGCGAACGCGACGGCTTGTCTGGTCCGCTGGATGTGCGGCCAGCAGTGCATCACCCCGTAGGCCGCCTCGAGCGCTGACCGAGTCACCCCGCGGCGCATTGCGGCGTCGCACGCGATCTCGCCGTACGGCGGGCCGAGCTCCCGCGCGATGTCCACGGCCGTGCGGGCGAGGTCGAGGACCTCCAGATCGCCGATCCTCTCCACCTGCTCGCTGTCGTACCTGGCCAGATGATGCTTCACGCCGGCGCGGGCCCAGGCAGCCGTCGACCCAGGACGCGTGATGTGGACGTGGGGCTCCGGAGGAACGAGGATCTCGAGCTCGTGCTCATGGGCGCTGCTGTCGTGGCTGAGCACCCAGTGCCGCCGCATGACCATCAACGCCGCTCGGCCGCGGAGGCGGTGCTGCTCGTGGTAGTCGTCGAGAGCGCGCCAGTGCTCGCCGTCGGCGTAGACCCCGTGGCGCACAGGCACGAGCGCACCGGTGCGGACCAGGTGCGTGAGCCGGGTCGTGGTCAACCCGCAGTCGCGCGCCATGCCGGCGGTGATCAGACCGTGGTTGGCCGCCATGAGCTGGCGCATGGACAAGTGCATGACCGGTCCATGCCCGGCTCGACCTGACTCGACGCCGGCTTCTCGAAGGCTGTGGAGAAGGTCCTGCCACTCGGCGCCAGCCACTTGTAACTGACTGTTCAGGCCACTGTCATGCCTGAATTCACGCAGGCCAGTCTGCTGAACAGTCAGTTACAAGCGGCAGCAGCTCAGGCGACCTGCAGGCTCCGTTTCGACAGCCCCATCCAGAAGCCGTCGATCTTCTGCAGCCCCGGCTCCTCGGGGTCGGTGGCCGCACCGAGGGTGACGAACAGCGGGGTGTAGTGCTCGACGGTCGGGTGCGCGTAGGGCATCCCCGGCGCCTGCGTCTGGTACGACGCGAGCGCGTCGACGTCACCGCGGGCGAGGGCGTCGCCGGCCCAGGCGTCGAAGTCGGTGGACCACCCGGGCGCCTCGGCGTCGATGCGGAACTCCTTGAGAAACCGCAGACCGTGGGTGAGGAAGCCCGATCCGATGATCAGCACGCCCTCGTCGCGGAGCGGCCGCAGCCGGCGACCCAGCTCCAGCAGACGCGCGGGGTCATGGGTGGGGAGCGAGAGCTGGAGCACCGGGATGTCGCCGGCCGGGTACATGATCCGCAGCGGCACCCAGGCGCCGTGGTCGAGGCCGCGGCTCGCGTGCTGGTGCACGGGCTCGGTGCTGGGCATCATCGCGGCGACCCGCTGGGCGAGCGCCGTGGCCGGTGGGGTCTCGTAGGTCATCCGGTAGTACTTCGCGTCGAAGCCGCCGAAGTCGTAGACCAGCGGCGCGCCGTCGGCGCTCAGCATCACCGGCGCCGACTCCCAGTGCGCGCTGACGATCAGGATCGCCGAAGGGCGCGGCAGGTCGGCGGCCCAGGAGGCCAGCTGCCCCGACCAGACGGGGTCGTCCAGCAGCGGAGGCGCGCCGTGGCCGATGTAGAGCGCGGGCATCCGGTCGTCCATGACGACAACATAGTTTCACGTTCAACTTCATTCCGCCAGCGACCAGTCGACGGGTGCGGCGCCCTGCTCCTCGAGCATCCGGTTGACCCGCGAGAACGGCCTGGACCCGAAGAAGCCCCGGCCGGCCGAGAGCGGCGAGGGATGCGCCGACTCGACCCAGGGCACCTGGCCGAGCATCGGCTTGAGCGACTGGGCGTCACGGCCCCAGAGAACGGCGACGCACGGGCCGCCGCGCTCGACCAGCGCGGTGATCGCCCGCTCGGTGATCTCCTCCCAGCCCCGCCCCCGGTGTGATGCGGGCTCGCCCGGCCGGACCGTGAGGACCCGGTTGAGAAGCATGACGCCCTGGTCGGACCAGCCGGTGAGGTCACCGTGCTTCGGAGGTACGACGCCGAGGTCGTTGCGCAGCTCGAGGTAGATGTTGACCAGGCTCCTGGGCAGCGGCCACACGTGCTTCTCGACCGCGAAGCTCAGCCCGATCGGGTGGCCCGGCGTCGGGTAGGGGTCCTGCCCCACGATGAGGACGCGAACGCCGGACAGCGGCCGGCGGAAGGCGTGGAAGATGTTGTCCCCGGCCGGCAGGTACTTCCTCCCCGCGGCCAGCTCCTCGCGCAGGAACCGGCCCATCTGCTCGATCCGGTCGTCGACCGGAGCCAGGGCCGCGGCCCAGTCCGGCGCCATCAGCTCCTTGTCGACGAGCCCGGCGAGTGCTGACACCCGGCCAACCTAGTGACGGGTCGAACATAATCGGCACATGGCCCCCGACGCCCGGACCGTTGTGCTGCCACCGGTGGTCGACCGGTGAAGGGGGTCTCGTGCGTCGACGCCACCCTGTCGGTGGTCGACCTGCCCGACCCCATCCCGGCCAGGGGACAGCTCGTCCTCGACGTACTGCGCTGCGGCATCTGCGGCTCGGACCTGCACGCTCGCGAGCACTGCGACGACCTGGCCGGCGTGATGGCGGAGCTCGACTACGGGCAGTTCATGCGCCGCGACCGGCCGACCGTCATGGGCCACGAGTTCGTCGGCGCGGTGCGTGAGCGCGGCCGAGGCGTTCGCAAGGAGTTCCGCGAGGGCACCCACGTCGCGGTCTTCCCGCTGCAGAGGGTGGGCGGCGCCGTACACCCGACCGGGCTCTCGCCGCTGGCGCCCGGCGGGTACGCCGAGCAGGTCGTGGCCGAGCAGTCGCTGTCGTTCCCGGTGCCCAACGGCCTCGCGCCGGACGTCGCGGTCCTCACCGAGCCGATGGCCGTCGCCCTCCACGCGGTCAACCGTGGCGAGGTCTCGAGGAAGGACGTCGCGATCGTGCTGGGCTGCGGTCCGGTGGGGCTGGCCGTCATCTGCTGGCTGACGGCCCGTGGCGTCCGGACCGTCGTCGCCTCGGACCCGTCGCCCGGCCGGCGCGAGCTGGCCGCCAGGTGCGGGGCCCACATCGTGGTCGACCCCACGGAGGAGTCGCCGTACGCCGCGACCTCGTCGACGTTCATGACCAGGGCGCCCGACCTGATGGACCTCGCCGTCGGCTCGATGGACCGCCTGCGCCGCGTGCCCGGCTGGCGTCACCTCTTCCGGGTGGCCAACGCGGCGGGCAAGGCGACGCCGTCGGGACCGGTCGTCTTCGAGTGCGTCGGCGTCCCGGGGATGATCGACTCGGTCGTCTCGCAGGCGCCGATGGCGGCCCGGGTGGTCGTGGTCGGCGTCTGCATGGGCGGCGACGCGTTCCGTCCATCGATGGCGATCAACAAGGAGATCGACCTGCGGTTCGTGCTCTGCTACACGCCGCTGGAGTTCCGCGACGCGCTGCACGCGCTGGCCGACGGCAAGGTCGACGCCTCGGCTCTCGTGACCGGCACCGTGGGGCTGGACGGCGTCGCGGCGGCCTACGACGCCCTCGCCGACCCCGAGCGGCACGCGAAGATCCTCGTCGACCCGGCGTCCTCGGCGACGACGCCTGCCTGAGATGGCCCGACGGGCTAACGTCTCCGACGTCCACGAGCTCGCCGCGGCGATGCCCGGAGCCACCCGCTACCCCGACCGCGACCGGGCGGTCTACCAGGTCGGCGGCCGCAGCTTCGTCTTCTTCCGGACGCCGCGGCCGGACGCGGTCGACCCGGAGACCGGCGAGCGGTACGACGACGTCATCGTGTTCTGGGTCGAGTCCGAGGAGGACAAGCGCGCCCTGGTCCTCGACGAGTCGACGCCGTTCTTCACCACGCCGCACTTCAACGGCCACCCCTCGGTCTTGCTGCGCGGATCCCGGGTCGCCGAGCTGTCGGTCGACGAGCTCCGGGAGGTGGTCCAGGACGCGTGGCTGGCGCGGGCCGGGAAGCGGGCGCGGGCCGCGTGGCTGGCCGAGCACCCGCCCGCCCGCTGAGATCAGCGGCTGGGCCGGGACAGACGATCGAGGAAGGCGATCAGCAGCGCCTCGCGCATCGAGGGGGACGCGACGTCGAGCAGGGCGTTGACCTCGGCCATCCGGTCGGGGAGGGCGAGGCCCTCGTCCCCGGAGCCCACCAGCCCGGACGCGGCGAGCAGGCCGTCGAAGTCGGAGTCGCTGAGCGCGTGCGGGTCGAGTGCCTCGATGAACGCCACCACCTCCGGGTCGACGGTGACCGGACCGGCTGCCCGGGCCGCCGCGACCGACTCGCGGAGCGCGGCGAGGAGCTCCTCGACGTGGGGCCGCGTTGCGGCGCTCACCGAGAGGTGGACCGTCGGCGGGGTGCCGGCGAAGGACATCTGCGGCTGGACGTACCACCCGCGCGAGGCCATCTCGTCGCAGACCGTGAACGCATCGCAGCTGTCGTCGGTCACCAGGGCGATCAACGTCGACTGTGGAGGAACCAGCACGTCGACGCCCGGGATGTCGGTGGTCCCGGCCAGGATCGCGTCGACGGCCTCGAACACCTCTCGGGAAAGGAGCTCGTAGCCCGTGTCACCCAACGACTCGACCACGGCCCAGGCGCCGGCCAGGGGGCCGCCCGACTTGGTCGACTGCATCGTCGAGTTCAGCATCGTGTAGCCCGGCCACGCCGCCGACGCGAACAGCTGCGGCCTGCGCAGCCCAGGCGTGCGGTGCAGCAGGAGCGAGGTGCCCTTCGGTGCATAGCCGTACTTGTGCAGGTCGACCGAGATCGACGTGACCCCGTCCACCGCGAACGTCCACGGCGGCACGGCCCGGCCGAGCCGCGCGGCGTAGGGCAGCACCCAGCCGCCGATGCACGCGTCGACGTGACACCGGATCCCGCGCGCCGCCGCCAGCGCCGCGAGGCCGGTGACCGGATCGACGACCCCGTGCGCGTAGGACGGCGCGCTCGCGACCACCAGGACCGTCCGGTCGCGGGCCTCGTCGACGGCGGCCTCGGTGGAGGCTACGTCCGCGGTGAAGTCGTGGGCGACCGGCACCAGCACCGGCTCCACGCCGAAGTAGTGCGCGGCCTTGTGGAACGCCGCGTGCGCGGTCGCGGGCAGCACCATGCGGGGCTCGGCCACATCCGGACGCGCGTCGCGCGCGGCCTGCACCGCGAGCAGCACCGACTCGGTGCCGCCCGAGGTGACCGTGCCGACTGCCGTGTCCGGTCCGTCCAGGAGGTCGAGCGCGAAGCCGACCAGGTCGTTCTCCATCTGCAACAGGCTGGGGAACGCCGTCGGGTCGAGCCCGTTGGAGCCGGCGTACGCCGCCACCGCCTCGCGGCCGATCCGGTCGACGTCGGGCCGGCCGGAGTCGTAGACGTAGGCCAGGGTGCGGCCGCCGTGCACCGGCAGGTCGCGGGCCTGCAGGGCGCGGAGCCGGTCGAGGGCGTCGCTCATGCCACCGCCTCCGGCGCGGTGTCCGCATCGACCTGGTCCGAGCCGAGGGTGTAGCGCGCCAGCCACGCGAGGCTGACCACGACCAGGAGCGCCGGCAGCACCGAGAAGCCGAGCGTGATCGCGGTGAGTGCCGAGTCCGGCTGGGCGACGTCACCGTCGGTGCTCGACCGGTAGCCGCCGAGCGCGAGCACGAGCGCGAACAGCCCGGGCCCGAGCGCGAGGCCGAGCGTCTCGCCGGCCGTCCAGACACCGGTGTAGACGCCGACCCGGTTGGTCCGGGTCCGGCGCGCGTCGACGGCCGCAGCGTCGGGGAGCATCGCCATCGGGAAGACCTGGGCGCCGGCGTAGCCCACCCCGATCAGGGCGACGGCAGCGACGACGACGCCGAACGGTGCGGAGCGGGCGGTCACGGCCAGCAGCGCGCCGCCCGCCAGGAAGAGCGAGGAGATCACGTAGCCCTGCTTCTTGCCCATCCGGGCGCCGAGTGCCGACCATGCCGGGGTCAGGAGGAGGGCGGGCCCGACGAAGCAGACGAACAGCACGGTCGACGCGCCCTCCCGGTCGAGCACGTCGGTGGCCATGTAGTCGACTCCGGCGAGCATGCAGCCGGTGGCGAGCGCCTGGACGACGAACGTGGTCAGCAGGAACCGGAAGTCGCGGGCGCCCGCAACGATCCGCAGCTGGTCGCGCAGCGTGCCCGGCCCCGGCTGGACCGCGCCGATCGGCGCCCGGCGGGTGCCGACGTAGGCGCCGACCACGCCGACGGTGATGACCAACGCCATCGCGACCCCCATGACGCGGTAGCCGGCCCGGCCGCCGACCGCGTCGCGGATCAGCGGCGCGCTCGCTCCGGCGAGCATGATCGTGAAGGCCAGGATCGCGACCCGCCAGGTCATCAGCCGGGTGCGCTCGTCGTAGGACGACGTCATCTCGGCCGGCATCGAGACGTAGGGCACCTGGAAGAAGCCGTAGGCCGTCGCGCAGGCCAGGAAGCAGACCAGCACCCAGCCGGCCTCGGCGGCCCTGCCCATCGAGGGGGCCGCGAACAGCAGCGCGAAGCACACCGCCAGCGCGAGCCCGGCCCGCAGCAGCCACGGCCGGCGCGGCCCGCGGGCGTCGACCGTGCGGTCGCTGATCCGGCCGGCGATCGGGTTGAGGACGACGTCCCACGCCTTCGGCGCGAAGACGATGAAGCCGGCCGCCAGGGCCGCGATCCCCAGGCTGTCGGTGAGGTAGGGCAGGAGCATCAGCCCGGGCACCGTGCCGAACGCCCCGGTGGCCACCGAGCCCGTGCCGTAGCCGACGCGCACCGACCGCGGCAGCGCCGGGGTGGCCTCCACGACGGTCACGGCGCGAGGTTGCGCGAGGCCGCGGAGCCGTAGCGGCGGCTCGGGTTGGACCCGATCGTGTCGGTGCTCGGCGGGATCTCCTCCTGCGTCCTGCCGGACCTCGGGCTCGTGGCCGGCCCGCGCGGTGCCGAGGTCCGGGACCACTGACCGACCCACTCGTCGAGCACCTGCCAGGTCGAGCCGCGCGCCGCGCGGCCGGTGAGCAGGCCGAGGTGGCCGCCGGGCACGATCTCGAACCGCACCTCGGGCGAGCCGGAGAGGAGGGGCACGACGGCCTTGACCGCGTTGACCGGCGCGATGCCGTCCGTCGCGCCCGCGACGACCAGGACCGGCACCGTGAGCGCGGCCAGGTCGACGGTGCGGTGGGCGAGCTCGTAGCGTCCGGTGCTGAGCACGTTGCTGCGCACGAAGCGGTGGTAGAGCTGGCCGAAGCTGCGGCCGGGGTAGGCGCTCATCTTGGAGGTGAACCGGTCCACCGCCTCCAGCTGGGCGAGGAAGTCGGCGTCGTCGAGCCGGGTCGCGACGGCCAGCGGGCGGGTCACCAGCTTCTGGAACGACGCAAGCTGGAAGGCCCACGTGACCAGCGGCTTCGGTGCGCCGCCGATCACTCGGTAGAACGGCGTCAGCAACCGCCCGTCGGCCAGGTTCAGCAGCGGGCGCAGCGGCGCGACCAGAGGCACTTGGCTGACGTCGATCGGTGAGCCGAGGACCGTCACCGACGCGATGGGCAGGTCCGCCCGGTCCGCCGTGGCGAGGAGCGCGAAGATGCCGCCGAGGCTCCAGCCGACCAGGTGCACCGGCCGGCCGCCCGCGTGCTGGGAGACGGCCTCGACCGCGGCCGGGACCACCTCCTCGACCCAGTGCTCGATCCCGAGTCCGCGGTCGCGGAACGAGACCTCGCCGTACTCGACGAGGTACGTCGGCCGGCCGGCCTCGACGAGGTGCTCCACCACCGAGCAGCCGCGGCGCAGGTCGTAGCAGAGTGCCGGCGCGGCCAGCGGGGTCACCAGCAGCACCGGGTCGCCCTGCTCCTGCGCGCTGGCGGCTGGCCGGTAGTGGTAGACCTCGCGGAGCTCGCCCTCGTCGATGAGCGTGCGCGGCATCGGCCGCAGGTCGGCGAGCCCGCCGTACAGGATCTTGTGGGCCACGTTGCCGGCTGCGGCGACGACCTGGTCCGGCCCGGGCACGAGGTTCATCGCGAGCTCTCCGCGAGAGCGCGGGCGCCGTTCGTGGGGTGCAGGTCCACGTGGGGAACGGTAGTCGTCCGTCGGCCCGCAGGGGATCGACGGTGCGTGGTCGGGCGGGGTGCTGCTAGACACACGCCATGAGGTGGAGTCGGGTCCTGGGCGGGGCCGCGGCGGTGACGGGCGCGGTGGCGGCCTACGACCTGACCCAGAAGAAGCACGCCATCCTGCGCAACTTCCCGATCATCGGGCACCTGCGGTTCACCCTCGAGCGGTTCGGTCCCGAGCTGCGCCAGTACATCGTGACCGGGAACGACGAGGAGCGGCCGTTCAGCCGGGACCAGCGACGCTGGGTCTACGCATCGTCCAAGCTGGAGAACAACTACTTCGGGTTCGGCACCGACAACGACCTCGAGAACGCCGAGGGCTACCCGATCATCAAGCACCGCACCTTCGCCGGGCCCGGCGCACCGACGGCGTCGCACGCCCACGAGGACGCGGCGCTGCCGTCGGGCAAGGTGCTCGGTGGCCCGCGTGGGAGGCGGCAAGCATTCCGCCCGGCATCGGTGGTCAACGTCTCGGGGATGAGCTTCGGGGCGCTCTCGGGCAACGCGATCGAGGCGCTGAACCGCGGAGCGGCCATCGCGGGGTGCCTCCACAACACCGGCGAGGGGGCGATCTCGGCCTATCACCGCAGCGGTGGCGATCTCGTCTTCCAGATCGGCACGGGCTACTTCGGGTGCCGCGACGGGCAGGGTCGGTTCGACCTCACCCGGCTCGTCGACCTCGTCGCCTCGACGGCCGTCCGCGCGATCGAGATCAAGCTGTCGCAGGGAGCCAAGCCCGGCCTCGGTGGCATGCTCCCCGGTGCCAAGGTGAGCGCGGAGATCTCGCGGATCCGCGGCGTCGAACAAGGCAAGGACTGCGCGTCGCCGAGCCGGCACCGGGTGTTCTCCGATGTCGACTCGATGGTCGACTTCGTCGAGACCGTCGCGGACGCGACCGGGCTGCCGGTGGGCATCAAGTCCGCGGTGGGTGACCTGGGGTTCTGGGACGACCTCGTGCGCATCATGGCGACCGAGCCGCGCGGGGTCGACTTCGTCAACGTCGACGGCGGCGAGGGCGGGACCGGCGCGGCCCCGCTGCTGTTCGCCGATGCCGTGGCCTACCCGTTCCGCATCGGCTTCTCGCAGGTCTACGGCCGGTTCGCCGCCGCGGGGCTCACCGACGACGTCACGTTCATCGGAGCGGGCAAGCTGGGCATCCCCGAGAACGCCGTGGTGGCCTTCGCGCTCGGGGTCGACATGGTCAACGTGGCTCGCGAGGCGATGCTGTCGATCGGGTGCATCCAGGCCCAGAGGTGCCACACCGACCACTGCCCGGTCGGGGTTGCGACCCAGAACCCTCGATACACCCGGGGGCTGGACCCGACGCTGAAGAGCGTCCGGTTCGCCAACTACGTCCGGACCCTGCGGCGCGACCTGCTCAAGGTCTCCGAGGCCGTCGGGGTCGTCCACCCAAGCCTGATCGGACCCGACGACGTCGACGTGCTCAACGGCGTCTGCACGACCCGCTCGGTGCGCGAGGTCTACGGCTACGAGCCCGGGTGGGCCCTCCCCGGGCCCGAGCTCGTGGCTGAGATCGCCGGGTTGATGGCACCCCAGGTCTCCGCCACCCAGCCGCAGGCGACCTGACCGCGGCCTGACCGCGCTCAGCGCCTCCGCGCCGGCCTGACAGTCTTGCCGTGCGCGTCGGGCACGGCGGTGAGCGCGCTCATGTAGCTCTCCGCCCAGGCGTTCACGTCGTGGCTCCGGACGGTCTTGCGCATCGCACGCATCCGCCTGGTCAGCTCCTTGTCGTCGGCCTGGTAGGCCTCGAGCAGCGCGGACTTCATGCCGTTGATGTCGTAGGGGTTGACCAGCCAGGCCTGCCGCAGCTCGTCCGCCGCTCCGGCGAACTCCGAGAGGACCAGCGCGCCCAGGTCGTCGTACCGGCACGCGACGTACTCCTTGGCCACCAGGTTCATGCCGTCGCGGTACGGCGTGACGACCATGACGTCGGCGGCGCGGTAGAGGGCGGCCATCTCCTCGCGGGGGTAGGACGAGTGCAGGTAGCTGATCGCCGGCCGGCCGATCTTGCCGTGGTCGCCATTGATCCGGCCGACCAGCCGGTCAGTCTCGTCGCGCAGCCGCTGGTACTCCTCGACCTGCTCGCGGGACGGCACCGCGACCTGGACGAACACCGCGTCCTCGACGTCGAAGTGCTCGTCACCGAGCAGCTCCGCGTAGGCCCGGAGCCGCGCATAGATGCCCTTGGTGTAGTCGAGCCGGTCGACGCCGAGGAAGATCTTGCGCGGCTCACCCAGCGCGCTGCGGATCTCCTTCGCGCGGGCGGTCACCTCCGGCGACTGGGCGAGCTGCTCGAACTCCTTGGTGTCGATCGAGATCGGGAACGCCGCCGCGCGCACCGTCCTGCCGTCGGGCAGGTAGACCATGTCGCGGTGCGTCTTGTGGCCGACCCGCTGCCGCACCAGGCGGACGAAGTTCGCGGCACCGCCGGGCAGCTGGAACCCGACCAGATCCGCGCCCAGCAACCCCTCGAGGACCTGGCGTCGCCACGGGAGCTGCTGGAACAGCTCGGCCGGCGGGAAGGGGATGTGGAGGTAGAAGCCGATGCGCAGGTCCGGGCGAAGCTCGCGCAGCAGCTGGGGCACCAGCTGCATCTGGTAGTCGTGGACCCACACCAGTGCGCCCTCGTTGGCCAGCTCGGCGGCCTGGGCGGCGAACCGCTGGTTGACCGCGACGTAGGAGTCCCACCACTCGCGGTGGAACTCCGGCTTGGCCACGAGGTCGTGGTAGAGCGGCCACAGCGTGCCGTTCGAGAACCCCTCGTAGTGTCCCTCGATCTCCTCGGCCGTCATCGTCATCGGGAACATCTCGAGCCCGTTGTCCTCGAACGGCTCGAGGTCCTGCTCGGTGCCGCCCGGCCAGCCCATCCAGACGCCGTCGTTGGCGCGCATCACCGGCTCGATCGCGGTCACCAGGCCGCCTGGGGACGGACGCCACGTCGACGTCCCGTCGGGCTGGTCGACCCGGTCCACCGGAAGCCGGTTCGCGACGATCACGAGGTCGTAGCCCACGTGGTCACCATAAGCATGTGCCGGTGGTCACACCCCACCCCGATGGGCCTGCGCCCACCATCGGGATGTCCGGCCAGCCCGACACCGGCTGTCGCGCTGGCAGGATCGTCCCGGCGCTCGTCCACGACGACGCTGGAGCCATGACGGACACCCTGACGACGACCCAGCCGCTTTCGATGACACTCCCCACCTACGCCGACCGCCCCGCGCCGACCCGCCCGCGCGGCGTACGGCGCGTGCTCTACGACTCCGGCTACGCGCTCTCCGCCTTCGTTCTCGCGGTGCCGGCGTTCGTCGTCGTCGTCACCAACCTCGCGCTCGGCATCGGGCTCGCGATCCTGATCGGTGGCGTCCTGCTGCTGTGGGTGGCCGTGATGGTGGCCCGCGGCTTCGCGCGCTTCGAGCGGATGCGGCTGCGCGGGATGCTGGGCAAGCCGGCCGAGACGCCGGCCTACCTCTGCCCGAAGCCGGAGGCCGGCTTCTGGCGCAAGGTGCTGCTGCCGCTGCGCGACGCCCAATCGTGGCTCGACGTGCTCTGGAGCGTGCTGGGCCTGATCACCGGGACGATCGCGTTCTCGCTGGCCGTGGCGTGGTGGGCAGCCGCTGCGGGCGGGCTGTCCTACTGGTTCTGGCAGCGCTGGATCCCGGAGGACTCCGACGGGACCACCGGCCTCGCCGATCTGCTCGGCCTCGGCGAGGGGCGGCACGACGAGATCGTGCTCAACCTCGTGGTCGGCGGCATCGCCCTGGTCACCCTCCCCCTGGTGGTGCGGCTCGCGGCGGCGACGCACGGCGGCCTCGCGCACCTGCTGCTCAGCAGCCGCGCCGAGCTCCAGCACGAGGTACGCCGGGTCGAGGGCGGGCGCGACGCCGCCCGGACGGCCGAGGCCGTCTCGCTGCGCCGGCTGGAGCGCGACATCCACGACGGGCCGCAGCAACGCCTCGTCCGGCTGCAGATGGACCTGGGCCGGATCAAGAAGCAGCTGGCCGAGGACCCGGCGCTGGCGAGCCGGACCGTCGACGAGGCGATGCTCCAGGCCCGCGAGACCGTGGACGAGCTCCGCTCCCTGTCGCGAGGCATCGCGCCGCCCCTGCTGGTGGACCGCGGCCTGTCCGCGGCGCTCGGTGAGCTCACCGTGCGCAGCGAGGTCCCGGTCGAGGCGACGGTCGAGGTGCCCGACGCGCTGCCGCCGCACGTCGAGACCGCGGTCTACTTCGTGGTCGCCGAGGCGCTCACCAACATCGCCAAGCACAGCGGCGCCACCCGGGTCTCGGTCGGCGTGTGGATGGAGAGCGGCGGCGTCGAGGTCAGGGTCGAGGATGACGGCGTCGGAGGAGCCCACCTCGCCAAGGGCAGCGGCCTGGCCGGCCTGCAGCAGCGGGTGATCGCTGCCGACGGCCGGCTCGAGGTCACCTCGCCCGAGGGCGGTCCCACCGTCGTCAACGCCTGGATCCCGGTCGGAGGCCCATGACCACACCGAAGCCCTTGAGGGTCGTCGTCGCGGACGACTCCCTCCTGCTGAGGGAGGGGCTCCAGCTGCTGCTCGCCGAGGCCGGCCACGAGGTCGTGGCCGGCGTCGGCGACGGTCCGTCGTACGTCGCCGCGATGCTCGAGCACCGCCCCGACGTCGGGGTGGTCGACGTGCGGATGCCGCCGAGCCACACCGACGAGGGGCTGCGAGCGGCCGTGGAGGTGCGCGCGGCATGGCCGGACGCGCGGATCATGGTGCTGTCGCAGTACGTCGAGGTCTCCTACGCCGACGACCTGCTCGCGTCGGGCGACGGCGGCGTCGGCTACCTGCTCAAGGACCGGGTCAGCGACCTCGACGACTTCCTGGCCGCGCTGGCCACGGTGGCCGACGGCGGGACCGCGCTCGATCCACAGGTGGTCGCCCAGCTGATGAACCGGCGCCGCGACCCGCTGGAGTCCCTGACGCCGCGCGAGCGCGAGGTGCTGGCCTTGATGGCCGAGGGCCGGTCCAACGCAGCCGTCGCCGAGGCCCTCGTGGTCACCGAGGGGGCCGTCGAGAAGCACACGCAGCGGATCTTCGCCAAGCTCGGCCTGATGCCGGACGACGGCCAGCACCGGAGGGTGCTGGCCGTGGTGCGCTTCCTCCGGGCGGGATAGCCCGGCGTCGTGCACCGAGCGATGTCCCGGTCGAGGGTCAGTTGGAGGGCCTGACACCCGTCCCGTCAGACCGCGCTGCTGTCACCGTGCCGGATGTGATGTCGTCGATCCGGGTCATCGAGATCGTCGACACGAACTGAGTCGAGTTGAGGAGCGTGAACGTGTTCGCACTGGTGCCGTAGCAGGTGAGCATAGGCGCTGTACTCGTGACGTTCACGACGCCACTGCCACTTGGGGTGCTGAACGACGAGTCCGAGCCTCCGTTGTACCCCTCAGCGATCGAGGTTGCACCTCCGGTCTGCAAGTAGCACGCCACCTGGCCTGCACTGAGCCCGAACACGGTGTACGCGAACTGGTAGTTGCCGGCTGGTACACCGTTCAACGTGTAGCTCTTCGTAGTCGCCGCGGCGCCGCCCACCGGCAAGCGGAAGCTGAGTGCCGGGCTTTGGTATGCACTCGCCGGCCGGCCGTTCAGACTGGTGGCGTTCGTAGCGGTGTCCGCGGAGGCGGCGTGAGCGACCGAAAGCTTCGGCGCCTCCTTGTGGACCACCTTCTTGGCGATCTTCTTGACCTGGCTCTTGGTGATCCCGGCCGCGGTGGCGGTGCCGAACGACCCGAGGAGAAAAGCCACGACGGCGACCAGCGCCATCACGGACAGGGGGTCGAGCGCTTGAGCATGGATTCCTCCGCACGTCCCGGCGTGAGGAGGAGCGTGGCCAGGTTGGGTGCGCCGGGGACGTCATCGCCCACCCCGAATTCGCCGTGACCCCGGTGCCGCAGCAGCTCCGTGCTCATCGTGACCTTCGACCAACCTGCACACCTGACTAGATGGGGTCAGGTCTGCCTCCCCCCAGCCGGGCCATGTCGTGGTCCACCTCCGCCTTCGAAGAAGCACGACGCGAGAAGCACGACGCCCGAGCCGGCGAACCCGTGCGACGGCCCAGCCCCCGAAGGCGCCGGGCCGTCGCCGGGATGGCCGGTCAGCCGGGTGCTCGGAGCTCAGCTGCCTGCGGCGGGCCGGGAGTCGGCCGGCCTGGCGGCCGCGGCGGAGCCGGTCACCGGGTTGCTGACCGGCACGAGGGTGACGGTGTTCTCGTTGAAGGAGTTCATCGTGTAGGTGCCGGAGGTCATGCTGCAGTCGAGGCCGAACCCGGTGGCCGTGGTGAGGACCGCGGTGGCCGAGATCCGCGTGAAGCTGTTGGAGAAGTTGGCACCGTAGTTCGGAGCGGCGATCAGGCCGGTCGACGTCCCGCTGAACGAGCAGGTGACGAACCCGGCACCGCTGGTGTTCGCGGTGAAGGCGTACGACGCGACGTAGGTGCCGGCCGGGAGGCCCGGGAAGGTGTAGTGGCGGCTGCCGCTCGCGGCCTGGACCGGCAGCGTGTACCTGTAGACGGTGTTCTGGTAGGCGCTGGGCGGCAGGCCGCCGAGATTGGTGGCGTTGGTGGCCGTGTCCGCGGACACGGCGTGAGCGACCGAGAGGCTGGGCGCCTTCTTGTCGACCACCTTGGCGGCGATCCTCTTGACCGCGCCCTTGGTGAGCCCGGCCGCCTGCGCCGTGCCGAACGTGCCGACGACGAGCGCCACGACGGCGACGACGACGACGAGCGGGAGAGCGGTGATGCGGGTCTTCTGCATGATGGGTGTCCTCCGGAGGGAGACGGGTTGTGGTTGTCCCCGCTCAGGAGGAGGGGCCCAGCCGGCAGATATGGCCCGGGCGGGCCATTGCCGCCACGTCAGTCGCCGGCGTATTGCAGGCCGATCTCGGCCCTCAACCTGGATCCAGGCTCAGGCCGTCCATCTGTCGGATGACAGATCGTCAATGTCCTGGCGTGCGGTTCCTGCGACACGGATGACCGTGTCTTCCGCGTCCCGTGTTCGGGGCGGTCCACGCGATACAACGGGTGCGCACCCTGCCGTCCTCATCCGACTAGGAGACCCGTCCATGGCTCACGTCGCACCTGCCAGCAAGCTCAAGACCGTCGTCGCCGTGCTCGGCGCCACCGCCCTCCTCCTGGTCGGGATCGGTGTCGCCGCGGATGCGGCCGGGAAAGCGAAGCCGGTCCTGCTCGGCGCCAAGAACAAAGCCACCAAGGCCACGACGATCCAGAACAAGAAGTCCAAGCCGGCCCTTGCCCTGAAGACCAAGAGCGGGCCCGCGCTGTCGGTCAACACCAACTCGCTGATCGCCAACCTCAACGCGGACCTGGTCGACGGCAAGAGCCTCGATGACATCGCTCCGGTGACGCAGACGTTCTCGATCGGGACCTCGGGGCAGCCTGGCAGCGGCGCCTCGCAGTACTTCCAGACCACGAGCATGCCGGGTGGCACCTACGAGTTCTTCCTCGGCGGAGCCATGGAGACCAACACGGGCGACAGCAACACCTGCGCCGTGCTCGACGCCACTCGCTTCGTCGCCTCCGGGGGCACTGACCTCTCGGCGATCTACATCTACGACACGCTCGGGGAGGGCGGGATCCAGGCGTTCTCGGGCCACTTCGTCGGGAACGTGACCGCGGGCAACCGACTGATGTTCGCCTGTGGCCTCGACACTGGCTCGACCGTGGTCCAGCCCGCACAGTTCGTCATGCGCAAGCTCGACCGGACCGGCGCGATCCCCAACGTCGGTCCGACCACCTTCCCGAAGGGCGCCAAGAGCCCGGTGGGCAACTGAGCCCACGGGCCCGCTCGGCGATCTCTGACCAGTGGCGGTGGGCTCCCAGCGGGGGCCCGCCGCCCGTCGCTCACCCGTCGCCGGCGTACCGGACGCCCACCATGGCTCGGAGCCCGTCCATCTGCCGCATGATCGTGAGGGTCTGGGCATGTGGCACGAGCGGGCTCTCGAGCAGCCCCTCCGCCAGGCAGCGCTGGAACTCCAGCGCCTCGTGCGCATAGCCACGTCCGATCACCGGCACGGCACCCTCGAACCGCACGGACGCACCACGGTCCACGTCGTCGTTGGTGCCACCGACGGCGGTCGGCGTGAACGTCGCATGGCTGGGGTGGTGGAAGTCCTCGAGGACCAGCCGGCCGCGGTCGGTCGCGATGTCGGCGCGGCGCGACGACCACGAGGACATCGACCCGTGCATGGTGGCGACCGCACCGCCTTGGTAGCGGCCGGCGATCGCGATGCCGAGGTCGACGCCCGACTCCGACAGCACGGCGGTGGCGGTGAGCTCCTCGGCCTCACCGAGGAGGAGGTGCGCGAAGGTCAACGGATAGATCCCCACGTCGAGCAGTGCGCCGGCGCCCAGCGCCACGTCGTTCAGCCGGTCCTCCGGCGGGGCGTCCACCACGAAGCCGAGCTCGGCGTGGAGGTGCCGCGGCGTGCCGAAGGCCCCGTCGCGCAGGGACTGCCGAACGGCCAGGACCACCGGGTGGGTGGCGGTCCACATCGCCTCCATCAGCAGCCGCCCGCGGGCGACGGCCAGCGCGAACAGCTCCTCGGCGTCGGACGCGCGCAGGGTGATCGGCTTCTCGCACAGCACGTGCTTGCCGGCTTCGAGCGCCGTGGTGACGTGCTCCACGTGCAGCGCGTGCGGCGAGGCGACGTACACCGCGTCGACGGACCCATCGGCCAGCAGCGCCTCGTAGGAACCGTACGCAGAGGCGAAGCCGAGCTCCCGGGCGAACGCCGCCGCCCGCGCCTCGGAGCGCGAGCCGACCGCGGCAAGCTCCGCGCCGGGCACCAGCCGCAGGTCGCGGGCGAAGGTGCGAGCGATGCGTCCGGGCCCGAGGATGCCCCAGCGGGTGGTCATGCGGGCACAGTATCGGGACGGCCACGGCACGCCGGGCGACTGAATGACATCGGTGTGATTCGTCGCCTACGATGACTGCATGGATGCGGCGAACGTCGGGCGCTCTGACGCCGGTCAGGCCGAGGGGCCCGTCCTCAGCGACCGCGACCGCGAGATCCTGGAGTTCGAGCGGCACTGGTGGAAGTACGCCGGCGCCAAGGAGACCGCGGTCCGCGAGAAGTTCGACATGTCCTCCACGCGCTACTACCAGGTGCTCAACGCCCTGATCGACCGACCTGAGGCGCTCGAGGCCGACCCGCTCCTGGTCCGCCGGCTGCGCAGGCTGCGGGCGGCTCGCCAGCGGCAGCGCTCGGCGCGCCGGCTCGGCTTCGAGATCTAGCGCCATGGTCCGGTCCCGGGGCGTCGGGCGCGGCTTCGCGCGCAACGAGCGAGGTGTCGTCTTCCCCTCGCCGGTGGTGATCCTCAGTGTCGTGGCCGTCGCCATGGCCGGCATCGCCTTCGTGGCCACCCGCGACAGCGCGCCGCAGGAGAAGGAGATCACCACGATCTCCCAGCCGGAGGAGACGCCGTCGGCGGCACCCGCCACCCCCACGCCGACGAAGCCGCCGAAGCCGCAGAAGCCGGAGGTCGACCGCTCGAAGGTCTACGTGGTCGTCTTCAACAACTCCAACGTGCAGGGGCTGGCCGGCCGGGTCGCCGCCAAGGCGGGCCAGATCGGGTGGCAGGTCGTGGGTGCCGACAACTGGTACGGCACGATCCCGGCCTCCACGGTCTACTACCCGCCGCGACTCGAGCGGGCGGGCCGGCTGCTCGCGCTCGACCTCGGCATCCAGCGGACCGCCCCGGCGGTCGACCCGATGCGGCTCGACCGGCTCACGGTGATCCTCACCGGCCCGCTCGACGGGGTCTGACCCGGCGCGGATCCGCGGCCCGCCTGTGATGGGGTGGTGCCATGGAGTTCACCTCGGCGGACGGCGAGCGCAAGTACGCCGCCCTGGTCCGAGCGGCCGTCGAGACCGTGGTCGGGCTGGACTTCGACGGCACCCTCGCGCCGATCGTCGAGGACCCGGCCGAGGCACATATCCATCCCGACGCCGGTGCGGTCCTCTCCGCCCTGGCCGAGCAGGTGCGTGCAGTCGCGGTGGTCACCGGGCGGCCGGCCCGGCAGGCCCTCGACCTCGGCGGCCTCGAGCAGGTCGGCAATGCGATCGGTGACGCCGGAAAGGAGCTCTACCTGTTCGGCCAGTACGGCAACGAGCGCTGGACCTCCACCAACCGCCGGATCGTCTCGCCGCGCCCGCCGGCCGGGCTGGCGTCCTTCACCGCCGAGCTCCCACGGCTGCTGCGTCGCCACGACGCCGCCGACGCCCACGTCGAGGAGAAGGGGCTGGCGGTCGCCGTCCACACCCGCCGGCTGCCCGAGCCGGACCGCGCCTTCGAGGAGCTGTTGCCGGTGCTCGAGGAGCGAGCCGCCCGCTACGACCTCGTCGTCGAGCCCGGCAGGCGGGTGATCGAGGTGCGCTCGCCCGGCATGGACAAGGGCGTCGTGGTCCGCACGCTGGCCGGGGAGCTGGAGGCGGGCGGGTTCGCCTTCGTCGGCGACGACCTCGGCGACGTCGGGGCCTTCGAGGCGGTCGCCGCCCTGTCGGCCGATGGCCTCCCCACCCTCCTGGTCTGCTCCGCCTCCGAGGAGGAGAGCGCCCTGCTCGAGCTCGCCGACCTCCTCGTCGACGGCCCCGACGGCGTCATGGACCTCCTGCGTCAGCTCACCTCGGACGCCGCCTCCCTCCGCGCCTGACTCGGCGACGATGTTCGCCCTGAACGAACGCCGGAACAGCCGCTCGACCCCGGAAGTTGAGCCGATATGACTCAAGCTTCGCTACCGGTGCTGTTCTTGTCGGATCTCGTGGTCCTGCCCGGCATGGTCGTGCCGATCCCGCTCGACGAGGCGGCCCAGGCCGCGGTCGACGCCGCCCGCGCCAGCTCGAACAGCGAGCTGCTGCTCGCGCCCCGGCTCGAGGACCGCTACGCGTCCTACGGCGTCGTGGCCACGGTCGAGCGCGTCGGCCGGATGATGGGCGGCGGCGCCGGGGCCGTCCTGCGCGCCGGTCGCCGGGCCCGCATCGGCAGCGGCGTCACCGGACCGGGCGCGGCGCTGTGGGTGGAGGCCGAGCCGGTCGAGGAGACCGTCAGCGACCACGCCCGCGAGCTGGCCGAGGACTACAAGCGGCTCGTCGTCGCCGTGCTCCAGCGCCGGGAGGCCTGGCAGATCATCGACCAGGTCAACCAGATGACCGACCCGAGCCTGATCGCGGACGCCGCGGGCTGGGCGCCGTACCTCTCCGACGAGCAGAAGCGCGAGCTCCTCGAGGAGCCGGACGTCGAGAAGCGGCTCCAGACGCTCATCGTCTGGACCCGTGACCACCTGGCCGAGGCCGAGATCTCGGACAAGATCAGCGAGGACGTCCGCGAGGGGATGGAGAAGTCCCAGCGCGAGTTCCTGCTCCGCCAGCAGCTGGCCGCGATCCGCAAGGAGCTGGGGGAGGGCGAGCCCGAGGGCGCCGACGACTACCGCGCCCGGGTCGAGGCCGCCGAGCTGCCCGAGGAGGTACGCGCGGCCGCGCTCAAGGAGGTCGACAAGCTCGAGCGCTCCAGCGAGCAGAACCCCGAGGCGGCCTGGATCCGCACCTGGCTCGACACGGTGCTCGAGCTCCCGTGGTCCACGACGACCGAGGACAACAACGACATCACCCGGGCCCGCGAGCAGCTGGACGCCGACCACCACGGCCTCGACGAGGTCAAGGAGCGGATCGTCGAGTACCTCGCGGTCCGGTCCCGCCGCGCCGAGCGTGGTCTCCAGGTGATCGGCGGCCGGGGCTCCGGTGCGGTGATCCTGCTCGCCGGTCCTCCCGGCGTCGGCAAGACCTCTCTGGGCGAGTCCGTGGCTCGCGCCATGGGCCGCAAGTTCGTCCGCGTCGCCCTCGGCGGCGTCCGGGACGAGGCGGAGATCCGCGGCCACCGGCGCACCTACGTCGGCGCGCTCCCGGGCCGTGTCGTCCGGGCGATCAAGGAGGCGGGTTCGATGAACCCGGTCGTGCTTCTGGACGAGGTCGACAAGATCGGCAGCGACTACCGCGGCGACCCCGCGGCCGCCTTGCTCGAGGTGCTCGACCCGGCGCAGAACCACACCTTCCGCGACCACTACCTCGAGCTGGACCTCGACCTGTCGGACGTGCTCTTCATCGCCACCGCCAACGTGGTCGAGCAGATCCCCTCCGCGCTGCTGGACCGGATGGAGCTGGTCACCCTCGACGGCTACACCGAGGACGACAAGGTCGCGATCGCGCGGGACTTCCTCCTGCCCCGGCAGCTGGAGCGGGCGGCGCTGACCGCGGACGAGGTGTCGGTCACCGACGCCGCGCTGCGCGAGCTGGCCGCCAACTACACCCGCGAGGCCGGCGTACGCCAGATGGAGCGGCTGATCGCCAAGGCGCTGCGCAAGGCGGCGACGAAGCTCGCCGTCGGGGAGACCGACCACGTCGACGTCGACGAGCCGGACCTCAAGGAGCTGCTCGGCCGGCCGCGGTTCACCCCCGAGACGGCCGAGCGCACCTCGGTCCCGGGCGTGGCCACCGGCCTGGCCGTGACCGGCCTGGGCGGGGACGTGCTCTACATCGAGACGTCGGCCCACGAGGGCAAGGCGGGGCTCACGCTCACCGGCCAGCTCGGCGACGTGATGAAGGAGTCGGCCCAGATCGCGCTGTCGTTCGTGCAGGCGCACGCGGTCGAGCTCGGCGTGGACCCGGCGTTCTTCGACCGGGCCATCCACGTCCACTTCCCGGCCGGCGCGGTCCCGAAGGACGGGCCGTCCGCGGGCGTCACGCTCGTCACCGCACTCACCTCGCTGGCCAGCGGCCGGCCGGTGCGCTCGGAGGTCGGGATGACCGGCGAGGTCACGCTCAGCGGCCGGGTGCTGCCCATCGGCGGCGTGAAGCAGAAGCTGCTCGCCGCCCAGCGGGCCGGGCTCACCGAGGTGTTCCTGCCCCAGCGCAACGAGCCCGACCTGGACGACGTCCCGGCCGAGGTCCGCGAGGCGCTCACCGTGCACATCGTCGGCGACGTGCTCGACGTCGTCCGCGGTGCCCTGACCCCGGCGGGAGGCGCGCGGTCGGAGGACGAGGCCACCGCAGCCGCCTGAGCCGGAAGGTACGCCGGTCCCGGGTCCACATCTCGGGACCGGCGTACGCATGTTGAGACGATGTTCCCGTACAGTGGTCCTGCTCATCCAGAGGGACTGAGGGAAACGGCCCGTCGAAGTCCCGGCAACCGCCGCGCAGGTCAGCGAGCTCGCGGAAAGGTGCCAATTCCGTCCGGAGCGAGAGCCGCGCCGGAGAGATGAGGAGGACTCCATGAGCGCTGTTGTCACCGAGCGGCCGACGGTCCGCGTGGGCGCCTTCGGGAACGCGAAGGCCCTGTCGTGCCGCGAGTGCGGCCACCAGGTCGGGCTCGGCCCCTTCTACGCCTGCCCGGAGTGCTTCGGGCCGCTGGAGGTCGCCTACGACTTCCCGCACGTGACCCGCGAGGAGATCGAGGCCGGCCCCCGCAACATCTGGCGCTACAAGGCGCTGCTGCCGGTGCCCAGCGACATCGAGGAGAGCCCCAACACCGAGCCCGGGTTCACCCGCCTGCTCCAAGCCCGCAACCTCGCCCGCGAGCTCGGCCTGGCAAAGCTGTGGGTCAAGGACGACTCCACCAACCCGACCAACTCCTTCAAGGACCGCGTGGTCGCCTGCGCGCTCAGCGCCGCGCGCGAGCTCGACGCCAAGGTGTTCGCCTGTCCCAGCACCGGCAACCTGGCCAACGCCGTGGCCGCCGCCGGCGCGCGGGCCGGCATCAAGACGGTGGTCCTCATCCCGAGCAACCTCGAGCAGCCCAAGCAGGTCAACTCCGCGGTCTACACCGAGCAGCTGGTGGCCGTGAACGGCAGCTACGACGACGTCAACCGGCTGGCCTCGGAGATCGCGGGCGAGGAGGACGGCTGGGCGTTCGTCAACGTCAACGTCCGCCCCTACTACGCCGAGGGTTCCAAGACCCTCGGCTACGAGATCGCCGAGCAGCTCGGCTGGCGGCTGCCCGACCAGATCGTGATCCCCGTGGCCAGCGGCTCCCAGCTGACCAAGGTGGACAAGGCGTTCCAGGAGCTGATCGCGCTCGGCCTGGTCGAGGACAAGCCCTACAGGGTGTACGGCGCCCAGGCCACCGGCTGCTCCCCGGTGAGCACCGCGTGGCGCGACGACGCCCCCGCCATCCGTCCGGTCAAGCCGGACACCATCGCCAAGAGCCTGGCCATCGGCAACCCGGCCGACGGCATCTACGTCCTCGACATCTGCCGGCGCACGGGTGGAGCCGTCGAGGACATCACCGACGAACAGGTGCGCGAGGGGATCGTGCTGCTGGCGAGGACCGAGGGCATCTTCACCGAGACGGCGGGTGGCACCACCGTCGGTGTGCTGAAGAAGCTCGTCGAGACCGGGCAGCTCGACCCCGACCTCGAGACGGTTGTCATCAACACCGGCCACGGGCTCAAGACCCTCGACGCGGTCGCCGGCTCGGTCGGCCCGGCTGCGACGATCGAGCCGACGTACGCCGCCTTCACCACGACAGGAATCGCATGAGCGTCTCAGTCCGCGTCCCGACCATCCTGCGCACCTACACCGGCGGGGAGTCGGAGGTGACCGCGAGCGGGAGCACGCTCGCGGAGATCCTCGACGACCTCGACGCCAACTACTCCGGCATCAAGGGCCGCATCCTCGACGACAACGGCGAGCTGCGCCGGTTCGTCAACGTCTACGTCGGCAACGACGACGTGCGGTTCCTCGACAACCTCGAGACCCCGACCCCCGACGGCACCCAGATCTCGGTGATCCCGGCGGTCGCCGGAGGCTGAGGCAGGCAGCTCAGCCGCCCTCGGGGGACAAGTCGACGATGACCGCGTTGCCACGGTCGTCGACCCGGACCGTGGCGACTGCGCCGTCGATGACCGCCGCCTGGAGACGCCGTGCGTCCGCCTGGCTCGTGAACCAGCTCTCGATGCCGCAGGACAGGTCCCAGCCATCGCTGTCGCACGCCAGGTAGGGCCCCTCGGCCGGCCGCTCGACCTCGTAGCCCGCCGCGACCCAGTAGTCACCGTCGCGCTCCAGGGGGACGAAGGTCGTGCCTTCCTCGGGCAGGTTCCCCGAGCGCCCCTCGTCCGGCCGCAGGTCGGGATAGCTGAGCGCGACGTAGGCACCCCGGAACGGGTCGACGGGGTCGACCGGCGCGACCCGCATCCGGTACTCGTCGCCCCGGACGTACGCCGAGAGCCGTGGCGCGACGGCGACGCCCACCAGCACCAGCTGCAGCGCGGCCACCACGGCCACGGTGGTCATCGCGCGCCTCATCGGGTCTCTCCCTCCACGTCGGCGACCGCCTCGACGAGCCGCCGGCGGGCGCGGTCGAACCCGAGCCCGGTGCCGAGGAAGACGAGGCCGACGGCCACGAACAGCCAGGCACCGTCGAGGATCCGGGCGAACACCGAGAAGCTCTGCACCGTGGTGAACACGACCAGCGCCGCGGTCGCCAGGGCCGTGAGCCGCCAGCTGTCCCGCAAGGCACCGACGACGGCGACGCCGATGGTGACCAGGACGTAGACGGCGACACCCACGATGGTGCCGGCCGCACCACCCGCCGTGACCCTGTCGTCGCCACCCGCATCCCAGAGCAC
>NZ_DASUFR010000164.1:0-8950 GCF_036274455.1 Nocardioides sp. | reverse complement strand
ACGGCATCGACGAGGTCACGATCGAGGACGCTCAGGGAGGAGCACAGTGAAGCGACACCTGTTGAGCGCGGGCGACCTGACCCGCGACGACGCCGAGCTCGTCCTGCGCACCGCCGAGGAGATGCGCTCGCTGGCCGACCGCCCGATCAAGAAGCTGCCCGCCCTGCGCGGCCGCACGGTGGTCAACCTGTTCTTCGAGGACTCCACCCGCACCCGGATCTCCTTCGAGGCGGCGGCCAAGCGGCTCAGTGCGGACGTCATCAACTTCTCCGCCAAGGGCTCGAGCCTGAGCAAGGGCGAGAGCCTCAAGGACACCGCGCTCACCCTGGAGGCGATGGGGGCCGACGCGGTGGTCGTGCGGCACGGCGCGAGCGGCGCCCCGCACCGGCTGGCCCACTCCGGGTGGGTCCGCTCCAGCGTGGTCAACGCCGGCGACGGCACGCACGAGCACCCCACCCAGGCGCTGCTCGACGCCTTCACGATGTGGCGCCACCTCGGCGAGTCCCGGCCCGGAGGCCTCGAGGGGCGCAGGGTGGCCATCGTCGGCGACGTGCTGCACAGCCGGGTGGCCCGCTCCAACGCGCTGCTGCTGCGGACGCTCGGCGTGGAGGTGACGCTCGTGGCACCGCCGACGCTGTTGCCGGTCGGGGTCGAGACCTGGCCGGTCGAGACGTCGTACGACCTCGACGCGGTGCTGCCGAAGGCGGATGCCGTGATGATGCTGCGGGTCCAGCGGGAGCGGATGAACGGCGGGTTCTTCCCGACCCCGCGCGAGTACAGCCGCCGCTACGGCCTCGACGCCCGGCGGATGGGCACGCTCCAGGACCACACGATCGTCATGCACCCCGGGCCGATGGTCCGCGGCATGGAGATCACCGCCGACGTCGCCGACTCCGACCGCTCGGTGATCGTCGAGCAGGTCACCAACGGCGTGGCCGTGCGGATGGCCGTGCTCTACCTGCTACTGGGCGGCTCCGAGCCCGCGACGACGGGAGACGACGAGTGAAGTACCTCATCAAGGGCGCCGCCGTGCTCGGCGGTACGCCGACCGACCTGCTGCTCGACGACGGCGTCATCGCCGATGCCGGCACCGACCTCGAGTCGCGCGGCGCCGAGGTCGTCGACGCCGAAGGGCTCGTCGCACTGCCCGGCCTGGTCGACCTGCACACCCACCTGCGCGAGCCGGGCCGCGAGGACGCCGAGACCGTCGAGAGCGGCACCTCCGCCGCGGCCCGGGGAGGCTTCACCGCGGTCCACGCGATGGCCAACACCGACCCCGTGGCCGACACGGCCGGCGTCGTGGAGCAGGTCTGGCGGCTGGGCCGCGAGGCCGGCCACTGCGACGTGCGGCCGGTGGGCGCGGTGACGGTCGGCCTGGCCGGCCAGCAGCTCGCCGAGCTCGGCGCGATGGCCGACTCCGCCGCCAAGGTGCGGGTCTTCTCCGACGACGGCAACTGCGTGAGCGACGCGGTGCTGATGCGCCGGGCGCTGGAATACGTCAAGGCCTTCGACGGCGTCGTCGCCCAGCACGCCCAGGAGCCGCGCCTCACCGAGGGCGCCCAGATGAACGAGGGCGAGCTCTCCGGCCGGCTCGGCCTCGCCGGCTGGCCGGCGGTGGCCGAGGAGGCGATCATCGCCCGGGACTGCCTGCTGGCCGCGCACGTCGGCTCCCGGCTGCACGTCTGCCATGTCTCGACCGCCGGCTCGGTGGAGATCATCCGGTGGGCGAAGTCGAAGGGATGGAGCGTCACCGCCGAGGTCTGCCCGCACCACCTGCTGCTCACCGACGACCTGGCCGCGACCTACGACCCCATCTACAAGGTGAACCCGCCGCTGCGGTCCGCGGCCGACGTCGAGGCGCTGCGCGAAGGGCTGGCCGACGGCACCATCGACGTGGTGGCCACCGACCACGCGCCGCACCCGCACGAGGACAAGGACTGCGAGTGGGCCGCGGCGGCGTTCGGGATGCTGGGCCTCGAGACCGCCCTCTCGGTGGTCCAGGAGACGATGGTCGACTCCGGCCTGCTCGACTGGGCGGGCGTGGCCGACCGCATGTCCCACGCGCCGGCGCGGATCGGCCGGGTCCACGACCACGGCCAGCCGCTCGACGTGGGGAAGCCGGCCAACCTGGTGCTCTACGACCCGTCGGTCCGCCGGGTGGTCGACGCCAGCGAGTCCGCGTCGCTCAGCCGCAACACGCCGTACGCCGGCCGGGAGCTCCCCGGCCACGTGGTCGCGACGTTCCTCCGCGGCCGCGCCATCGTGCTCGACGGCAAGCTGCAGTGAACAGTGCCCTGGGTCGGAGGTCCGTGAGCGCTTCGCGCACGCAGAGCACGCACCTCGCGGCGTTGCCGTCGCTCGATGATGGGCCTCCGGCGTCTTCGCTCCGGCGCCTTGCGATGCACGCACTCTGAGCACGCGAAACACCCATGCACTCCCGACCCAGGACACCGCTCGCCACGGCGATCGCGCAGGTCGCCGAGGCGAACGTGTTCTCCGGAGTGGTCCGCGTCGACCGCGTCGGCGAGCCGCCGCTCGTGCAGGTGCACGGCCTGGCCGACCGCGCGCACCGGATCCCCTTCACCGACGACACCCGGGTCGCGGTCGCGAGCGGCGCCAAGGGGTTCACCGCGCTGATGGTGATGCGCCTGGTCGAGGACGGCGTCCTCGCCCTGGACACCAGGGCGAGGGAGCTGCTCGGAGACGACCTGCCGCTGGTGGACGACGACGTCACCGTCGAGCACCTGCTCGCCCACCGCTCCGGGATCGGCGACTACCTCGACGAGGAGGACGAGGCCCACGACCTCGACGCACACCTGCTGACGGTGCCGGCACACCGGCTGGAGACCGCCGAGTCCTACCTCGAGATCGTCGACGGACTCCCGCAGGTCTTCGAGCCGGGCAGCCGGTTCGCCTACTGCAACGGCGGCTACATCCTCCTGGCCCTGCTCGCCGAGCGAGCGGCCGGCGAACCCTTCCACGACCTGGTCCGGCGCCACGTCATCGACCGGGCCGGGCTGGCCCGCACCGCCTACCTCCGCTCCGACATGCTGCCCGGCGACGCCGCCCTCGGCTACCTGCACCCGGAAGGTCACGCCGAGGAGCTCCGCACGAACGTGCTTCACCTCCCGGTCGTGGGCGGTGGGGACGGAGGGATCTTCACCACCGCAGGAGACCTCGTGACGCTCTGGCAGGCGCTGGACGACGGCCGGGTCGTCGCCCCGCCGACCTGGGCGGAGATGCGCCGGGTCCGCAGCACCGACGGGGACCGCGCCTACGGCCTCGGCTTCTGGCTCGAGGGGCACGCCGCCCAGCTCACAGGCTCCGACACCGGGGCGTCGTTCGAGAGCCACCACGGGCCCGACCGGCTCACCTGGTCCGTCCTCGGCAACACGACGGCGGGGGCCTGGCCGGTGGTGAAAAGGCTGCGCGAGCTGCTCGCAGCACCGGACCCCGAGTCTTACTGACTCGCTGCTCAGTACTGGACGCGGCTCCCCGGGAGGGGCATAGTCCGCGCATGCGCATCCGAACTCTCCTGGCGGCCCTGGCGGCCCTTCTCGTCGCAGTCCTCTCGGCCTGCGGTGGCGACAGCGACAGCGGGGGCTCCGCGAAGGACACCGGCGGGAGTGACACGCCGGCCGCGGCGTCGGGCGACACTCCCTGCGACGGCGACGTGACCGACATGCTCGCGAAGGTCTGCGAGGCCGGCAAGCTCACCGTCTCCACGGACCCGGCCTACCCGCCGCAGTCCTCGCTCAACGAGCAGACCGGGGAGTACGAAGGGTTCGACATCGACGTGGCCACCGAGATCGCGCACCGGCTGGGCGTCGACGTGGCGTGGGAGGCGCCCAGCTGGGACGTGATCACGGCCGGCAGCTGGAGTGGGCGCTGGGACACGACGGTCGGATCGATGACGCCGACCAACGAGCGCCAGAAGGTCCTCTACTTCACCCAGCCGTACAACTACACCCCGGCGGTGGCCGTGGTCGCAGCGGACAACGACGACATCACCGACGTCACCACCGACCTCGACGGCAAGAAGGTCGGCTCGTGCAGCCCGTGCACCTACTCGGACTTCCTCGAGAAGAAGCTCGCGATCGACGGCTACACCTTCGACTTCGTCATCGACGACGCCGAGATCAGCGGCTACGACACGGACACGACGGCGCTCGAGGACCTCGTCAACGGCCGGCTGGACGCCGTGCTCACCTCGGTGACCACTGCGCAGGGCTACATCGACGCCGGCAATCCGGTGAAGATCGTCGGCGACCCGCTGTTCTACGAGCCGCTGTCTGTGGGCTTCGACAAGAGCTCCGACCCGTCGTCGGAAAGCCTCTTCGAGGCGGTCGACAAGATCGTGGGCGAGATGCACGAGGACGGGACCCTGACCTCGCTGTCGCAGAAGTGGTATGGCCAGGACCTCACCACGAAGCAGGAGTGAGGTGCGAGACGTCGTACCCCCACCCGTCGAGGCCCCATGACTGACACCTGGGAGCGGGTCCAGCTCGCCTCGGCACGGGTGCCGTTCCGGCTGAAGGTGGCGCTGGTCTGGGCCGTCCTCTTCGCGCTGCTCGCCTTCTTCGGCAACGCCGCCGGCTTCGACATGCAGTGGATCGGCGACAACATCCGCTACATCGTCGGCGGGCTGCGCTACACGATGACGATCGCGGTCCTCGGCATCGCGCTGGCCATCGTGCTCGCGCTGTTCGGTGCCCTGGCCCGCATCTCGCGCAACCCGGTGGCCTACGGCGTCGCGGGCTTCTACGTCTCGTTCTTCCGCGGCACACCGCTGATCGTCCAGATGTTCCTGCTCTACCTGGCGTTGCCCCCGGTCGGCCGGAACCTCGCCGCTGAGTACACCTGGCTGCCCGAGGGGTTCGACCAGGCGCTGGTGCTCGAGGCGGCCACCGCGGGGACGCTCGCCCTCGGGCTCAACTACGGCGCCTACATGACCGAGATCTTCCGGGCCGGCATCCAGTCGGTCGCAGGCGGACAGGGCGAGGCGGCCGACGCGCTCGGCATGACCTACGGCCAGAAGATGCGCAAGGTGGTGCTTCCCCAGGCGTTCCGGGTGATCATCCCGCCCACCGGCAACGAGTTCATCGCGATGATGAAGGACACCGCGCTCGTGTCGTTCCTCGGCGTCAACATCGCCAGCGCGGAGATCTTCCGGCGGGCCCAGCTGGTCGGCAAGTCCGACTTCAAGAACCTCGAGGCCTACGTCGCCGTCGCCCTCGTCTACTGGGGGCTCACGGTGCTGTTCACCTTCTTCCAGTCCCGACTCGAGAAGCGGATCGGCCGCGGCTACGACCGGACGCACGTCGCCCGCGCCATGGAGGCCGCCGGGCAGCAGGGCCAGCCGCACGGGGGTGCCGGATGAGCTCCGACGTCGTGGTCCGCATCGACGGGCTGCACAAGAGCTTCGGCCACCTGGAGGTGGTGCGCGGAGTCGACATGGAGATCCGTCGCGGTGAGGTGGTGGTCATCTTCGGGCGCTCCGGCTCGGGCAAGTCCACGGTGCTGCGCTGCGTGAACTTCATCGAGGACCCCACCGAAGGCTCCATCGAAGTCGCCGGGATCCGTCTCGAGGGCGGGCACCGCACCCGGCGCAAGCGCGAGCAGATCCGCCGGCTGCGGCTGCACGTCGGCATGGTCTTCCAGCAGTTCAACCTGTTCCCGAACATGACCGTGCTCGACAACATCCTCTGCGCGCCTCGTTGCGCCGGGCAGAGCACCGCCGAGGTCACCAAGCGCGCCAGGGACCTCCTGGACCGGGTCGGACTCGCCGACAAGGCCGGGGAGCACCCGGTGCGCCTGTCCGGCGGACAGCAGCAGCGGGTCGCCATCGCCCGCGCGTTGGCCATGGAGCCCGACGTGATGCTCTTCGACGAGCCCACCTCGGCTCTCGACCCGGAGCTGACCGGCGAGGTGCTCTCGGTGATGAAGACGCTCTCCACCGAGCTGCACATGACGATGATGGTCGTCACCCATGAGATGGGCTTCGCCCGCGAGGTGGCCGACCGGATGGCGTTCTTCCACGAGGGCAGGATCCTCGAGGAGGGCACCCCGGCCGAGCTGATCGCGGCACCGAAGAACCCGGAGACCAAGGCGTTTCTCGACGCCGTGTTGTGAGCGGGCGGGCCACCCGTGGTGGCGGTGCCCTGGCAACCGTCGTCCCCAGGGATGGCGGTTGTTACGGCACCGCCACACGGCGGGACGAGCGCGATCCGGTCCGTGCCGCTGGTAGGGTCGCCCGTGACCGACATCCTTTAACCACCGTCCCGTGAGGCGGAGAAGGAGTAGGGCCAGCCGATGCCTGCCCCCGCGATCCTGGTTCTCGAGGACGGCCGCACCTTCCACGGCGAGGCGTACGGCGCCGAGGGCGAGACCTTCGGCGAGGCGGTCTTCAACACCGGCATGACCGGCTACCAGGAGACCCTGACCGACCCGTCCTACCACCGCCAGGTCGTCGTCATGACGGCCCCGCACATCGGCAACACCGGCATCAACGACGAGGACCCGGAGTCGCAGAAGATCTGGGTGGCCGGCTACGTCGTCCGCGACCCCGCCCGCGTCCCGTCCAGCTGGCGTTCGCTCCGCAGCCTCGACGACGAGCTCCGCGCGCAGGGGGTGGTCGGGATCTCGGGTATCGACACCCGGGCGCTCACCCGCCACCTGCGCGAGCGCGGGGCCATGCGTGTCGGCATCTCCTCGACCGGCGCCGACGCCGAGGAGCTGCTGGAGCGGGTCCGCCACCAGGACGCCATGGCCGGCTCCGAGCTCGCCGGCGAGGTCTCGACCGGCGAGGCCTACGTCGTCCCCGCGATCGGCGAGAAGCGGTTGACCGTGGCCGCGCTCGACCTCGGGATCAAGGCGATGACGCCGCACCGGTTGGCCGAGCGCGGGGTCGAGGTGCACGTCCTCCCCGCGACCGCGAGCCTCGACGACGTCCTCGCGGTCGACCCCGACGGGCTCTTCTACTCCAACGGTCCGGGCGACCCGGCCGCCACCACGGCTCAGGTGGAGCTGCTGCAGGAGCTGTTGACGCGCGAAACTGTCTACTTCGGCATCTGTTTCGGCAATCAGCTGTTCGGCCGCGCCCTGGGCTTCGGCACCTACAAGCTCAAGTACGGCCACCGTGGCATCAACCAGCCGGTCCTGGACCGCACCACCGGCAAGGTCGAGGTCACCGCCCACAACCACGGGTTCGCGGTCCAGTGGCCGGAGGGGGTGCCGCTCGACGCGCCCACGGAGACGGCGTACGGCGTCGCCACGGTCAGCCACGTCTGCCTCAACGACGACGTGGTCGAGGGGCTGGAGCTGCGAGCCCCGGACGGCAGGCTCAAGGGGTTCAGCGTCCAGTACCACCCCGAGGCCGCGGCCGGACCGCACGACGCGGCGTACCTCTTCGACCGGTTCGTGGAGCTCATGCGGCCAGGTGCCGGCGCTGCGGAGGTCTCGACAAGCTCGACCGGCGGGGGTTCGGTTGCCTAAGCGGACAGACATCCAGAGCGTCCTGGTCATCGGCTCCGGGCCGATCATCATCGGCCAGGCCTGCGAGTTCGACTACTCGGGCACCCAGGCCTGCCGGGTGCTGAGGGCCGAGGGCATCCGCGTGGTCCTGGTCAACTCCAACCCGGCCACGATCATGACCGACCCGGAGTTCGCCGACGCGACCTACGTCGAGCCGATCACCCCCGACTTCGTGGAGAAGGTGATCGAGAAGGAGCGGCCGGACGCGCTGCTCGCCACCCTCGGCGGCCAGACCGCGCTCAACACCGCGATCGCGCTCGACGAGACCGGCGTGCTCGAGAAGTACGGCGTGGAGCTGATCGGCGCCTCGATCGAGGCGATCAACCGGGGTGAGAACCGCGAGTCGTTCAAGCGGATCGTCGAGGAGCTCGGCGGCGAGGTGGCCCGGTCGGTCATCTGCCACACCGTCGACGACCTGCTCGCCGGCGCCGAGGAGCTCGGCTACCCGATGGTCGTGCGGCCGTCGTTCACGATGGGCGGCTCGGGCTCGGGCATGGCCTTCGACGAGACCGACCTGCGCCGCATCGGCGGCGGCGGGCTGGCGGCGTCACCCACCAGCGAGGTGCTCCTGGAGGAGTCGATCCTCGGCTGGAAGGAGTACGAGCTCGAGGTGATGCGCGACCACGCCGACAACGTCGTGATCGTCTGCTCGATCGAGAACCTCGACCCGATGGGCGTCCACACCGGCGACTCGATCACCGTCGCTCCCGCGATGACACTGACCGATCGCGAGTACCAGCACCTCCGCGACCTGTCGATCGGCATCATCCGCGAGGTCGGGGTCGACACCGGCGGGTGCAACATCCAGTTCGCGGTCAACCCCGACGACGGCCGGGTCGTCGTCATCGAGATGAACCCGCGGGTGTCGCGCTCCAGTGCCCTGGCGTCGAAGGCGACCGGGTTCCCGATCGCCAAGATCGCGGCGAAGGTGGCGATCGGCTACACCCTCGACGAGATCCCCAACGACATCACCACGCGTCCCGACGGGCAGCGCACCCCCGCCAGCTTCGAGCCGACGCTCGACTACGTCGTGGTGAAGGTGCCGAGGTTCGCGTTCGAGAAGTTCCCGGGCGCCGACCCCACCCTGACCACCCACATGAAGTCGGTCGGCGAGGCGATGGCGATCGGACGCAACTTCACCGAGGCGCTGCAGAAGGCGCTCCGCTCGCTGGAGAGCAAGGACGCGCCGTTCGACTGGAGCCACCGCCACGTCGACCTCGACAAGGAGCGGCTGCTGGCCGAGGCGGCGACGCCCCACGACGGCCGGCTGCGCGTCGTGATGGACGCCATCCGCGCCGAGGCCACGCCGCAGGAGGTCCACGACGCCACCGGCATCGACCCGTGGTTCGTCGACCAGCTGTGCCTGCTCAACGAGGTGGCACAGGCGCTGATCAACGCCCCCGAGCTCACCCCGGAC
>NZ_DASUFR010000163.1:0-2813 GCF_036274455.1 Nocardioides sp. | reverse complement strand
CGAGGACTCGGCGGCGCTGATCGGCCTCGTGCTCGCCGGCGCCGGCATCGGCCTGCACCAGCTCACCGGCCGGCACGAGTACGACGCCCTCGGGTCGATCGCGGTGGGGGTGCTGCTGGCTGCCGTCGCGATCTTCTTGATGCGCCGCAACATGCAGTACCTGCTCGGTGAGGGCGACAGCGCCCAGCTCCGCGCCGCCGTTCTCGAACGGATCCTCGAGCACCCCTACGTGGCCCGGGTCACCTATCTCCACCTGGAGTACGTCGGGCCGCAGCGGCTGTTCGTCGTGGCCGCCGTCGACCTCACCGGCGACGACCGCGAGCCCGACCTCGCCGTCCGCCTGCGCCGGGTCGAGGCCGATGTCGAGCGGGACGAGCTCATCGAGGACGCCGTCCTGACCCTGTCGTTGCCGGCGGACGCCTCCCTGACGGTCTGACGCGCGGGAAGGTAAAGGAAGGCTACTTGTCCTCCCGGGGCCCACCGACCCGGAAGGTAAAGCAAAGTTGCGTTCCTTCTCTGTGCACCCCTTGACACGGAATAAGTAAGTGAGGTTTCCTAACAAATGTGACGAGCACCTCAACGCCGGTCCGCCGGGCGCTGCGGCCCTCGGGCCGGTTGCTTCCCGAGGACACTCGTCGCCACCACCGGGCGCTGCTGCTCCAGCTGCTGTTCCGCCACGGCCCGGCCAGCCGGGCCGACCTCGCTCGCTCGAGCGGCCTGACCAAGGTCTCGGTCTCCGACGTCGTCGGCGGCCTGGTCGCCGAGGGACTGCTCACCGAGTCCGCGGCGCCGGTGCAGGGCCGGGTCGGCAAGCCGCCGGTGCTGGTCCAGCTGGCCGAGGAGGCCCGCCAGATCGTCGCGGTCGACCTCTCGGCCGACGGCCTGGTCTCCGGAGCGCTGCTCAACCTCTCCGGCGACGTCCAGCAGCGGCGTAGCCGGCCGCTCGAGGGTCGGCGCGGGCAGGACGCCGTCGACCTGGTCCACGAGCTGGTCCGCGAGCTCCTCGACGCCGCCACCCGCCCCGTGCTCGGCGTCGGCGTCGGGACCCCGGGCGTCGTGGACGCCGCCGGGGTCGTCGTCGACGCTCCCAACCTCGGGTGGCACGGCACCCCGCTGGCCGAGGGCCTCAGAGCGGCGTTCCAGGTCCCCGTCTTCGTGGCGAACGACGCCAACACCGCGGTCCTCGGCGAGCACACGTTCGGCGACGCCGGCGACGGCGGGCTGATGCTGGTCCGGGTCGGCACCGGTGTCGGCGCCGGGCTGGTGCTCGAGGGCGTCCTCCTGCACGGCCACCGCTCGGCGGCCGGCGAGGTCGGGCACGTCGTGATCGACCCGGGCGGCGCCCAGTGCGCGTGCGGCCGACGCGGCTGCCTCGAGACCGTGCTGGCTGCGCCCCGGCTGCGCGAGCGGCTCGCCGCCGGCGGCGCGGACGCGCTCGCCGAGGTCGGCACCCAGGTCGGGGTGGCCCTCGCCCCGGTCGTCGGGACCCTGAACCTGCACGAGCTGGTGCTCAGCGGCCCGCTCGAGCTGCTCGACGGGCCGCTGCTCGCGGCCGTCGACCGCACGATCCGCGAGCGCGCGATGCCGGTCTCCGGCGAGGAGCTCGTGGTCCGCACGTCCGCCCTGGGCGACGACGTGGTGCTCGTGGGCGCCGCCGTCCTCGTCCTGGCCGGTCAGCTGGGGGTGTCGTGAGACGACTCAACCCGCCGGCATCGCCCAGTAAGTCAGCATTCATCGAGAGGAACACCAGGGTGCGCACTTTCAAGAGGAACCTTGCGCTCGCCACGGCCGGCGTGCTCGCGCTCGGGCTCGGCCTGTCCGCGTGCGGCGACGACAACGATGCCGACGCGGCCACAAGCGGCGGCGGCCCCGACAAGGCGGACATCCGGGTCTGGCTCAACGGCACGGACACGCCCCAGGAGGCCCGGGACTGGCTGAAGAAGACCTTCGAGGACCAGCACGCCGGCTCGACGCTGACCATCGAGCAGCAGGAGTGGGAGGGGCTGGTCGAGAAGCTGACCACCTCGCTGTCCAGCGACTCCGAGACCCCGGACGTCGTCGAGGTCGGCAACACCCAGGCGCCGACGTTCACCGCCGCCGGCGCGTTCAGCGACGTGAGCGCGAACCTCGAGGACTGGGGCGGCGACGACCTGCTCCCGGGCTTCGTGGCGGGCGCCCAGGTGGACGGCACGACCTACGCCGTCCCCTACTACGCCGGCTCGAAGTACATCTTCTACCGCACCGACCTCTTCGAGAAGGCCGGCCTCGAGGTGCCGACCACGATGGACGAGTTCGTCGACACGGCGGTCAAGCTCAAGGAGGCCAACCCGCAGCCGGGGAACTTCTCGGGCTTCTGGTTCCCGGGCCAGGACTGGCGCAACGGCGCCGCGTTCATCTGGGACGCCGGCGGCGACCTCGCCGTCGACAACGACGGCACGGGGGAGGGCGCGCTGGAGTCCGACGAGTCCATCGCGGGCCTCGAGCGCGCGCAGCAGCTGTTCGAGCAGGCATCGGGCGCGCCGAAGGACGGCAACGAGGCCGACCCGTGGACGCCGTTCTGCGCCGGCGAGACCGGCATGATGTCCACGCCGGGCTGGGTGATGGGCCTGCTCAACGACCCGAAGACCGGTTGCCCGGACCTGGCCAAGAAGGTCGGCGTCTTCGCGCTCCCCGGCTCCGACGGCCAGCCCGCGCCGGTGCTGCTCGGCGGCTCGGACATCGCGGTCGCCGCGAAGTCCCAGAACCAGGAGCTCGCCCAGGAGGCCGTCGCCCTGATGCTTAGCGACGACTACCAGTCGATCCTGGCGAAGAAC
>NZ_DASUFR010000162.1:0-26322 GCF_036274455.1 Nocardioides sp. | reverse complement strand
CACGCCCCGACAGATCATGATCGTCGCGGAGCTGCCGAAGACCCGCTCGGGCAAGATCATGCGGCGGCTGCTGCGCGACGTGGCGGAGCACCGCGAGATCGGCGACGTCACGACGCTCGCCGACAGCTCGGTGATGGACCTCATCTCCGAGGGGCTCGAGTCCGGCAAGGCGGAGGACTAGTCCGAGCCTTGAGGGTCCGGGAGGCCGTCGGGGCAAACGGACAGGGGGTGTTCAGTGTCGTGGTTGTCGAGCATCGCGATCAGGACGATCCCGCTGTGTGGCGCTCAAAGGTTGAACCATGGAATACGACTGCCTCATCGAACACCTCGTCCAACGCGACCTTGACCTACTCATCGTCCACGGACGTGAGCATGAACCATGTCTAAGCCGATGGCACGCACGTCGGCAGGGTCGGGCGTTCGGAGCGCGAGGTCTGGCTGCTTGCTTAGCAGCATGTTTGGCGGGGAGGACGATGATGCCGAAGCGCGCTCCCGGCTCCGGGCGGCAGGCGACGACCGGTTCCCGATCGACACCAGCTGAGTGGCGAGGGGGAGCTTGGCTTCCCCGTTCGAGAACGCCGACGTCTTCGCAGTGCGACGGGACAACGAATCTGCCAGATTCCATCGACAATCGGCCAACATGTCTCGGGCGGCAATAACTCGACCCGCCCGGGCGGTTCGGTCCAGCAGAACCTGCACGAGGGAGCGCCATGGTGGGCATGCGGTCGAAGCTGGGACTGATCGTGGTGGCACTGGCGATCGTCTACGTGGTCTGGGGTTCGACCTATCTCGCCATTCGGGTCGCGGTCGAGGAGATGCCACCACTGCTCGGCATGGGCAGCCGGTTCCTCGTTGCTGGTGCGCTGCTGGCTGCCGTCCTCAGGTTCCGCGGCGTCGACCTGCGGGTCACACTCACCGAGCTCGCGGGTTCCGCTCTGCTCGGTCTGATGTTGCCCTTCCTCGGCAACGGCTTCGTCGCGGTCGGTGAGAGCCTCGGAGCGCCGAGCGGGGTCGCCGCGCTGCTGATCGCCGCGGTGCCGATCTTTGTCACGCTCTACCGGTTCCTCGCCGGCGACCGGCCGCGGCCATGGTCGGTGACCGGAGTGCTGCTGGGTTTCGGTGGTTTGGCTTGGCTCGTGCTCGGTGGGCGTGACCAGGGTGACGTACCTCTGCTCGGCGCTTGTTTCGTCGTGGCGGCGAGCGCGTTCTGGGCGTTCGGTTCGTGGGTGCAGCCAAGGCTGAGGCTGCCGCGCAGCGCCTTCGTGCTCACCGTCTACGAGATGTGGAGCGGCGGCGCCATGATGGCCGCCGCTGGTCTGCTGCACGGCGAGCGGCTGAGCCCGGGGGACTACGACTCGTCGACGTGGCTTGCGTGGGGGTACCTCGTTGTCGTCGGCTCGGTGGTTGCCTTCAGCGCCTACGTCTGGTTGCTCGCCAACGCCCCGATCGGCCTGGTCGCCACGTACGCCTACGTCAATCCCGTCGTCGCGGTGTTCCTCGGTTGGCTGATCCTGTCCGAGCCGATCACGAGTGCTGTGGTCGTCGGCGGACTCATCATCGTCGTCTCAGTCGCCATCGTGATCAGCGTCGAACGGCCGAGAAGGCGCGATGACGCTCCAGCCCTGGGCCTCGAACGCGAGGCGGCCTGATCCATCTCGGTTGGGCACTCGTCAGGCGCTTGACCCATCCACCGCCACCAGGCGAGACCTCATGCACCTGATCGCTGATCATCAGATGTCCTGGCGCACTCATGCCCCGCGAGACCGGAGCTGTGGAGGAGCCGGCGTCGTCGTGGGCGGAGCGACGCGGAAACTCGCACCCAATGTGACGGCGACTTCGGTCGCCCTGCCGGCTGCTCGATGCGTCCGGCACGCAGGGCAATGCTTCACCGCTGACGGACACTTGCTGCCACCACATGAGGTCCCCCGGGAGTACATCTGCGACCAGTTCCACGACTGGTAACGGTCTGCAGGGAACGGAAACCAGCCGCGCTTCGAGGCCTCCCACGAGGCCTCACGCCGAGCCCGCGATTGAGCCCGGCGGCCACTGAAGCGCGCCCCTTAGTGGGCGAAAGGCAGCAGGTCGCCTGCCCCCGTTGGGGACGTTGTCGCTACGGATGGCCTGCGTAGCTCCGGCCCTCGGGCAACTTGAAGAGCCGACTCACGCGCCCCGTAGAAGCGCGGGGCCGGCGCCTCAACGGGGTAGTGGGATGAGTCCGACGGGGCAGGACTTGGTGAGTTCGCGCACGGTGGCGGCGAGCTCTTTGGCGACGTGCATCGCCTCGCCGAGTGATCTCGGCCCGTCTCCGTTGCGTGTGAGGTCGAGGTGCACCCCGAGATCGTCTGGATCCAGGCTTCCGTCCACGAGTGAGGCGACGAAAGGCCTGATCGTCATGCAGGACGATGGGCCAAGGGCGTGCCGGTCGCCTCGGTGCACAACCCCGCCGTCATGGGCGGAAAGCTCCTCGATGTGCTGCTTCGGGGTCGCGATGCACCAACAGGGGCAGACGATGTTGGGCGGGACGCGGGTCTTCACGATGTACGTGTCGGTGCCCGTGGTGGGTTCGCTGCTCTGTGCTCAGTCGAGTCCGGCTTCTGGGATGCTCTGGTCACGGTGTGCGTGCCTCCGTTGCACGTTGTGCCGAGGCCTCGGGTCGGTGTTGCACCACCGGTCCGGGGCCGCTCTCGTTGCCGAGGATCCACCGCTGCCCACCGTCAACCAAACCTGGTTGTGGAGAACGGCTCTGTCTCCACAGGCTCGGCATCCACAGTTGCGCAGAGTCGTGATGACCTGTGCGGTGGGGAGGTGGCAGAGGGATACCTGGCGCCGACTCAGCGTCGGCGTCTGGCTCGCGCCCCTCGTGTCGACGTTCATGGCCAGCGCGCACCGCTAGATCGGCTCTCGGTTCTGCCGAGTCGAGCCAGGCCAAGCGGGTCCACCACCCCGACTCGTGGTCGTGAGACATCAACTGTGGCTGGCCCCGTCCGTTCTCCCCTCGTTCGCGTTGCCTCTTGACTCATGCGAGTTGCCGTCGAACCCAGGGAGAAGAGATGAAGCGATCCGCTGCCCAGGCCGAGCCGGGTCCCGACCAGCTGCCGTTGTGGCCCGAGCCGCGACCCCAGCAACCTGCCGGGGCGCGGCAACCTCGCTTGGGGGATGAGGATCGCCTGTGGAGCATCAAGGACGTGGGTCAGTTCCTGGGTGTCCCCGTCGCGACGATCTACCAGTGGCGAGTTCGCGGTGAGGGGCCGCCGGCCACCAAGCTGGGCAAGCACCTGCGTTACGAGCCGGGGGTGGTCCGCGCCTGGGTGAGTGAGCACCGGGAGGGCGCCTGATGGTCAGCGTGGTGCGGGATGGGAACAGCGGGAGCTGGCTGGCGCGTTGGCGCGATCCGAGCGGCCGGCAGCGGAAGAAGTCGTTCGCGCGGAAGACCGATGCTCAACGCTGGGTGGACCAGATGCAGGCGGCGCGGCACCGCGGCCAGTACATCGACCCGCGCGCGGCCACGGTCCGCATTGAGGACATCGCCGGCACGTGGGAGACCGGGCTGATCCACCTCAAGGAGTCCACTGCCTTTCGCTACCGCGGTGTCCTGCGGCTGCACGTGCTCCCCAGGTTCGGCAGCTGGCAGCTGAACGTACTCCGGCGCTCGGACATCCAGGCCTGGGTGAGCGATCTGGTGAGCGCCGGACTCGCACCAGGAACCGTGCGGCAGTGCCACCGCGTCCTGTCATTGCTGATCGACTCAGCCGTTGCCGACGGCCGTCTGGCGGCCAACCCGGCCCACGGCGTCAAGCTGCCGCGCTTGCGTCGTGGTGAGCCACGCTTCCTGAGCCCCAGTGAGGTCACTGCCTTGATCGCGGCCGCAGGCGAGCACGGTCTCTCGGTCGCAGTGCTGGCCCTTTGCGGCCTCAGGTTCGGTGAGCTGGCCGCCCTGCGCGTGCGCGACGTCGACCTCCCGCGTCGCCGACTCACCATCGCAGGGTCGGTGACCGAGGTCGGCGGTCGCACCGTTTGGTCGGACCCCAAGTCGCACCGGGTGCGTTCGGTGCCCTTCTCGGCCTCCCTGACGCCGTTTGTCGAGGACCGGACCCGGGGTCGCTTGCCAGACGACCTGCTGATCACCTCCCCAGAAGGCTCCGTCTTACGCCTCCGTAACTGGCGTACCCGTGTCTTCGACCCGGCGGCCCGAGCGATCGGCCGCACCGACATCACGCCTCACGACCTGCGACACACCGCGGCGAGCCTGGCCATCAAGTCGGGAGCCAACGTCAAGGCGGTCCAGCAGATGCTCGGCCACGCCTCGGCAGCCATGACCCTCGACGTCTACGCCGGTCTGTTCCCCGACGATCTCGACGCGGTCGGTGCAGCGCTCGGAGAGCTCGTGCACACCCCGTCCATCCCGCCACCAAGGTCGGCTCACTGATGCACGCTTCGATGTCGATGGCTGCCGTAGGTGCTCGACCCTGCTGAATTCCGTGTGCCATTTCTGTGCCATTTCGCGCCACCAAGGGGCCGCCGCACCACGCTGTCGCTCCGTGAACAGGGCTCTGACCTGCGGAAACATTGGGTAGGCCCTGTCGGGCTCGAACCGACGACCAGCGGATTAAAAGTCCGATGCTCTACCAACTGAGCTAAGGGCCCGGGCCATGGGGGCTTCAACTGGGAGATCCCAACGAAGGACCCTGGTGGGGTTCACCCCTCAAGCCGCGCGCCAGTGTATGCCGAGCGGGAGTCGCGACCGTGAGTCGCCTGTCGTGTCCCAGGACGGTCAGCCGTTGCTGGCCGTGGTGTAACCCAGGTCAGCACGCTCCCGGAGCAGACTGTCGAGGCCCACGATGTGAAGCAGACGCTGCACACACTCCGAGGTGCCCAGGATGGTGAGCGAGCCGTCGTCGGCTCGCAGGCGTCGATCCAGGCTGACCAGCAACCCGATCATGGAGGCGTCGCAGAAGGTGACGCGATTCATGTCCACTCGGAAGTCCCGGCATCCCTCGGCTACTGCTGTGTTGAACAGCCCGGTCAATGTCGAGGTCGTGGCGATGTCGCACTCACCGCTGACGTCTACGAGCGCGACAGGAGGATCGGTTCTGATCGACGCGTTGCCGAATCGCTGATACATCGTCGCTCCCGGTCGTGCACTTGTTGAGCAACCGGGAACGGAGTCGCCTTGGGTGGCTTGTCGCGAGAAACTCTCGGCTCGACTTTCCAGGCTACCCGTTCCAGGCCACTCGACTTCATCCTTAAGGGTGGTCTGCCCGCCGGGACCATCGACCGCAACGCGCCCCTGCCACTGGTCACGGGCTGGGTGGGTTCGGGGGCGTTGAGGTTCTCGCCAAGGCCCGGGGGGTCAGGGTATTGGTCCGGAGAATCCGCGGGACAACCACGCGTGGGCTCCGCTCGATCCGCCGACGGCGGGACGGGTCCAACGACCCGTCCCGCCGCCTGCCCCCCCTGCGGTGTGCGACTCGACGCCGCGTCCGGTCGGCTCAGCTGCCGATCTGGCCGAGCGGACCGTCGCCCGGAGCGAACTCTCGGGTGCTGAGCACCTGCACACCGGCGTTGTGCTCGCCGTTGAACGGCGTCACGGCGGTCCCGCAGCCGGCGGCCGTGGCGTCCGCCGGGGAGTTGAACCACAGGCCCAGGTGGAACTGGTGCACCGGCGCGGTCGCGGGGTTGGCGCTGGCGTCGGCGATCGGCGAGGTGTGCCGGACCGGTGCCGGGGCGACCCCGGGAGCGACCGAGAAGGTCTCCTCGTTGAACCGGCCGATGAACGTGCCCTCGGCCTTGCCGTACTTGTCGGTCTCGAGGTCGCCCTGGTACCACGCCATCCCGAAGGGCGCGTCGGGCACCTGGATGACGAACAGGTCGTACTCCGTCTTCGGCAGCAGCCCCTTGGCCTCGATGTCCATCTGTTCGGCGCCCTCGAGCTTGGTGATCTTGACCTTGGCCCTGGCGTGCGGCAGGCAGCCCGTCGTGGCCGCGGCGGTCGAGCGCACCATGGCGAACCTCGCGTCCGGGTGGCTGTGGTGACGGGCCGCAGTCGAGTGGCCGGTGTCGGCGAAGCCGACGGCGCCGAGGGCGCCCAGCGCGAGGGCACCCGCCGAGACGAGACCGGCGGCGAGGGTGGTGGTGTTCTTCATGCTTCCTCCTGATGAGTGATCTGACGCCAGGAGGCTGCTGGTCCGTCGGGGACCACGGCATCGGACGCGCACCTCAGATCCACGCCGCGGCGCCTTAGATCTTCCGGTGAGCTCCTCAGGCAGGGTCGAGGCAGCAGCTCCACGTCTCAGGCGGTCACGCCCAGCCGGTGCGCGATCCGCGCCGCCTCCTGGCGCCCGGAGACGTCCAGCTTGCGCAGGATGTTCGAGACGTGTACCGATGCCGTCTTCGAGCTGATCACCAGCTCCTCGGCGATCTCGCGGTTCGACCGGCCCGCGGCCAGCGCGACGAGGACCTGCCGCTCCCGCTCGGTGAGGCCGTACGCCGCGAGCGGGTCACCGGCCGCGTCGCCGGCGGGCATCTGGGAGGCCGGCGGCAGGAGGTCGATCCGGTACCAGCGCGCGAGCGTCTCCACCTCGTCGACCAGCCGGACGGCGCCCAGTGATCGTGCAGCGTCGTGGGCGGCCCGCAGCGCGGCGACCGCCTCCGCGTCGACGCCGGCGCCCAGCCTCGCCTCTGCCTCACGCCATCGTGCGTACGCCGAGAGGAACCGCCGGCGCACCTCGGTCCAGGCGTCTGCCGAGCCCGCCCACAGCTCCGCCGCGGGCTGCTCGTCCAGCCGGGCCAGCTCCGCGCTGAGCCACAGCTGCTGGGCGTGGCCCTGGGGCATGGCACCTGTCGACCGGTGCCGGGAGACCGCGGTGCGCGCGTCGAGCAGCCGCTCGCGCTGGTCGGCCCGCCGGACACGTGAGCGGTGGTCGCGGTGCACCGCCGCCTGGTCGGCGAGGGCGCGGAGCCCCAACGCCACCAGGGTGCCCGCGAACGCCTCGTCGTCGGTGCCGGCCACCAGCTCCAGTCCTTCCAGGACGAGGTCGTGGGCGGCCTCCGGGCGTTGCGCCCACAGCTCGATCTCGGCGGCGGTCTCGATGACCTCCCGGACCCACCCCACGGGCGCGCTCTCCGACTCGACGATCAGCCGCGCCTGCTCGCACCGCTCCCACGCCGTGGTCAGGTCGCCGTTGATGAGGGCGAGCTCTGCCCCCAGCCGGAGCAGCGGTGCGGCCTGGATGCCTCGCGGGTGACGGGACAGGGCGTCGGCGACCAGCTCGCCGGCCTCCTCGAGCCGCCCAGCCTCCGCGAGCTGCTCGCTCACGTTGTTCAGCAGCAGGCTGCCCTGCTGACGCTCCTGCCCGACCCGCGTGAGCTCCACGATGCCGATCCGGCCGAGCTCGACGTTCTCCTCGAGCCGTCCGGCCATGCCGAGGACGTGGCTCAGGTTCACATACGCCGAACCGAGGTCCTGCGGGTCCTGCACCTCGCGGGCGATCTCGAGCGCCGTCCTCAGCAGCTCGACGGCCCGGTCGAGGTCGCCGCGGAACCCGGCCGTGGTGCCCTGGGCATTGCGTGCCACGCCCTCCTCCCGGCGGGCGCCCACGTCGGTGGCGATCCGCAGCGCCTCGGCCGCGAGCAGCTCGGCCTCGTCGAAGCGTGACCAGCCGACCGCCTGGAGTGCCATCTCCCCGCGCACCCGCGCGGCACGCACGCTGCGCTCACCCGCCGGCAGCAGCGCGAGCGCATCGCGGAAGGCCGCCTCGGCCGCCGCTCCGTCGCCGCCTCGGAAGTGGATGGCGCCGATCCGGGCCGCCGCCTCGGCCCGGGTGGTGGGATCGGTGGCCTCCGCCCGCACCCGGTCCAGCAGGGCGAGCGCCCGCTCGCTCTCCCCGGCGAGGTTGGCCGCGTCCGCGGCCTTGAGACGGACCTGCACCAGGTCGAGGTCGTTGGGGACCTCCTCGACCAGCTCGAGCACCCGCTCGTACGCCGCGTGCGCGTCGGCGAAGGCCTGCAGCCGGACGTAGATCCCTCCCGCCCGCACCGATGCGGTCAGGGCGCGGGGCAGGTCGCCCGCCCGGTGCCAGTGCCGGGCCATCTCGCCGACCACGGCGGGCGCGCGGTCCTCGATCTCGGCCAGCGCCTCGGCAGCGCCGAGGTGCAGGCGGATCCGCTCGCGGGGCATCAGCTCGCCGTCGACGACCTCGCGGAACGCCGGATGGTGGAAGTCCACGCGGAGGTCGGGCCGCAGCTCGGCGACGTGGGCGGCCAGCGCCGGCCGGAGCGCCTCGTCGAGCCCCTCCTCCGAGACCCCCAGCGTCCGCGCGAGGACCGGAAGCGTGGTGGGCCTGCCGAGCACCGCTGCCCCACCCAGGGCCCGCCTGGTCTCCTCCGGCAACTCGGCGACGCGCGTGTGGAGCAGCTCCTGCAGGGTGTCGGGGAGCGGCGCGTCGTCGTCGACGAGCGCGAGCTGCTCGACGAAGAGCGGGTTGCCGGCCGAGCGGGCCACGAGTGCGTCCAGCCGCTCGGCCGGCCGGCCGCCGCGCAGCTGTGCGACGAGCTCGGCCACCTCGGCGTGGTCGAGCCGGCCGACCGGCAGCCGGGTCACCGGCCAGTGGCGGCCGAGCTCGGCCAGCCAGCGTGAGACCCGGGCGTCGTCGGCGGTGTCGGTGCGCAGGGTGAGGACGACCAGCACCCGCTCGTCGGTGAAGTTGGTGGCGAGGAAGGCCAGGAGGTCCAGGGTGGAGCGGTCCGCCCACTGCACGTCCTCGACAACGTGCACGACGGGACGGACCGCACTGAGCCGGCCGAGCAGCGCCAGCACGGCCTGGAAGAGGCGCAGCCGGGACGCCGCTCCCGATCCGGCTGCCTCGCCCGTCCCGGTCTCGTCGATGTCGGCACTGCCACCGGGCAGCAGCCGGGCCAGGACCGGGGAGCGCTGGACCTCCTGGCGGACCAGGGCCGAGCCGCCGCGCAGGGCCTGCGTCAGCGCGGCGTACGGCAGCGGCTCGCCGACGACCGGCACGCAGGCGCCGGCGAAGACCTCCGCGTCCACGGTCGCGAGGAACTCCTTGACCAGCCGGGTCTTGCCCACGCCGAGCTCTCCGGCCACGAGGACCGCGGTGGGCTCGCCCTCCGTGGCCCGCGCCAGCGCGGCGTGCAGCGTGCGGAGGTGGTCCCCGCGACCCACCATCCGAGCGCCCGAGGCGTCGGACATCTGGTCATCATGCTCTCCCGACCGCCCCGAGGGCCTCACCCATTTCGCGTAGTAGCGCCGGTCTGAGGAGGGGGCGCTGCGGATCTGAGGTGCCTTCCCCATGCGCAGCGGGTCACCCGTTGCCTAGCGTCACCGCCAATCTGCAGGACCCACTCCCGGAAGGCAGCACCATGACCCGGAGCACCACGCCCGCCACCGCCGTACGCCGCCAACGCCTCGGCACCTCACTCGTCACCACCGGCCTGCTGGTGGCCGGCCTTACGACCAGTGCCGGTGCCGTCGTCGAACCGGGCACGCCGGCCAAGGACGTCACGGTCGGCTTCGACAATGACAACGCGGCCAACCCGTTGATCCAGCCGCCCGGCGTGGCTGCCAAGCTGCACATGGACAACACCGACGTGCTCTTCGGCCGCGACAACGACGACCTGCTCATCGGCAACCTCGGCAGCGACACCCTGCTCGGCGGGAACGACGACGACATCCTGGTCGGCGGGCCCGACCACGGCACCCAGCCCAGCAGCGACGTGCTCGTGGGTGACGACGGCGACGACATCGCCGTCTGGGCGCCCGGCGACGGCAACGACGCGTTCGCCGGCAACGAGGACAAGGACGCGATGATCTTCGCGCCGCTCGTGACCGACGCCAGCGGCTCGCTGCTGCTCACCCGCGCGCACGGCCGCAAGATCCCGCACGTCGACATCGACCGCCAGCCCGGCACCTGCACGGTCGTGCCGGTCCCGGACTCGGCGAACCTCGGGTTCCAGTTCCTGGTCAGGTTCAACGTCGACAACGTGCCGGTCGCGTCGGTCCGCCAGAAGGACGTGGAGAAGGTCTACTGCCCCAGCCCGACCCCCGGCACCGCCCTGCTGGCCCGGCTCGACGGCAACCACCCGGAGACGTTCCACACCGTCCGCCTGCACCACATCCGCGGGACCGTCGGCGACATCCTCGCGCCCAGGTGAGAGCGGTGACTGCCTCCGTCAGGCGCGCCGGCGCGCCGCGCCATGGGGTCGTCGTCGGCGGCAGCATCGCCGGCCTGCTGGCTGCGCGGGCCTTGGTCGACCACGTGGAGCGGGTGACCGTCCTGGACCGTGACGACCTGCCCCGCGCGCCGGTCACCCGTGGCGGCGTCCCGCAGGGCCGGCACGTGCACGGCCTGCTCGACCGCGGGCGCGAGCTGCTCGAGGGCTGGTTCCCCGGTCTGACCGACGACCTGGTCGCACAGGGGGCGCGGCTCGGCGACCCGGGGGAGACCGGGGTGTGGTGCTTCCGCCCCGAACCGCTCGCCCCTTCCTCGACCGGGATGCAGGCGCTCCTGGTCAGCCGTCCCCTGCTCGAGTGGTACGTCCGGCTCCGGCTGCTCCAGGACGGGCGGGTCGAGATCCGCGAGGACAGCTCGGTGCTCGACGTGGCCTTCTCGCAGGACGAGACCCGGATCGTCGGCGTCGTCGTGGCCGACCGCGACGGCGGCACCCCGGCGCTCGTACCGGCGCAGCTCGTCGTGGACGCGTCCGGTCGCAACTCGCGCACGACCGAGTGGCTCGAGCGGCGCGGGTACTTCGCGCCACCCGAGGAGGTGCGACGGATAGACAAGAGGTACGCGACCCATCGCGTCCGACCCGTCGGCGACGGGGCCGCGCCACTGGCCGTCGCCGTCGCGGCCCGACCCGGCGTCCCACGGAGCGGGATCATGCTCGCGCAGGAGAAGGGTGAGTACGTCGTCTCGCTCGTGGGCCGGGGCGGGGTCCAGCCCCCGCTCGCCTGGCCGGAGTTCGTCTCCTTCGCCCGCACGCTGGCCGCTCCTGCGCTCGCCGACGCCCTGGCCGGGATGCGGCCCCTGGACGCGGGTGCGACGTACCGCTTCCCCGCCAACCGGCGCCGGCGCTGGGAGCGCGCTGCGCGGCTCCCCGAGGGACTCGTGGTCACCGGCGACGCGTTCTGCGTCTTCGACCCCGTCTTCGGGCAGGGGATGACGGTGGCCGCGATCGAGGCGGCGGCGCTCGGCCGCTGCCTGGCCGAGGGCGGTGACCGGCTGGCCGAACGGTTCCACGGTGCCGCGGCCGACGTCGTCGACAACCCGTGGACGATCGCCGTCGGTGGCACCCCTGACGAGCACGGTGGCGTGCCGTTCCCGGAGCGCGTGATCAAGGGCTACCTCGACCGATACCTGCAGGCAGCCTCGTCCGCGCCGGACCTCGCGGCGGCGTTCCTCCGGGTCAGCCATCTCCACGGCAGCCCCCGCGAGCTGCTCGCCCCCCGCCGGGCCCTGCGCGTGGCGACCGTCCTCGCCCGCGATGCCCTGCGACCCACCGCCCGCACACACCGCGGCATTGCCGCGCCGCACCGTCCGGCGCCTCCCGGCGCCAACGTCCCGATCGGAGAAGCCAGATGAGAACGTTCTACTGCCGGTGCGGCCAGCCGCTCACCATGGTCGCGGCCGGGCTCCCCGGCACGCCCCTCCAGGTGTCCGACGAGGCTGTCGCCCGGGTGCTCCACGAGGCCCTGGACCGCCACCTGCCGCACTGCCCGGCCGAGGAGCTGGAGGCCGAGGCCTCCTGACCCCTCCGCGTCGACACGACCGCCCCTGACCAGTCCTGAGCAGGTCAGGGGCGGTTCCACGCGCGGGTCCGGCCGGCTGGGTCTGGCCGGCTAAGTCGGGTCCGGTCGGATCTGAGGAGGCATCACGCGGCGGCTGAGGTGTCCGACCGATGTGGCGGACGGGGTGCTCGCCCGAGGGTGACGTGCACGTCGCCGACCGGCGGCAGTACGCCGAAGGAGCAGCACCATGGCCACCACCGCGAGCCACCGCCGTCAACGGGGACCGGACCACCGCGCTCCCCGTCCGTGTCTCTGCGTCAGGGCGGAGCGGCCGCTGACCTGCGAGTGCGGTCAGGCGCTGGACACGTGCCCGGCGCGGTCCTGCCCACGCTGCGGCGCCAGCGTGGTGGCGGGTGCCGTCGTGCGTCGCCCACCCTGCCCGGCGGGTCTGAACCCGTGAGCGGCGCCGCGCCGGTGTTCGGCCTGCTGGCCGGGCTGGCCGCCGTGGCGTGCACGGTGCCGTACGTGCGCGACACGCTGCGGCGTACGACGGTCCCGCACCGCGGCTCCTGGCTCATCTGGGGTGTGCTCGAGGTGGTGGCGGTCGAGGCCCAACGGGCCGACGGCGCCCGGTGGAGCCTGGTTCCGCTGGTCGCCCAGTGCGTCGGCACCTGTCTGGTGTTCGGGCTGTCGGTCCGGCTGGGGAGCGGCGGGCTGAGCCGCGGCGACCTCGCGCTGCTCTCGCTCGCCGGTCTCGGTGTCGCCGGCTGGCAGGCCGTCGACAGGCCGGTCGTCGCCACCACCTGCGTCATCACCGCCGACCTCGCCGCTGCCCTGATGATGCTGCCGAAGACCTGGTGTGACCCGCGCTCGGAGACCCTGTCCACCTACGCGCTCGCCGCCGCCTCGGGCGCCCTGGCGGTGGGTGCGGTGGGGACGCTGTCCGTGCAGCTGCTGATGTACCCCGTGTACTTCGTGGGGGTCAACGCGGCGCTCTCCGTCGTGATCGTCCACCGGCGCGGAGCCCTCGAGCGCCTCGTCGCCGGCCCCGCGGAGCCCCGGCCTGGTGTGCTGGCCGTCCGTTGACGGCGACAGCTCCCGCGGGGAGACGAGAACGGCCCGGTCCCCCTGGACCGGGCCGTTCGATGGGCCTCGGCTCCTGCCGCCCCCGGGCCGGCAGCAGGAGTCGAGGTCCGGCTGCGAGACGTGGTGTGTCCCGCAGCAGGCGGGAGCCGAGGCTCCCAACCGAGCCCGGGGAACCCCGACCCCTTGGGGTCCCCCGGGCTGGTCTCAGTCGAGGCGAGCCACCTCCCGGTGCCTGACCCCGTGTCCGTGTCCGCGCACCTGGCCGTGCCATGTCGCCGGGTGCGGGTTGGTCTGGTCGCTGTGGTGCGCGAGCGGGTGGTGGTGCGCGCCGTGGTGCCGCTTGCGCTTCGGGCGGACCTCGTAGGCGCCGATGTCGGTGCCTCGCTTGCCGTCGCCGTTGCCGTCGACGCCGACCCGGCGGCCGTCGAGGTCCTTCTTCATCACGCTGCGGCGGCCGGTGTCGACCAGCGGGCTGCGCGAGGTCGGGACGAGCTGACGACCGCGGAAGCGCGGGTCGGCGTACCGGTCGCCCGGCAGGAGGTGCAGCCCGCCCATCGAGCCGCGCCAGTAGACGTTGTTGCCGCCGCTCATCGAGCCGTCGAGGTAGCCGATCCGGCCGGCCACGTCGAGCACGTTGTTGTAGAGCATCAACAGGTTGTCGGTGCAGCCGGCGTAGCAGGAGAAGCCGAGCGAGTTCGCGCCCGTCAGCTTCACCGAGTTGTTCACCGCGACCGTGCCGGTGACCGGGCCGAAGTAGTCCGACGAACCGCGGGTGATGAGGAACTCGGTGTCGCGCAGGTTCGAGGTCACCAGGTTGTAGGCGAAGGTGTTGTTGGCCGAGCGGCTGTTGCCGAGCTCGGTGAAGGTCCGGTTGTTGCTGGCGGTGTTGTGGTGCACCAGGGTGCCGACGCCGCCGTAGATCTCGACCGCCGAACCGTCGGTCCCGAAGTCCGGGGACGGCGCCCAGTTGTCGGTGATCGTGTTGTAGGCGACCTCGGTGTCGTCGCCCTGCACGACCATGCCCACCGCACCCCAGTCGTCGAACGCGCCGGGGGTGTTGGGTGCCATCCGGTCGTTGTGGTGCAGGTAGTTGCGGACGACCTTGGTGTTCCGCGCGTGCTCGCCGACGTCGATGCCCTGGACGTTGTGGGTGGCCTCGACGTTGGAGATCACGTTGCCGACGCCGTCGGTCCAGATGCCGTTGACGGTGCAGTACTGCACGGTGAGGTCGGTCATCGTGACGTAGGACCCGCCCACCTCGAGGCAGTCCCCGGTCACGACCGGCTTGCTGCCCGAGCCGTAGGCGCCGATGGTGATCGGGCTGCCTGCCGTGCCGGACCTCCAGACCGCGAGCTTGCCCGAGAACGACGCGCCTCGCTGGAGCAGCACCTGGTCACCCGGGTTGAGCGGGAGGTTCGACGCGCGGCCCAGGGTCTGGATCGGCGTGCTGGGTGAGGTGCCGTTGTTGGCGTCGGAACCGGTGGGGGAGACGTAGTACGTCGTGGCTCCGGCGGCCTCAGCGGCCGGCGAGGGGAGTGCCAGCGAGGCGCCGCCAGCCACCACGGCGAGCACCGCCAGCCGGGTGGTGATGCTGTGCTTCTTGGACACGGGGGCCATCCAGGGGTCGCGGTCCGTCGTCCGTGTGCCGTCGGGGGAACGGCCGGGGGTCACGTCCGGCGGGCCTGGTGGGGGGTCCGTGACCTCGGGGGTAGGTCACGTCCTGAAGGCTCGCTCGCCGGTAACCACGCCACCGGCGTTCCTCGGCTCTTCATCCGATCGATGGGGGCCTGGTCATTTCGGACTAGTCCGTTCGGACTACGCGTTTGTGACAGAAGTGCTGCTCTGAGGCGGTTGTGACTGATGTGGCGAGGCCCGGTACAGACCATGGGACCGCGGCAGCCGGCGAAGATCCACAGAACGGTGACAGCGCCCGTCTGCGCACCCGCGGCGGCCCGTCCCGTCGTCACCCGGCGGACACGTCGGCGTCGTCCACGTGCCGCCCGCGGTGTCCGAGAAGTCGTCGCCGATGGGTTTCGTCGGGGCGATGTCTTGGTAATGTCTCCGCCAGCAACAGGTGCAACATCCAGCTGGTCTGACGCCGGTGGGGTTTTGGGACCAACGGCGTTTCTGCTTGTAGGGCTTCCTGCAGGTCGGGAGCGGCGAGTCACCGCATCTATTGCGGGGCCGTCGAGTGGGCGGCCTCACGCCCCGACTAAGGAGTAATCGAGCAATGGCTCAGGGCACCGTGAAGTGGTTCAACGCCGAGAAGGGCTTCGGCTTCATCGCACAGGAGGACGGCGGCGACGACGTCTTCGTGCACTACTCGGCAATCCAGTCGCAGGGATACAAGTCCCTGGACGAGAACCAGAAGGTCGAGTTCGACGTCACCCAGGGCCCGAAGGGCCCGCAGGCGGAGAACGTCCGCCCTCTCTGAGGACCACAGTCGGAAGGCCCCACCCGCACGGGTGGGGTCTTCTGCGTGTCCGGGTGGTACGCCCACCACCCGTTCGGATCACTGTCCGGCGTGACGGTGGCCACTACGCTAGAGCAGACAGGCGCGTCCGGGGCGCCGCGCGCCCCCGGGCGACTCCTGGGCGAGGCGACGAGCAAGGAAGGAGTCCGGCGTGCACGACCAGTTCGACGTGACGCTCGAGGACGCCGACCTGCTCGGCGAGGTGGAGCTCACCACCAACCTGATCATCGCGGCCAGCGAGGCCGACGAGCACCTCAGCACCGAGGAGATCGACCGGATCCTCGGCGTCCGCCCGAGCCGGTCCTGATCCCGAGGACCCCGCGCCAGATCGACCCCTTCGGGTGGTGCCGTGCCAGTCGGCGCGCGGTTACCTCCGGACATGCTGACTCCGCGCTGGTGGCAACGGCTCCGTCTCCTCGTCGCCCACCTGGTCAGCGTCGTCTGAGGCCGAGCCCCCGCGGCACTAGCAAGTGGCGAACAGCACCGGGCCGGTCGACAGGTCGGAGAGCACCGGGCTGTGGTCGACGGGGGTCAGCTGCATCGTCAGCACGTCGCCGTCGGCCTCGACCTTGCCCAGCTCGAACCGGTCACTGAAGTCGCCGCCCTGACCGGGAGCCGGCCCGGCCGCCAGCCGGGCGCGGCTGTCGGCGTTGCGTCGCGCCTGGTCGCCGGACTCGAAAGCCATGGCAACCAGCACCCGGCGGTCCGGTTGGACCGCCATCGCGAAGGCGGTGATCGGGTCGACGGGTCCGGCGGCCGCGACCAGCTGGTCGGCGGTGCTCTGGTCGTCCGGGTCGGCCTGCGCCATCGCGAGCGACTTGCAGGCGAAGTCGCCGGTGTAGATCTCCGCCGACAGTGGCTCGTCCACCGCACCCGCCACCGCGCGTACGCCGTCATCGTCCAGGTCGTCGTCCAGCTGGGCCACGGCGTCGCGCAGGTAGGGGCCGCTGTCGCTGGCCAGGAGGAGGTGGCGGTCGCCGTCCAGGGCGAGGTACTGGAACTGGGGTGACAGGCTTCCGCCGTTGCCGGCGGAGATGCTCGAGACCAGCTCCTCGCCGCCGTCCCAGACGCCGTCGTCGGAGTCCGGCCGCTGGTAGCCGAGCCCCTCGAACCCGTCGGCGAGCCGGCCCACGTCGAGGCTGTCCGGCAGCCCCGCGATCAGCACCGAGCCGGTGCTGCTCTGCGCGAGCAGCTCCCAGTCCACGTCGGCCGGCGAGAAGCCGAACGCCTGCTGCAGCACCCCCGCCGACTCGACCATGGCCGAGCCCGGCGTGAGGTCCGCGTCGTAGCCGTCGGAGAGGAGCTGCTCCACGTCCTCGACGGAGGAGTGGTCGTCGAGGTGGGCGCCGAGCTCACGGCGTACGCCGGCCCAGTCGGTCCACGAGAACCGTGCCGTCCCGGGCGGTGCGTAGGCCAGCGCGCGCTCGAGGTCGGTGCGGTGGCTCTGCTGCCACCACCGGACCCCGGCCACGACGCCGGTGGTCACGAGCACCAGTGCCAGGGCGGCCCCGGCGACCACGGCCAGTCGGCGGCTCCACGGCTGCGCCAACCGGGTCTCCTCCTCGTCACCTGTTGATGTGACACTAGCCAACATGTGTTTCCGGGGATCCCCGACGAGTCGTCCGTGCGCGCCGCGCACTGACTCGACGAGATCGGTGGGGTAATGGCGTCGCGCTCCGGACGCGCGCGCGAGGTCGTCTCGGCAGGGGCGGTGGTCCTCGGACCCGGCAACGACGTGCTGCTCGTGCACCGGCCCAAGTACGACGACTGGTCATTCCCCAAGGGGAAGCTCGACCGCGGAGAGCACCCGACCAGCGCGGCCGTGCGCGAGGTCGAGGAGGAGACCGGCGTTCACATCCGGCTGGGCGTGCCACTGCACAGCCAGCACTACCCGGTCCGCGCCGGGACCAAGCTCGTGCACTACTGGATCGGCCGCGCGGTGGGCGACGGGGACGTGAGCGGCTACCAGCCGAACTCCGAGATCGACGAGGTTGCCTGGTTCCCGATCGACAAGGCACGCCGGCGCCTCACCTACGAGTTCGACAGGGAGACCCTGGACGAGGCGCTGCGGCAGGCGCGCAAGACCCGGACCCTGCTGATCCTCCGGCACACCCAGGCCCGATCCCGCAAGGCCTGGCGGTCCGACGACCGCGAGCGGCCGCTGCTGGCGACCGGCAAGCACCAGGCGGAGCGGCTGGTGCCGATCCTGGCGGCCTACGACGTCCGCCGCCTGCTCAGCTCGAGCAGCACCCGCTGCGTCCAGACGCTCGAGCCGTACGCCGCGACCACCGGCCGCAAGCTGCGCACCGACCACCTGCTCAGCGAGGAGGACGCGAGCAAGAAGGTGGTCCGTGCCCTGGTGACCGGGATGGTCGACGACCTGCACGAGCGGCCGGCCTCGGCCGGCGCGCTGGTGGTCTGCACGCACCGTCCGGTGCTGCCCTGGGTCTTCGACGCGGCCGCGATCGAGGACCCGGGTCTCGCGCCGGGCGAGCTGGTCGTGCTGCACCTGCGCAAGCACCGGATCGTGGCGACGGAGCGACACCGGGTCCGCTGACGCGTCGTCCCGGCCCCGTACGGCTGCCATGAGACGGACCGACTCCGTTCATGCGCCGTTCACTCGCGCCGACAGGCCCGGACACCTCGCGTGCCTACGTTCACGCCGTAAGTCCCGAGAAGAGTCAGGAGATAGGTGTGAAGAGCACGCTCGTAAGTGGACGCAACCTCCGCCGTGGGGTCGTGCCCGTGGTCGCTGCGCTCGCCCTGGCGCTCACCGCGTGCGGTGACGACAGCGACAGCGCCAACACCAGTGCCAGTGGTGGGGGTGGCTCCGGTGGCGACGTCTCGGGCCTGAGCGGCACGCTGAACGGCGGCGGGTCGTCGGCCCAGCAGTCGGCCCAGGCTGCGTGGACCGCCGGCTTCCAGGGCCAGGCGAGCGGGGTGACGGTCAACTACGATCCGGTCGGCTCCGGGACCGGGCGGACGAACTTCCTCTCGAAGGCCTACCACTTCGCCGGCTCCGACTCGGCGCTGAGCGACGACGACTCCGCCGGCCCCTCCGAGGTCGACCAGGCCAAGGAGCGCTGCGGAGGCGAGGCCGCCATCGAGGTGCCCGTCTATGTCAGCCCGATCGCGGTCGTCTTCAACGTCTCGGGTGTCGACAGCCTGGACCTCGACCCGGCGACGTTGGCCCACATCTTCCAGGGCGACATCACCACGTGGAACGACCCGGCGATCGCAAGCCTGAACGACGGGGTGGACCTGCCCGACACCGCGATCACGCCGGTCCACCGCTCCGACGACTCCGGCACGACGGCGAACTTCACCGACTACCTGTCCAAGACCTCCGACGGTGCGTGGACCGCTGCCCCGGACGACACCTGGCCGACCAGCACCGGTGAGAAGGCCCAGGGCACCTCCGGCGTCGTGTCCGCGGTGAAGGGCGGCGATGGCACGATCGGGTACGCCGACTTCAGCCAGACCGCGGGCATGAGCACCGTGGCGATCAAGGTCGGCGACAGCTTCAACCAGCCGAGCGCCGAGGGCGCTGCCGACGTGCTCGCCGGCTCCCCGCCGCCGGAGGGGCGCGACCCGGTCGACATGGCCATCTCGGTCGACCGCACCATCGACGACGCGAACGCCTACCCGCTCTTGCTGGCGTCGTACGAGATCGCCTGCCAGCACTACGACGACGCCAACACCGCGGCGCTGGTGAAGGGCTACCTGTCCTACATGGTCAGCGACGAGGGCCAGCAGGCGGCCGCCGCCCAGGCAGGCTCGGCTCCGCTCGACTCCGAGCTGGCCGCCCGGGCGCAGGACATCGTCTCCAAGATCTCCGGAAGCTGACCTCCGGACGGCGCTGTGACCACCAGGGGTCCGACAACACTGACGACACCAGGGCCGGGGCTGCCGATCCCGCCGGACGAGGACGGCGGGTCGATGGACTCGCGCCGGCGGGGCGACAGGATCTTCGCCGGCCTGTCCCGCGCCGCCGGCCTCACCATCATGCTGGCCCTGGCCGGCGTGTTCGTGTTCCTCGCCGTCGAGGGGATCCCGGGCATCTCGCAGCCGGCCCACAACTACGCCCCGAAGGACGGCTTCTGGCCCTACGTCGGTTCCTTGCTGTTCGGCACGGTGCTGGCGGCGGTCATCGCGCTCGTCATCGCCGTACCGTTCTCGATCGGGGTGGCGCTGTTCATCGCGTTCTACGCGCCGCGACGGATCGCCGCACCGGTCGCCTACGTGATCGACCTCCTCGCCGCGGTCCCGTCGGTGATCTTCGGTCTCTGGGGCGCGTTCACCCTCGCCAGGCACCTCACGCCGATCTACCAGTGGCTCTACGAGCACGCGAGCTGGATCCCGTTCTTCGCGGGGCCCCCGTCCGCCACCGGCCGGACGATGCTGACCGCCGGCATCGTGCTGGCCATCATGATCCTGCCGATCATCACCGCGATCAGCCGCGAGATCTTCGCCCAGACCCCGCGCCTGCACCGCGAGGCCGCGATGGCGCTCGGGGCGACGAGGTGGGAGATGGTGCGGCTCACGGTCTTCCCCTACGCGCGCTCGGGGATCGTCTCCGCGGTCATGCTCGGGCTGGGCCGCGCACTGGGCGAGACGATGGCCGTCGCCATCGTCCTGTCGGCCAGCCCGCTGGTGACGCTGAACCTGATCAGCACCGACAACCCGGCCACCATCGCCTCCAACATCGCCACGAGCTTCGCCGAGGCGACGCCGGAGAAGCTCCATGTCCTGATCGCGACGGGTCTCGCGCTGTTCGCGCTGACCTTCGTCGTCAACTTCACCGCCCGGGCGATCGTCGGGCGCGCGGAGCGGAGGTTCTCGGCATGACCACGACGATCGAGCGCCCCCCGGCACCGGAGACCTGGCAGTCGCTCTCCCTGACGCAGGCGAAGCTGCCCCGGTGGGCACCGGCTCTCGTCGGCGTCCTCGCGCTCGCCGCCGGCGCCCTCCTCGCCGTCCTCCTCGGCTGGGGCATCGTGGCCGCCGTCGTGCTCGCCGGACTGGTCCACGTCGTCGCGCTGCCGGGCTGGTCGCTCGTCGTCGAGAACCGCCGCGCCGCCACCGACCGGCTGATGACCGCGCTGGTCTGGGGCTGCTTCGCCGCCGCGATGGTGCCGCTGGTCTGGCTGCTCTACATCGTCGTCGACGAGGGCCTTGATGGAATCACCCTCGACTTCCTGACCAACGACTCGCACAACCCGCTCGCACCCGATGTGGGCATCGCCCACGCGCTCGTCGGGACCTTGCTGGTGACCCTGATCGCGGCCGTCATCTCGGTGCCCATCGGCATCATGTCCGCGATCTTCCTCGTCGAGTACGGCAAGAAGAGCCGGCTCGCCCGGGCCATCACCTTCCTCGTGGACGTGATGACCGGCATCCCGTCGATCGTGGCCGGCCTGTTCGCGCTGTCGCTGTTCGTGCTGATCCTCGGTCCGGCGATCAGGTTCGGCTTCGGCGGCTCGGTCGCGCTCTCGCTGCTGATGATCCCGATCGTGGTCCGGTCGACCGAGGAGATGCTGCGGCTGGTCCCCGACGACCTCCGCGAGGCGTCGTACGCGCTGGGCGTCCCCAAGTGGCGCACGATCGTGAAGGTGGTCCTGCCGACCGCGCTCGGCGGCATCATCACCGGCGTCACGCTCGCGACGGCGCGGGTGATCGGCGAGACCGCGCCGCTGCTCGTGGTCTGCGGCGCGACCAACACGATGAACCTGAACCCGTTCAGCGGCCGGATGATGACCCTGCCGGTCTACATCTTCTACTCCTTCACCCAGCCCGGCGTGGTGCCGCGCAGCGCCCCGCCCGGCACCGACCCGCCCGGGATCGCCCGCGCCTGGGCCGCCTCCCTCGTCCTGATCGTGCTGGTCCTGCTGCTGAACCTCGTGGCGCGCGTCATCGGCAGGGTCTTCGCCGTTCCGACCAAGTAGTCGTGCCACTCCTGATGCAGCACCTCGTGGGCAAGAAAGGCTGACCGGCCATGGCCAAGAGCATCGACGTCTCCGACCTCGACATCTACTACGGCGACTTCCTCGCCGTGCAGGGCGTCAACATGACCATCCGGGCCAGGGCGGTGACGGCGTTCATCGGCCCGTCCGGCTGCGGCAAGTCGACCTTCCTGCGCTCGCTGAACCGGATGCACGAGGTGATCCCGGGCGCCCGGGTGGACGGCAAGATCGTCGTCGACGGACAGGACCTCTACGAGCCGGCCGTCGACCCGGTCGCCGTACGCCGCCAGATCGGGATGGTCTTCCAGCGACCCAACCCGTTCCCCACGATGTCGGTCTACGACAACGTGCTGGCGGGGAACCGGCTCAACTCCAAGCGCATCAAGAAGGAGCAGGCCGACACGATCGTCGAGAGGTCGCTGCGCCGAGCGAACCTCTGGACCGAGGTCAAGGACCGGCTCGGCAAGCCCGGCATGGGTCTCTCGGGTGGGCAGCAGCAGCGGCTCTGCATCGCCCGGGCGATCGCCGTCGAGCCGCAGGTGCTGCTGATGGACGAGCCGTGCTCGGCCCTCGACCCGATCTCCACCTCGGCCATCGAGGACCTGATCCACGAGCTCAAGGCCGAGTACACCATCGTGATCGTCACCCACAACATGCAGCAGGCCGCCCGGGTCTCCGACGACACCGGCTTCTTCAACCTCAAGGCGGCCGGCCGGCCCGGTCACCTCGTCGAGTTCAACCCGACGAAGAAGATGTTCAGCAACCCCGACAACGACGCCACCGAGGCCTACATCTCGGGCCGCTTCGGCTGAGTCCCACGGTCGGATAGTCCCAGACCTTCCCAACCGGCCGCCCACTCACGAGAGGTTGGAAACGGCTGGGACTATCCCGGCGGGGCCCCCTGTGGACAGAGCTGCTGACGGCGACCTGTCCTGGGAATGACCCCGTGCATGATCTCGGAGCTCGGCCGTCAGCACGGCGTCGTACTGCCGGTGCGCGTTGACCCGACCGGGCGGGCCGGGCCGACGTGGCGTGACGTGGCCGGACCGGAGTGGAGGCGTCCGGTTCGCGGACGGTACGTCGAGTCGTCGGTGCCGCTCACCGCTGCCCAGCGGATCGCGGAAGTGGGCGTGCTGCTGCCACCCAGGGCCTGTGTCACCGGATGGGGGTCGTTGAGCTGGCGAGACGGCTGGTGGTTCAGCGGGAAGACGTCTTCTGGCGCGGAACGACCGATCCAGCTGGCGATGCCGCGGAGCCTTCTGAAGGTGCAACCGGCCTTCACCGTCTGCACCGAGCGGTGGGACCACCGCGAGCTCGAGGTGGTCGACGGGCTCCAGGTCGCCTCGGCCGTCAGGTCGGTCTGCTTCGAGATGCGCTATGCGTCGTGCTTGGAACACGCTCTGGCCGCACTCGAGATGGCTTGCTTCCACGACCTGGTGTCCATCGACGAGGCCAGCTCGTGGATCGACATGCATCCGAGCTACACCGGGATCGAGCAGGCTCGTCAGGCGCGGGACCTCGCCGATGAGAACGCATGGTCGCCCATGGAGCATCACCTGCGTCGGTGCTGGCTGCCCGACGTCCGGATCCTGCTCTGCAACCACCCGGTGTTCGACCTTCGTGGCCGGCACATCGGGACCCCTGATGTGATCGACCCCCGGACCGGAGTGTTGGGCGAGTACGACGGCGGCCTCCACCTCCAAGGGGCCCGCCGCGCGAGGGACATCAGGCGCGAACACGACTTCCGCGTCCATGGGCTCGAGCCTGTGACGATGCTGTCCGAGGACGCCTTCAACCCGGGGCCGTTCAAGTTCCGGCTACGGGCGGCGTACCAGCGAGCTGAGCAGACGCCTGTCTCCGAACGGCGCTGGACCTTGCAGCTGCCCGACTGGTGGGTCTCCACCTTCACCGTCGAGCAGCGTCGCGCCCTCACCGAGAGCCAGCGCCGGACCTGGCTGAGGAACCGCCGACCTCCAGACGACTCTGGCGGCCCCGACGACTCCGACGGAGGGATAGTCCCCGACCTTCCCAACACGCCGCCCGCCTGAACGATGTTGGAAACGTCTGGGACTTTCCCGCCAAGTGGGACCGGCTAGGGAAGCCGGAACACCTGGTGCAGGACGACGTAGAGCAGGGCGGCGGCGGAGCCGGCCGCGGGGAAGGTGAGGATCCAGGCGGTGACGATCGAGCGGGCCACGCCCCACCGGACGGCGGAGAAGCGCTTGGTGGCGCCGGCGCCCATGATCGCCGAGGTGATGGTGTGGGTGGTCGAGATCGGGGCCTCGAAGACGAACGCCGTGGTGTAGAGGACGATCGTGCCGGCGGTCTCGGCGGAGAAGCCCCGGGCCGGGTCGAGGTGGATGATCCGGCGGCCCAGGGTGCGCATGATCCGCCAGCCGCCGGAGTAGGTGCCGAACGAGATCGCCGCCGCCGACGAGATCACGATCCACAGCGGCAGCTCCTCCTGGGTGGTGGAGTAGTAGCCGGCCGTGGTCACGGCCAGGAAGATCACGCCCATGGTCTTCTGGGCGTCCTGGAGGCCGTGGCCGAGGGCAAGCCCGGCCGCGGAGAGCGTCTGGAGCATCCGGAAGCCGCGGTAGACCTTGTGCGGGTTGCGGCGCCGGAAGATCCACATGATCGCCAGCATGATCAGGAAGGCCAGCACGAAGCCGACGAAGGGCGAGGCCACCATCGGGATGACGACCTTGTCGATGATCGTCTGCCACTCGACCGTGACGCCGCCGGCCAGCCCCGCACCTACCAGGCCGCCGATCAGCGCGTGGGAGGACGACGACGGCAGGCCGAAGTACCACGTGATGAGGTTCCAGGTGATCGCCCCCAGCAGCCCGGCCAGCACGATGACCAGCCCGTGGGTCTCCGAGACACCGTTGATGGTGAGCACCGACTGGACCGTCTTGGCGACCTCCTGGCCGAGCAGGGCTCCGACGAAGTTCATCACCGCGGCCAGGATCAGCGCGATGCGCGGGGTCAGCGCCCGGGTCGAGACCGAGGTGGCGATCGCGTTCGCCGCGTCGTGGAAGCCGTTGGTGTAGTCGAAGGCAAGTGCAACGACCACGACCGTGACGACGATCGCGAGCTCCATGGGCGAGGGCTCAGCTCTCCTTGACGGCGATCTGCTCGACGATGTTGGCGACGTTCTCGAACTTGTCGATCGCCCGCTCGAGCGCCTCGACGATGTCCTTGAGCTTGAGCACCTCGATCGTCTTGAACTCACCCGAGAAGAGCTTGGCGAGCATCCGGCGGTGGTTCTTGTCACCGGTGTTCTCGAGCCGGTTGACCTCGATCCAGTACTCCTCGAGCTTCTGCGGCGTCTGCAGCCCCGGCATCGCGGCCGCGGTCAGCTCGGCGCACCGCTGGAGCACCTCGACCTGCTGCGAGAGCTCGGTCGGCAGCACCCGCACCTCGTAGAGCAGGATGAGGTCGACGACCTCGTCCATCATGTCCATGACGTCGTCGAGCCCGGAGCCCAGCCGGTAGATGTCCTCGCGGTCGAACGGCGTCACGAACGTCGTGTTCACCCGCTTGAACAGTGCGTGCGTGGTCTCGTCGGCCTCGTGCTCGGCCTGCCGCATCCGGGCCGCGACGTCCTCGTGGTCGGCCGTCTCGCTGAGCATCTCCGACAGCAGCGCGGCCCCGGTGACCAGGTGCTGCGCGGACTCGGTGAAGAGGTCGTAGAACCCCGTGTCGACCGGGCGGAATCGCAGTGCCACTGACTACTCCTGGCGTGACGGCGGTCAGGTCGGGGGCCGGGTTCTGTGGCCGCCCGACAGCCTAGGGGGTGCCCGGGCGACGGGCACAAGTCAGGGGCCGCTCACCCGCCCGTACGCCGCCTGCGGTGGCGCTCGATCAGCGCTTCCTGATAGGCCGTCCGGCCGCCGTTCTGCACCCAGTCGCCGTCCCTGCGCAGCTCCCAGGCGAACGTGTCCCGGTCGAAGGCGAGGTCGAGCATCTCGCTCACCTCGTCGACCAGCCTCGGGTCCGGGAGCCGCACGAGCACCTCCACGCGCCGGTCGAGGTTGCGGTGCATCATGTCTGCCGACCCGATCCAGGCCTCCGGCTCCCCGCCGTTGTCGAACCAGTAGACCCGGCTGTGCTCGAGGAAGCGGCCGAGGATCGACCGCACCTCGATCGTCTCCGAGAGCCCCGGAACCCCGGGTCGCAGCGCGCAGATAGCGCGCGTCAGGAGCTGCACCTGGATCCCCTCCTGCGCGGCGAGGTAGAGCGCGTCGATCACGGCCTCGTCGACCAGGGAGTTCATCTTCATCCGGATCCGGGCCGGCCGGCCGGCGCGGTGGTGCTCGATCTCGCGGTGGATCCGCTCCACGAGCCCGGTGCGCACCGAGTCGGGGGCCACCAGCAGCTGCTCGTAGGACGGGTTGCGGGCGTAGCCGGACAGATTGTTGAACAGGTGTGCGACGTCCTCGCCGATCAGCTCGTTGGTGGTGAGCAGGCCGAGGTCCTCATACATCCGCGCGGTCTTGCCGTTGTAGTTGCCGGTCCCGATGTGGGTGTAGCGGCGGATCCCGTCGGGCTCGTCGCGCACCACCATCGCGAGCTTGCAGTGGGTCTTGAGCCCGACCAGGCCGTAGACGACGTGGCAGCCGGCCTGCTCCAGCTTGCGCGCCCAGCGGATGTTCGCCTCCTCGTCGAAGCGGGCCTTGATCTCCACGATCACCAGCACCTGCTTGCCGAGCTCCGCGGCGTCGATGAGGGCGTCGATGATCGGGCTGTCGCCCGAGGTGCGGTAGAGCGTCTGCTTGATCGCGAGCACGTGGGGGTCGGCCGCGGCCTGCTCGATGAACCGCTGCACCGAGGTGCTGAACGAGTCGTAGGGGTGGTGCAGCAGCACGTCGCGCTGCCGCACCGCCGCGAAGATGTCGACCGGCGAGGCCGACTCGACCTCGGCCAGGTGGGCGTGCGTGGACGGCAGGAACGCGGGGTACTTCAGCTCCGCCCGGTCCAGGTCGGCGATGTCGTGCAGCCCGCGGAGGTCGAGGGGACCGGGGACCCGGACGACCTCGGCGGCGTTCATC
>NZ_DASUFR010000161.1:0-21833 GCF_036274455.1 Nocardioides sp. | reverse complement strand
CACGCCCCGACAGATCATGATCGTCGCGGAGCTGCCGAAGACCCGCTCGGGCAAGATCATGCGGCGGCTGCTGCGCGACGTGGCGGAGCACCGCGAGATCGGCGACGTCACGACGCTCGCCGACAGCTCGGTGATGGACCTGATCTCTGCGGAGCTGGAGTCGGGCAGGTCGGAGGAGTGAGCACCGAGCTGAGGCTCACTCGCCGGTCGAGGGCGGCACCTTGATCGCGCCGCCCTCGACCAGCTTCTGCCGCGCCTTGACCAGCTTATAGACCCACAGTCCGACCACCGCGACGACTCCGGTGTCGTCGATCATGCCGATCGGGCCGAGCACGGCCTCGGGCAGCACGTCGAGCGGCAGCGCCAGGTAGAACAGCGCGGCGAACATCGCGACCACGCCGCGCGGCGGGATCTTGAACCGCCACATGAGGAAGACGATCACGGCGATGCCGAGGCCGACCAGCACACCCAGGGCGATCAGCACCGCCCGCACGAGGTCGTCCACGGTCCCAGTCTCGCGCTGAGGTCCAACCGGGGCGCACCCGAGGCGCACCCAGAGGCGCTACCGTCGAGCCAGGTGCGCCGGGAAGTCTGGTCGGCAGCGGACCCGAGGACCCCGGAGGACGATGATGGACGACCTGGTGCCGTTCGCCCACGTGGTCCTCGTCGTCGCGCTCACCACGGTGCTGGCGGTCCGGTCCAACCGGCTGGCCCAGCTGCTGCGGGTCCCCGCGCCCGCGCTGTTCCTGGTCGCCGCCGCGGTGGCCTCCCACCTCGTGCCCCGCCTCGAGACGGTGCCGATCCTCAGTGACCAGCGGATCGTCACGGTCGCGCTGGCGCTGATCCTCTTCGACGGCGGGATGCACATCGGATGGGGGCGGATGCGGCCCGCGCTGGTGCCGGTGGCGTGGCTCGGCGTCGCCGGCACGGTGGTCACCACCGCGGCGCTGGCCGTGCTCGCGCACGTCGTGTTCGGGTTCGAGTGGCAGGCCTCCCTGCTCATCGGCGCCGCCCTGGCGCCCACCGACCCCGCCGTGGTCTTCTCGGTCCTCGGCCGACGGGAGATCACCGGACGCTCGGGCACCCTCCTGGAGGGTGAGTCCGGGGCGAACGACCCGGTCGGCATCGCGATCATGGTGAGCCTGCTGGGCGCTCACGGGGGCGGCTGGGACGCGGCCGCGAGCGGGCTGTGGCACTTCTTCCTGCAGATGGCGGTCGGGGCCGCGGTCGGCCTGGCCGGAGGATGGGCCCTGCTGAAGCTGATGCGCCGGGCGCCGCTGCCCACCCCGGCGCTGCACGCGCTGCAGGCGGTGGGGTTCGCCGTCGTGCTCTTCGGCCTCGCCGCCAGCCTGGAGGGGTCCGGCTTCCTGGCCGTCTTCATCGCCGGCATCATGGTGGGCGACCAGCGCGCGCCGTACAAGCGCGAGATCGAGCAGTTCGCCGGGGCCTCAGCCGGCCTCGCCGAGATCGTCGCCTTCGTCGTCCTCGGCCTCTCGATCGACCTCTCCAGCGTCCTGCGCGACGACCGGCTGTGGGTCGGCCTCGGTCTCGCCGCCCTGCTGATCGTGGTCGTGCGGCCAGTGGTCGTCGGGCTGGTCTCGCTGCCGATCCGGCTGAGCCGGGGCGAGCGGGCCTTCGTCCTGTTCGGCGGGCTCAAGGGAGCCGTCCCGATCCTGCTCGGCACCTATGTGCTCATCGAGGAGGTCGACCGGTCGGCCGAGATCTACGACATCGTCTTCGTCGTCGTCCTGGTCTCCGTCGTCGTCCAGGGCGGGCTGATCCCCACCGCGGCCAGGCTCTGCGGGGTCCCGATGCGGGTCACCGAGCCGCAGCCGTGGTCGCTCGGCATGCGGTTCCGGGACGAGCCCCAGGGGCTGCACCGGTACGTCGTCGGCGCGGGGTCCCCCGCGGACGGGTGCACGCTGGCCGAGCTCGACGTCGGCGAGAGCTTCTGGGTCAGCCTGGTCAGCCGCGAGGGCCGGCTGGTCCAGGTCCGCGGGGACACCGTGCTCCGGGCGGGGGACGAGGTCCTCGCGCTGGCCGAGGAAGGTGGCTCGCCCGACCACCTCTTCGAGCGGGCGCACTGAGCCTGCGCTGCCTGCCGGTACGGCGGGCCGATACTGTCGCACCATGGCGATTGACGAGACCGGCCCGTCCCGGGCGCCGGTGCGCGGACCGTCTCCCGACGACCCGACGATCGGGCGGCTCGTCGCCGACGCCAGCCGGGACATCTCGACGCTGCTGTCGAAGGAGATCGAGCTCGCCAAGTCCGAGCTGAAGGTCAGCATCCGGGCCGGCGGCATCGGGACCGGGCTGCTCGCGGCCGCGGCGTTCGTCGCCGTGCTCGGCATCATCATGCTGTCGTTCACGATCGTCTACTTCATCCACTGGGGCGGCGCCGGCCTGGCCCTCCACTGGTCGTTCCTGATCGTGACGGTGTTCTGGTTCCTCGCCGCGGCGATCATGATCTGGATCGGCGTCAAGAAGCTGAAGAAGGTCACCCCGCCCGAGAAGGCGATCGAGCAGGGCCGGGAGATCCCGAAGGCGTTGAAGGGTCAGAGCTGATCCGCCGCCGCGGGCGAGGAACGAGCCCGCGGCGAAGCGGATCAGGGTCGAGCAGCCCGCGCGACCGAGGAACGAGGTCGCGACCGGGCGTGTCGAGACACTCCGCAGCTCACGCTGGGACCGGACCACGCCATCAGCTTGCACACCCCTCGGTGTCCTTCTCGGTGTCGCTGACCCGGCCCTCGTCGGCCGCGTCGCGGACCTGGTCGGCGGTCAACGCGTAGCCGGTGTCGTCGTCGGTCACCGAGGCGGCGAACACCACGCCGACGACGTTGCCGGCGGAGTCGACGATCGGGCCGCCGGAGTTGCCTGGCCGGACCAGCCCGCGGAGCGAGAAGACGTCGCGGATCACCGCGCCGTCGCCGTAGATGTCGGGTGAGCGCAGGGTCTGCTTCGCGCGGATCCGGCCGGACTCGATGTCGAAGGGGCCGTCCTGCGGGTAGCCGAGGATCGCGATCGGCTGCCTGGGCTCGGCCGCGTCACCGAGGGCGGTGAACGGCAGCGTCGGGATCGCGTCGCTGTCGAAGGCGAGCACCGCGATGTCGAGGTCGGAGTCGTAGAACACGACCTTGGCGTCGATGCTGTCGTCACCCACGACGACCTGCGGGTCGTCGACACCGGCGACCACGTGGGCGTTGGTCATGAGCCGGTCGTCGGCGTAGACGAAGCCGGAGCCTTCGATGCCGCGGCCGCAGGAGTTGGTGCCGCGCACCTTGAGCACGCTGGTGCCGGCCCGGGTCACGTCGGGGTCGCGGAGCATCCGCCGGTCACCCGGGGCCACCTCGACGATGCGCTCAGGTGAGAACGGCTCGAGGTAGCGGGGGAAGAAGCTGGTGCCGACCACGTTGTTGAAGGCCTGCAGAAGGCCGCTGGCGCGCTGCGGCAGCACCTCGTTGACCTTGCCCAGCACCGCGGAGCTGCGCACCATCGGGGTCACCCCGTCGATGCTGGTGCCGGACACGGCCACGCCCAGCGCCCAGGCGACGATCAGGACGGCGCAGCCGCTGAGGACCGCGCCGCCGACCGCGTCGAGGGCGCGCACCGGCTGCCACGTGATCTTGTCGCGGATCCTGGCGCCGCCCCACTGGAACAGCCCCTGGCCCAGCGACGCCGACAGGATCACGATGAACAGGGCACCGAGCGAGACCAGCAGCGAGGGGTCCGCGTCGCCGAGCGCCACGGGGGCGAGCCAGACGCCGAAGAGGCCGCCGAGCAGCAACCCGGCGGTGGCGAAGGCGCCGGTGACGAACCCCTGCCAGTAGCCGGACACGGCGTAGGCAAGGACCAGCGCGACCAGGATCCAGTCGAGGCCGTTCATCCGCGGCGCCGCTGGTCGAACTCGGTGTTCGGCTCGACATCCACCTCGAGCCGTCGGCCGATCAGCATGTACGGCGGAAGCTCCTGGGCGGGCGCGTCCGGGAGGTCCTCGATCCAGCCGAGGTACTCGAAGAGCCGCGCGATCACCCCGGCGGTGAACCCCCAGCAGATGACGTCCTTGTCAGGCCCGATGAGGAAGCCCGGGCTGGTGTAGCCGGACGGGCCCCGGACGGTGATGCGGTGGGCAGGGTCGCGGAGCTCGGCGATGGGCACCCGGTAGACCGCGTGCACCTCGTCGGGCGAGACGGCGTGGACCGCGCTGGGCTCGTGCCACCACGCGAGCACCGGGACCACCGAGTAGTTGCTGGGTGGCAGCCACAACGGGGGCAGCTCGGCGAACACCGTCACGCCGTCGGGCGCGAGGCCGGTCTCCTCCTCGGCCTCGCGCAGCGCGGTCTGCGCCGGCAGCTCGCCGGGGTCGACCGCCCCGCCTGGGAACGAGACCTGCCCGGGGTGCGAGCGCATCGTGTGGCTCCGCTCGGTGAGCAGCAGGTCGGGCCCGGAGGCTCCTTCGCCGAACAGCATCAGCACGGCGCTCTCGCGGGGCTCCTCGTCGTCGGGCGGCATGAAGCGGGTGAGGTCGTGGACGGTGATCGACCGGGCGGCCTCCTCCACCGGCCGCAGCCAGTCAGGAAGGCTCGGCCGCTCCGGGGAGGCGGTCAAAGGTCGACTCCGAGGTGGTCGCGGACGAGGTCGACGATCTCCTCCTCGGAGTCGAGCCCGCCGAACTCGACGTGGGAGACCGCTCCCTTGCGGTCGATGAAGTACATCGCCGGGAGGCCGGGGATCTTGGCGAACTCGTCGGTGTCCATCAGCTCACCGCCAGGGTCGGCCACCGACGGGTAGGTCACGCCCCGCTTCTTGAGGGTCTCGAGGGCGCTGCCGGGATATTGGTCCTGGAAGTCCACGCCCAGCACCGGCACCTGGTCGCCGTGGTGCTCGAAGAAGGCCTGCAGGGCCGGCATCTCCTGCTTGCACGGAGCGCACCCGGCGAACCACAGGCTCAGGACCATCGGCCCCCTCAGCGAGGAGAGGTCGACGCTGGTGCCGCCGCCGAGGCACGCGAGCGTGACGTCGGGCAGCGCGCCGCCACCCGGTCCGGGCACGCAGTCCTGGACGCCGGTCGTCGCCTTGAGCGCGCGCAGCTCGGCGGTGTCGACCTTGACCCGGCTCGGGCCGGGCCCGGGGATGATCGGGCTCTCCTGCCGGGTGTCGCACGCGGCCAGCGCGCCGGTCAGGGCCAGCGTCAGCGCAGCGGCAGCCAGCGCGGCGACTGCGCGCATCAGTTGCGGCCCTCGGTGCGCAGCAGCTTGGCGGCGGTCTCGGGGTCGGTCGGGCCGGCGCCGTACGACGGGCACCACCGCGCCACCGGGCAGGCCCCGCACGCCGGCTTCTGGGCGTGGCAGCACCGGCGCCCGTGCCAGATCAGGTGGTGGCTCAGCATCACCCAGTCCTTCTTGGGGAACAGCGCACCCACTGCGTGCTCGACCTTGACCGGGTCGGTCTCGGTGGTCCAGCCGAACCGCCGCGAGAGCCGGCCGAAGTGGGTGTCGACGGTGATGCCCGGGATGCCGAACCCGTTGCCGAGGACGACGTTGGCCGTCTTGCGGCCCACCCCCGGCAGCTTGACCAGCTCCTCGAGCGTGTGGGGGACCTCCCCGTTGTGGTGCTCGACCAGGTAGGCACTCAGCTTGAGCAGCGACTCGGTCTTGGCCCGGAAGAAGCCCAGCGGGCCGATGATCTTCTCCAGGTGCTCCCGCTCGGCTCCCGCCATCGCCCGGGCGTCGGGGTAGGCCGCGAACAGCGTCGGCCGTACGGCGTTGACCCGCTTGTCGGTGGTCTGCGCGGAGAGCACGGTGACGACCAGCAGCTGGAACGGGTCGTCGAAGTCGAGCTCGATCGTGGCGTCGGGGTAGGTCTGCCCGAGCACCCGGTTGATCTTGCGTGCACGCCGGACCAGGCTGGTGCGGCTCTCTCCCGCAACGGGGTCGGCGAGCGCGGGGTCGGGCACCGCACAAGGATAGGTGCGGCCACCCACACCGTCGCTTCGGCCAGAGCCGTGGCCACGGCGCCGCGGGGACGGGGGTGGTTCCTGTGACCTACGCCACTGGATAGGATTCCTGCGGCTCCGAACCGGCGGGGCCTGAGGCGGAGGATCAAGTGGACAACGACGTGCTTCGTCAGGCCCCGCTCTTCAGCGCGCTCGACGACGAGGCGGCGACCGCCCTGCGGTCCTCGATGGCCGAGACCCGGCTGCGCCGCGGCGACGTGCTCTTCCACGAGGGCGACTCGGGCGACAAGCTCTACATCGTCCTCGACGGCAAGGTGAAGCTCGGCCGCACCTCCTCCGACGGCCGCGAGAACCTCCTCGCGATCCTCGGCCCCGGCCAGATGTTCGGCGAGCTGTCGCTGTTCGACCCCGGCCCGCGCTCCGCCACGGTCACCGCGGTCACCGACACGACCTTCGCCTCGCTGTCGCACGAGGACCTCCTCCGCTGGCTGGAGGGCCGCCCGGTCGTCGCCCGTGGCCTGCTGGCACAGCTGGCCGGCCGGCTCCGCAAGGCCAACGACGTGGTCGCCGACCTGGTCTTCTCCGACGTCCCCGGCCGGGTCGCCAAGGCCCTGCTCGACCTGGCCGACCGGTTCGGCCGCACCGCCGACGACGGCGTGCACGTCCACCACGACCTCACCCAGGAGGAGCTCGCCCAGCTGGTCGGCGCCTCCCGTGAGACCGTCAACAAGGCGCTGGCGGACTTCGCCTCCCGCGGCTGGCTCCGGCTCGAGCCCCGCTCGGTCGTGATCATGGACGTCGAGCGACTGGCGCGCCGAGCCCGTTGATTCGGGAGTTCCGCCGGTCGACTCCGGAGTTCCGCCGGTCGACTCCGGGGTCTCACCACTTCCATCGTCGGTTCGTGTACGCCGGTGCCAGCGCGCCGCGGAGCTCGCCCAGCCAGCGCTCGCGGGCCGCCGCACCGAAGTCGCCACGCCGAACGACGATCACCGTCCACCCGTCGTCGCTCAGCCACGTCCGCCGCCGGCGGTCGGCCTCCATCTGCTCCGGTGACCGCAGATGGAAGTCGATCCCGTCGTACTCCACGCAGACCCGAAGCAGGGGATAGGCGAAGTCGAGCCGGTACGTCGGCACGCAGTCGATCTCGATCCAGTACTGCGGCTCAGGAAGAGGCAGGTCGGCGTCGTTGATCGAGAGCAGCACCCACGACTCCCGCTCGGACTCGATCCGGGGATCGACCAGGGAGGCCAGCTCGCGGAGCTGGACGACCCCGCGTCGGCGCCGAAACCGGCCCAACGCCTGCTCATAACCACCCGCGGTGAACCCGAACCGCGCCGCGAAGGCGTTCAGGGCGGCGTACGCCTCACGCCGCCGCAGACAACACCCCAGGTCGAGCGCGGTGCGCAGCGGCGTCGTGACCGGGACACCGTGCACCGTCGTCACGTCATCGGGGCGCAGGTCGCGGGTCCGCGCGTCGATCCCGGCGATGCTCGTGGGCTCGGCCCCGCGCAGCGCGCACGTCTCGACGGGAGGTATGCCATCGCGTTCGGCGTTGACGTGTACGTCGATCCCGTGCAGCCAGGCAGCAGTCCGATCGGTCACCACGTGATGCGGCCGGACCACCCTGGCGACCGCCTCGGCGCGCATCAGCGTCGTGTCGATGACCTCCATGCGAACGAACACCCCGCGGAGGACCGGGCGGATCGCTCCGCTGCGCAGGCCGCGCTTCAACGCGGCATCCGGGTTGTCGACGTGGAGGTCGGCACGAGTGAACGGCCCATCGGGCCAGACCTGCTTCCTGATCATCATGCGTCCAGGTCTTCCCGCTGCCCCGCGAGATCAGGATGGCGCCCGCGCCGACCTGTGGAGGGCGTGCGGGTACGACGCACTGTGGACGAGAAGTGGCTGTCGTCTCCGTCTGAAGTACCGAATCGACCGGCGGAAGTACCGAATCGACCGGCGGATGTCCCGATTCAACAGACCGGGCCGGGGCGACTGTCTCCGCGCTAATTTGCTCGCCGTTCTTGCGTAGCGGCAACTACCGTCGCCGGGATGCAGGAGCGGCGCACGATCTCCCCGGTGTGGGTCGTCCTGGCGGGGATCGGGTCGGCGCAGCTCGGCGCGGCGGTGGCCAAGAACCTCTTCGGCCGGGTCGACCCCACCGGCGTGGTCTGGCTGCGGCTCGCCACGAGCGCGCTGGTCTTCGTGGTCATCGCCCGGCCCCGGCTCCACGGGCGCACACGCGCCGACTGGCTGACCGTCGTCGGGTTCGGGCTGGCCCTCGGCGCCATGAACTGGTCGACCTACCAGGCGATCGCCCGGATCCCGCTCGGCCTCGCCGTGGCCATCGGGTTCTCCGGCCCGCTGGTGCTCGCCGCGGCGCTCTCGCGCCGCCCTCGCGACCTGGTCTGGGTCGGGCTCGCCGCCATCGGAGTCGGGCTGCCCGCGCTGGGCCACGCCGACCTGGACGTCGCCGGGATCGGCTTCGCCCTGCTCGCCGCGACGATGTGGGCGACCTACATCCTCCTGAGCGCCCGGACCGGGAAGCGCTGGGAGGGCGTCGAGGGGCTGGCGGTGGCGAGCGCCGTGGCGGCCGTGCTGCTGGCGCCGTTCGCGGTGCGGACCGCCGGGGATGCCCTGCTCGACCCGCGGATCCTGGTCGTGGGCGCGACGGTCGGCCTGCTCAGCTCGGCGATCCCCTACGCCTGCGACCTCGTGGCGCTGCGCCGGATCCGGGCCGACGTCTTCAGCATCCTGATGTGCCTGGAGCCGGCCGCGGCGGCGCTGGCGGGCATGCTCGTGCTCGGTGAGTTCCTCAGCCCGCTGGAGTGGCTCGCCGTGCTCTGCGTCATGGTCGCCAGCGTCGGGGCGACCGGGAGCCGGGAGCGGGTGGCCGAGCCGGTGCTGGACTAGCGCTGTCCGGCGAGGTAGGCCAGCTGCGCGCGGACCGACCACTCGGCGGCCTCCCAGAGCGACTCGTCGACGTCCTGGTAGACGATCTCGACGACCCGGCGCGGGAGCTCCTCGTCGTCGGGGTCGGGGCGGGCGACGCCGAGCCGGGCGAGGGCGGCCTCGACCTGCCCGAGCCGCTCCCTGCGGTGCACGAGGTAGTGGTCGAGCGTGCCCAGCGCGTCGTCGAGCACGGGGCCGTGCGCGGGCCAGATCGTGACCACGTCGCCGGAGGCGGCCAGCGAGCGCATCCGCGCGATCGAGTCGAAGTAGGGGCCGAGCTCTCCGTCGGGGTAGGCGACGACCGTCGTACCGCGCCCCAGCACCATGTCTCCGGTGAGCAGCGCGCGCTCGGCGGGCAGCAGGAAGGAGACCGAGTCGGAGGTGTGGCCCGGTGTCGCGACCACCCGTAGCCGCAGCCCGTCGACCCCGACCAGCTCGTCGTCGGCCAGCGGGTCGCCGCCGACGCAGTACGCCGGGTCGAGGGCGCGCACTGGGCAGCCCTTGCGGCGCCCGAGCTCGGCGGCCACCTCGGAGTGGTCGAAGTGCCGGTGGGTCAGGAGCACCAGCGCGACGTCGCCGGTCTGCTCGTCGAGCTCGTCGACGTGGCCGTCCTCGATCGGGCCGGGGTCCACGACGATCGAGCGCGACGCACCCGGCTCGGTGAGGACCCAGGTGTTGGTGCCGTCGAGCGTCATCAGCCCGGGGTTCGGAGCCAGGAAGCAGCGGGCCCGCTCGCCGAAGGGCCCGCCGGTCCAGCGCTCGCTCATGCGCCGTGGTGGGCCGCGAGGAGCGGCCGCAGGTGCTCAGGGACCGACAGCGTCCAGCCGTCGTCGAGCGCCTCGAGACCGGGCGTGTGCATCTCGACCGTGCGGCCGTGGGCCACGTCCATCACCTCGGCCGCGGTGCCGTGGTCGGCGACCTCCAGCGAGGTCAGGTAGGTCGGCGGCATCATCAGCATCTCCCCGCGGTCGGCCATCGCCACGGCGTCGCGGACCGGCAGCCAGGCCACCTCCGACGACTCCGACGAGACGTCCCGGGTGCGCTGCCCCGCGGGAAGCAGGGCGACGAAGAACCACGTGCGGAACCGCCTCGGCTCGAAGACCGGCGTCAGCCAGGCCGCCCACACGCCCAGCAGGTCGGTGCGCAGCACCAGCCCGCGCCGGGTCAGGAGCTCGGTCATCGCCAGCTCGCGGGACTCCAGCGCGCGCCGGTCCGCCTCCCAGTCGGGTCCGGTGGTGTCGGCGACGACGTCGTCGCCGTGCGGCCCGGCCAGGAGGACACCGGACTCCTCGAACGTCTCGCGCACCGCGGCACAGACCAGCGCCCGCGCCATCTCCTCGTCGCAGCCGAGGCGCCGGGCCCAGTCCGCGGGTGCCGGGCCCTCCCAGGCGACGTCGCGGTCGAAGTCGCGCGGGTCGACGCCACCCCCCGGGTAGACGCACATCCCGGCGGCGAACTCCATCGACGCCTGCCGGCGCAGGTAGTAGACCGCCGGCCCGTGGTCGGCGTCGCGCAGCAGCATGACCGTGGCGGCGTCCCGCGGCTGCGCCGGCTCACGGCGCCCCTCGGCGAAGTCGCGGGCGACCTCGACCAGGTGGTCCGGGAGCGGCACCGGGGGCACGGGGATCCTCACGCTCGTCGGGCGTCCTTCACAGCTTGACGACGGCCTCGACCTCGACCGGTGCGTCGAGGGGGAGGGCGGCGACGCCCACCGCGGAGCGGGCATGGACGCCGGCGTCGCCGAAGACCTCGCCGAGGAGCTCCGAGGCGCCGTTGGCGACCTTGGGCTGCGCGGTGAAGGTGGGCGCCGACGCGACGAAGACCACGACCTTCACGACCCGCCTGACCAGCGACAGGTCGTCGATCTCGGCCTTGACCGCGGCGATCACGTTGAGCGCGCACTGCTGGGCGCACGCGAAGGCCTCCTCCTCGGTCACCTCGGCGCCGACCTTGCCCGTCGCGATCAGCTCGCCGGCCCGAAGCGGAAGCTGGCCTGCGGTGAACACCAGGTCGCCGCTGCGCACGGCCGGGACGTACGCCGCCACCGGCGGGACGACCTCGGGGACCGTCAGGCCGAGCTCGGCGAGCCGCTCCTCGGGCGTGCTCATGCCTCGACCGGACGCTTGAAGTAGCCGACCAGGTTCTCCGGGTTCATCCCCGGCGCGATCTGGACCAGCTCCCACCCGTCGGCGCCGAAGTTGTCGAGGATCTGCTTGGCCGCGTGCGTCAGGATCGGCGCGGTCAGGTACTCCCACTTGGTCATGTTCGGCACCCTACTCGCGGGCCTCCGGGGTCACTTCCGAGGCTTCATCACGCAGAACTCGTTGCCCTCCGGGTCGGCCAGGACATGGTGGCGGATCTCGCGGTCGGGCCCGCGCAGCCAGGTGGCGCCGTGGTCGAGCAGCGCCTGCACGTCGTCGCTCTCGACGTCCCAGTGGATGCGGTTCTTGACCGTCTTGGGCTCCGGCACGTTGCCGAAGACCAGCGGGAAGGGCATCCCCGATGCGTCGCTGACCGCGGCCTCGTCCTCGTCGCCGGGCCGGAACGTGGCGCCCAGCACCTCGGCCCACCACGCGGCGATCGCGTGCGCGTCGGCCGAGTCCACGATCACCTCGCGGAGCCGGTACGCCGGCAGCTCGCCCTGCACGTCCGCGGGCACGAAGACGCACAGCTCCCCACCCTCGGGGTCGGCGAGCACGTCCCAGGGCAGCGGACCCCAGTCGAGCAACGTCGCGCCCAGGTCGAGGACCTCCTGGGTCGTCGCGGCGTTGACGTCGAGGTGCACCCGCTGCTTGACGGTCACGGGCTCGGGGACCTTGTTGATCCACACCCGGTGCTGCGGCGTCGGCCCCACGAGGTCGAGGGTCCCGCCGTCGTCGGGCACCGGCTCGAGCCCCAGGGTCTCGGCCCAGAACTGCTGCATCCTCGCGTCGTCGACCGCGTCGATGCACAGGTCCCGGTAGTTCGCGATCGCCACCCGCTGACCTTAGTTCCGCGAGGCCGGGAGGACGATGCCGTCATGTGGCACGCCATGTTCGATCTCGACCTCACGCTTGCCGAGAAGGTCATCCGAGCGGTCTCGATCTACCTCTTCCTCGTTGTCGCGCTGCGGCTGGCCGGCAAGCGCGAGCTGAGCCAGCTGAACACACTGGACTTCGTGGTGCTGCTCGCGGTGGCGAACGCGGTCCAGAACGGCCTCATCGGCGCCGACAACTCGGTGACCGGAGCGGTGGTCGGCGCGACTGTGCTGTTCCTCGTCGACGCCGCTCTCGCCTTCGTCGTGTTCCGGAGCCGCCGGGCCCAGAAGGTCGTCGAAGGCACCCCGACCCTGCTGATCAGGGACGGCCAGGTGGTCGAGGAGGCGCTCAGGCGGGAGGAGCTGTCCCAGGACGACCTGCTGGCCGCGCTTCAGTCCGCAGGGGCGCAGACCGTCGAGGACGTCCGGACGGCCTGGCTCGAGCCCAGTGGCAAGGTCGTGGTCGTCCCGAACCTGCACCGGCAGAACGCGCACCACTACGACGACCTCAAGGCGCGCCTCGACCACCTCACCGAGCTGGTCGAGGGGCTGGCCCCGTCAGGCCGGAGCTGAGTCGGCCCGCTCGATCGCGCTCGCCCTGGCCCGCTCGAACGACGCCGAGACCTGGTCCTCGACCAGGGCCAGCGCGGCGGCGTAGGCCGGCACCGTGACGAGGCGGGGCAGGGGCAGAACCTCCAGGCCGCGCAGGACGAGGAGCTGCGCCGCCGTCCACGACAGGGTCGCCGTCGTGACCGGGACGCCCTCGCGCAGCACCGGGCTGTCGCTCTCGATGCCGGTGACCGAGAACAGCTGGATGCCACGCGGTCCGACCACCCACCCGGCGGCGTAGCTGCCGGCGAGCAGGACCGCCCGCTTGCGCCGTGAGCGCACCAGCCCCGCCAGGGTGACCCCGCCGACCCGGACGAGCGTGCCGTTCGCGATGGTCACGCCAGCTCCGGCTCGGTCTTGTCGCGGACCTCGTCCTCGGTGACGTCCGGCGCGAGCTCGACGAGCTTCAGCCCGCCGCCTTGGGACGCGGGGACGACGTCGATGACGCACAGGTCGGTGATGATCCGCTGCACCACGCCGCGGCCGGTGTAGGGCAGCGTGCACTGGTTGACGATCTTGTAGGTGCCGTCCTTGGCGACGTGCTCCATCAGCACGATCACCCGCTTGGCGCCGTGCACGAGGTCCATCGCACCGCCCATCCCCTTGACCATCTTGCCGGGGATCATCCAGTTGGCGATGTCGCCGTCCTTGGAGACCTGCATGGCGCCGAGGATCGCGGCGTCGATCTTGCCGCCGCGGATCATCCCGAACGAGGTCGCGGAGTCGAAGAACGACGCCCCGCGCCGCAGCGTGACCGTCTCCTTGCCGGCGTTGATGAGGTCGGGGTCCTCCTCCCCGTCGTAGGGGTAGGCGCCGACGCCGAGGATGCCGTTCTCCGACTGCAGGACCAGTTCGACGTCGTCGGCGACGTAGTTGGGCACCAGGGTCGGGAGCCCGATGCCGAGGTTGACATACGAGCCGTCGGTCAGCTCCGCGGCGGCGCGGGCCGCCATCTCCTCACGGGTCCACCCCTGTGACTCGGCCATGTCAGGCCCCCTCTCGGCTGCGGACGGTCTTCTTCTCGATCCGCTTGTCGGCGGCCTGCTCGGGCGTCAGCGCCACCACCCGCTGCACGAACGCACCCGGGGTGTGGACCTGGTTGGGGTCGAGGTCGCCCGGCTCGACCAGGTGCTCGACCTCGGCGATGGTGACCCGACCGCACATCGCCGCCAGCGGGTTGAAGTTGCGCGCCGAGTCGCGGTAGACGAGGTTGCCGTGGCGGTCACCCTTCCACGCACGCACCAGCCCGAAGTCGGCGACGATCGCCTCCTCGAGCACGAACTCCTTGTCGACCAGACCGGCCCCGTCCTTGACCTTGAAGGTGCGGGTGTCCTTCGGCGGGCTGGACCTCACCACGTTGCCCTCGGCGTCGTAGCGCCACGGCAGACCGCCCTCGGCCACCTGGGTGCCGCCGCCGGTCGCGGTGTAGAACGCGGCGATCCCCGAGCCGCCGGCCCGCATCCGCTCCGCCAGGGTCCCCTGCGGGGTCAGCTCGACCTCGAGCTCCCCGGAGAGGTACTGCCGCGCGAACTCCTTGTTCTCCCCGACGTAGGACGCCACCATCCGCCGCAGCCGGCCCTGCTCGAGCAGCAGCCCGAGCCCCCAGCCGTCGACGCCGGCGTTGTTGGAGACCGCCTCGAGCTCCTTGGTGCCCGCGTCCAGCAGCGCCTGGATCAGCACCGAGGGGATCCCGCACAACCCGAACCCGCCGACCGCGATCGTCGCGCCGTCGGGCACGTCGGCCACGGCCTGCGCGGCCGAGCCCACCACCTTGTCCATCTCCGCCTCCAATCGAGCCGATCCGAACCTAATGGGTCGTGCACACCTAGGCTCACGCAGGTGACCTTCGGACCGGGCGGCCCTCTGCTCCCGTGGGCGGCCGAGGCATGAGCGACTGGGCCGGCGTGCGGCTGCACGTGGTGACCGGCAAGGGCGGCACCGGCAAGTCGACGGTGGCCGCCGCCCTGGCGCTCGCGCTGGCCTCCCACGGCAAGGACGTGCTGGTCTGCGAGGTCGAGGGGCGCCAAGGCATCGCGCGGATGTTCGACGTCGACCCCCTCCCCTACGCCGAGCGCCGGATCGCCACCGGGCTGCGCGGTGACGGGCCCGGCGACCCCACACCGGGCGTCGTGCACGCGCTGCACATCGACCCCGAGGCCGCGCTGATGGAGTACCTCTCGATGTACTACCGGCTGGGCCGCGCCGGCCGGGCCCTGGACCGGTTCGGCGTCGTCGAGTTCGCGACCACCATCGCGCCCGGCGTTCGCGACGTGCTGCTCACCGGCAAGGTCTACGAGGCGGTGCAGCGCAACAGCCGCAACAAGGGCGCTCGGGAGTACGACGCCGTGGTGCTCGACGCCCCGCCCACCGGCCGGATCACGCAGTTCCTCAACGTCAGCGACGAGCTGGCCGGGCTGGCCAAGGTCGGGCCGGTCAAGCACCAGGCCGAGACGATGATGACGCTGTTCCGCTCACCACGGACCGCGATCCACTTCGTCAGCGTGCTGGAGGAGATGCCGGTCCAGGAGACCACCGACGGCATCGCCCACGTGCGCGAGGTGGGACTGCCGGTCGGCGGTGTCGTCGTGAACATGCTCCGCCCGCGCGACCTGCGCGTGAAGGACCTGGCCGCGGCCCGCAAGGGCGAGCTGGACCGCGCCGCCATCGCCTCGGACCTGGCGGCAGCCGGCGTGGACGTCTCCGACGAGCTGGTGGACGGGCTCCTCGACGAGGCGCACGACCACGCCGTGCGCCGGGCGTTGGAGGACGCGCAGCACAAGCTGGTCAAGCAGCTCGGCGTCCCGACCTACGAGCTGCCCCAGCTCTCCCAGGGAGTCGACCTCGGCGGGCTCTACGAGCTCGCGGCGTGCCTGCGTGAGGGAGGCATGGCATGACTCACCCCAAGAAATCGCGCGGTGGGCTCTCGATTCCGTGGGGACCCCGGAAATGACCCGCACCCACCCACGGGTCGGGCCGCTGGCCGCCCGGGCCACCAGCCCGCAGCCGCTGGACGTGGACGCGCTGCTCGACGACCGCGGCACCGGCATCATCGTCTGCTGCGGCTCCGGCGGCGTCGGCAAGACCACCACGTCGGCGGCACTGGCGCTGCGGGCGGCCGAGCGTGGCCGGAAGGTCGTGGTGCTGACCATCGACCCGGCCCGGCGGCTGGCCCAGTCGATGGGGATCGAGGTGCTCGACAACACACCTCGACCCGTCCCGGGCATCGAGGGCGCCGCCGACCACAGCGGCTCGCTCGACGCGATGATGCTCGACATGAAGCGGACCTTCGACGAGGTCGTGGAGTCCCAGGCCACGCCCGAGAAGGCCAGGCAGATCCTCGAGAACCCCTTCTACATCGCTCTCTCCTCGTCGTTCGCGGGGACGCAGGAGTACATGGCGATGGAGAAGCTCGGCCAGCTCCGGCGCGACGCACAGGCCGCCGGCACCTACGACCTGATCGTGGTCGACACCCCACCGTCCCGCTCCGCCCTCGACTTCCTCGACGCGCCCGAGCGACTCTCGTCGTTCCTCGACGGCCGGTTCGTCCGGATGCTGCTGGCGCCGGCTCGCGGACCGGCCCGGATCATGACCGCCGGTCTCGGCATCGTCACCGGCGCCCTCTCGAAGGTCCTCGGCGGCCAGTTCCTCACCGACCTCCAGATGTTCGTGTCGGCGCTCGACACGGTCTTCGGCGGCTTCCGCGCCCGTGCGCAGCAGACCTACGCGCTGCTGCAGGCGCCCGGCACGGCGTTCCTGGTCATCGCGGCCCCCGAGACCGACGCCCTGCGCGAGGCGGCGTACTTCGTGGAGCGGCTCAGCGAGGACCGGATGCCGCTGGCCGGCCTGGTCGTCAACCGTGCGAGCCCCCCGTCACTGGGGTCGCTGTCCGCGGACGAGGCGATGGCGGCCGCGGCCCGGCTGCGGCGCGAGGCCCCGTCGCCGACCGCCCCGCTCACCGCCGGGCTGCTCCGGCTGCACGCCGACCGGGAACGGACGGTCCAGCGGGAGGCGGGGCTGCGCGAGCGGTTCGCAGCGGCGCACCCGAACGTCGCCACCGCGGTCGTCCCCGCCCTGGCCGGCGACGTGCACGACCTCGACGGGCTGCGGGTGATCGGGAGGCTGCTAGCAGATCAGGGGTAGCGCCGTGGCGGGTTCAACCGGCCCGGCTCCCCAGTCATCTGGCCTGGGGTCGCCTCGGGTCCCCGAGGCGGCGAGTGCGCCGGACCCGGCCACCGCAACCGCGACACGCCCCCACAGGCGGCCCCGAGGGGCCGTTCCAGGCTCAGAACACGCCTGCGGCTGCCCGTCCGGCCCCCTCCCAAGGCGCCTACTAGTCCCGACTGACTAGTCATTTCGGACTATGGAGGTCGGAGCGTTCACCCGTACCTCGCGGGGTGCTCCGATTCGTAACTTTCTGTCCCACGGGGAGGGACAGCTCGGGCCCCCGGGACAAAGTGCCCCGCACCAGCAGGGCAGCAAGGAAATCTTCCTCTCTCGGAGACTGGCAGGGCAGAAGACATGTGGATCGAGGACTGGACCCCCCGCGCGGCGTGCCGGCAGGCGCAGCCCGACGAGCTCTTCGTCCGTGGCGCCGAGCAGAACAAGGCCAAGCAGCTGTGCACCGGATGCCCGGTGCGGACCGAGTGCCTCGCCGAGGCGCTCGACAACCAGATCGAGTGGGGCGTGTGGGGCGGTATGACGGAGCGTGAGCGCCGGGCGCTCCTCCGTCGCCGACCCAACGCCTCCTGGCGGGCCGTCCTCGAGGCCGCTCGCACCAAGGCGGAGCAGGAGTCCGAGGAGCAGGTCTCCGCCTGAACCCCACGTTCGAGCTCGTCCCCACAACAAAATCCCCCACAGCTCCTGACTCGCGTCAGGAACGCTCGCGGCCGGTTGACGCCCTTCCCTGAGGGCCTTCAGCCGGCCGCCAGCGTTATTTGACACCCCCGCGAGCTTCGGCCCCAGTCCGCGGCGACGCGAGCTGGCGCTCGCGCACGAAGTTCGCTCGCTCACGCTCGCTCCTTCTATGTCGCCGCGGCCATGGGACCGATCGCGGGGCGCGCGGGCTTCGCCCGCGAAAGACCGGGTCTTTCCGAGCGCAGCGAGGCGCCCGGCGATCGGCCTGGTGGCCCCGACGACAGCCTCGGAGCGAGCGCGAGCGAGCGAACGGGGCTGTTGCGAGCGAAGCTCGCGTCGTCGGGGACATCCAGGCCGAAGCTCGCCGGGGTAGACAAGACAGCCAGCACTGTTCTCCTCGACGCACATGAGGCGAAAACCCTCCGAGCGGTTGGTCGGCAACTGGGAGCGTTCGGCGTGCATCCGTATCCTGTGAGCGTGTCCATGCCCCGCCACGAGCGGCTTCCGGCGTACCGCGTCCTGACCCACCTGGTGGTGATGGTCGCGGTCGCCGCCGTGCTCGGCGTCGTGGTCGCCGGGCTGGCGATCCCGTTCGCGGGGCTGACCGGGATCGGCGCCCGCAACGTCGCACGGACCATGGACAACCTGCCGGAGGAGCTCGAGACCGACGCCCTCCCCCAGCGGACCACGATCCTCGACGCCAACGGCAACCGGCTGGCGTCCTACTACGACGAGAACCGCATCATCGTGCCCCTCAAGGGGATCTCGCGGACCATGGTCAAGGCGATCGTGGCGATCGAGGACTACCGCTTCTACCAGCACGGGGCGCTCGACCTGAAGGGCACGCTGCGCGCGCTCATCACCAACCAGGCCAACAACGGCGTGGTCCAGGGCGGGTCGTCGATCACCCAACAGCTGGTGAAGCTCACCCTGCAGAGCCAGGCAAAGACCAAGGCCGAGCGCGCGGCGGCGACGGCGGACACCTACGCGCGCAAGCTCAAGGAGCTGCGCTACGCCATCGCGCTCGAGCAGACCCACTCCAAGGACTGGATCCTCGAGCGCTACCTCAACACCGCCTACTTCGGCGACGGCGCGTACGGCGTCCAGGCCGCGGCGAAGCACTACTTCAACGTCAACGCCCGCGACCTCAACCTGCGGCAGTCGGCGATGCTGGCCGGGCTGGTGAAGAACCCCTACGGCTACGACCCGACGAAGTTCCCCGACAAGGCGCTCGAGCGGCGCAACGTCGTGCTCGACCGGATGGCGCAGCTCAACACCGTGCCCCAGGAGAAGGTCGAGAAGAACAAGCAGAAGGACCTCGGCCTCGACGTCCAGGACGTCGACAACGGGTGCGTGAACTCCACGGCGCCGTTCTTCTGCGACTACGTCATCAACTACCTGCTCCAGGATCCGTCACTGGGGGCCACCCTCCAGCAGCGCCGCAACCTGCTCAAGAACGGCGGCCTGACGATCAAGACCACGCTCGACCCCAACGCCCAGCGTGACGCCGACAACGCGGTCGCGGCCCACGTCCGCAAGACCGACCCGGCCATCGGGGCGCTTGCCATCGAGCAGCCCGGCACCGGCAACGTCGTCGCGCTGGCGCAGTCGCGCCCGATGGGCAACCGCAAGAAGCAGGGCGAGACCTACATCAACTTCACCGTCCCCAAGGAGTACGGCGGAGCGAACGGCTTCCAGCCCGGGTCGACGTTCAAGGTCTTCACCCTCGCCACCGCGCTCGAGGACGGCCTCCCGCTGACGACGTCGTTCAACTCGGGCTCGCCGATGACCTTCGACATGTCGGACTTCTCCAACTGCCCCGGCGAGGGCACGTTCGGAGGGCCCTACACCGCCAGCAACTCCACCGGCACCGGCATGTTCAACATGTACTCGGGCACGCGGAACTCGATCAACACCTACTTCCTCCAGCTCGAGGAGAAGACCGGCGTCTGCAAGCCCTACGAGCTCGCCCAGAAGCTCGGCGTCAAGCTGACCGACCCGCAGGCCGAGCGCTACCCGTCGTTCACCCTCGGCATCGCGGACGCCTCGCCCCTGGAGATGGCGGAGGCCTACGCCACCTTCGCCGCACGCGGGCTGCACTGCGCCTCGCGCCCGGTCACCGAGATCAGCGACTCCGCCGGAAACGTCCTGCAGCAGTACGCACCCCAGTGCACGCAGGTGCTCCCGCAGAACGTCGCCGACGCGGTCAGCGACGTGCTCCGTGGCGTCATCGAGGGCGGCTTCGCCTCCGCCCAGCGGCTGACCGTCGCGGCCGCGGGCAAGACGGGCACGACGCAGGAGCAGAAGGCGGTCTGGTTCTGCGGCTACACCGCCCACTACGCCGCAGCCGCGACGATCGCCGGCATCGACGCCGAGGGCCGGCCCGACTCACTGGTCGGCAAGACCATCGACGGCACCTACATCTACGAGGCGTCGGGGTCCGGGTTCGCCGCCCCGATCTGGGGCGACGCGCTCAAGCCGCTCACCGCGGGGATGCCCTACGACGACTTCGTCTACCCCCAGGGCATCGAGGGCGTGGGCGTCACGTCGGTGCCGCAGCCCAAGCCGCCGAAGGGTCACGGGGGCGGCCACGGTCATGGCCACGGCGGTGGCCACGGTCACGGGCGCTGAGCGCACCCTGCGAGGTACGAGCAGGGGTGCGCTCGTCGGTGGTTGAGCAGCGAGCGCGACCGAGGAACGAGGTCGCGGCCGAGCTGTCGAAACCTCCGCAGCCGGGGCTGGTAGTCAACCCAGCTGCCGACGTACCTCCGCGGCCACCACGCCGCCGTCGGCCCGGCCACGGACCTGGGGCTGGACCACGCCCATGACCTTGCCCATCGCCTTCATGCCCTCGCCGGCGGCGCCGGTCTGCTCGACGGCCGCGGTGACCAGGGCGACGATCTCGTCCTCGGAGAGCTGCGCGGGCAGGTAGTCGGCGATCACCGCCGCCTCGGCGCGCTCCTTCTCCGCCATCTCGGCGCGGCCGCCGTCGTCGAAGGCGGTGGCCGCCTCGCGGCGCTTCTTGGCCTCGGTGGAGAGGACCCCGATCACCTCGTCGTCGCTGAGCTCGCGCGCCTCCTTGCCCGCCACCTCGGCGTTGGTGATCGCGGTGAGCACCATCCGCAGGGTGGAGGAGCGCACCTCGTCGCGCGCCTTGATCGAGGCGGTGAGATCGGTGCGGAGTCGGTCCTTCAGCTCGGCCACGCCCGCCATTGTGGCAGCCTTGACGAGTGGTCATCGCGCGAGCACTGGGCGGGGTCCTCGGCGCCGGTGCGGTGGCCGGGGCCGGGCTGACGGCGTACGCCGCGTGGGAGGCGCGCCAGTACACACTGCGCCGCGTCGAGGTCCCGCTGCTGCCCGAGGGGGCCGACCCGGTGCGGGTGCTGCACGTCAGCGACATCCACATGACCCCGGGCCAGACGCGCAAGCAGGAGTGGCTCGCGGCGCTGGCGACCCTGCGGCCGGACCTGGTGGTCAACACCGGCGACAACCTCGCGCACGCGGCCGCGGTGCCTGCCGTGCGCGACGCGCTCGGGGCGCTGCTCGACACGCCGGGGGTCTTCGTCTTCGGCTCCAACGACTACTTCAGCCCGACGCTGCGCAACCCGCTGCGCTACCTGCTCCCCGACGACGGGAGCCGCAAGGTCTCCTCGGCCCGGCTGCCGTGGCCCGACCTGCGCGATGGGTTCACCGCCTCCGGCTGGGTCGACCTGACCAACCGCCGCGAGGTGGTCAAGGTGGGCGAGCTCTCGTTCGCCTTCGCCGGCGTCGACGACCCGCACCTGTTCTACGACCGGCTCTCGGCCGTCGCGGGGCCGGCCGACCGGTCGGCCGACGTGCGGCTGGCGGTGGCCCACGCGCCGTACCTGCGGGTGCTCGACCAGTTCGCCGCCGACGGCTACGACGCGATCCTCGCCGGCCACACCCACGGCGGCCAGGTATGCCTGCCCGGCGTCGGCGCGCTCACGACCAACTGCGACCTCGAGCCACGCCGCGCCAAGGGGTTGCACCGTCACCCGGCCACCTCCCGCGACGGCGACCCGGGGTCGTCGTGGCTGCACGTCTCGGCCGGCCTGGGCACCTCGCCGTACGCCCGGATCCGCGTCGCCTGCCGTCCGGAGGCGACGCTGCTCACCCTGGTGCCCCGCACGCTATGACCGGGGCCCTAACCGATTGGGGAAGGCAGGTTCTGCTCCGGTATGCTCCCGACCTTGTGAGCCCCGCTCACAAGCGGGCTGTGGCGCAGTTTGGTAGCGCGCCTCGTTCGGGACGAGGAGGCCGCAGGTTCAAATCCTGTCAGCCCGACGTTGTGATGTCTCAGGACATCGGCATGGCCCGGACCTACGAGATGTGGGTTCGGGCTTTGTCTATTTGGGGGTGGGGCCGGGTGGTCGGCCGGTGGGCTGGTAGTCCTTGCGGGGGTCGATGACCAGTTCGCGGAGGAGCTCG